>CAJJCM010000001.1 GCA_905182635.1 uncultured Candidatus Poseidoniales archaeon
AAGGATTCGTAGAAAGTGTAAGTGCCGCTCTTGGCTCTGTCCCAACGGCAATCATTGGGGGCCTTGCCTTTATCGTTGTGATTCTCGCTGGATTCTTATTACTCACCCGAGGAAGAAACAAAGAGGAAGATGAAAAATACACCTCGTTTACAAATATACCTTCACATGAACCACCAATGGCTGTTGCTCAACCACAGTATGCAATGGAAGCACCTGCTGCTGCCGACCCATATGCTCAACCTGCACCTGCTGCTGCTGACCCGTATGCTCAACCTGCACCTGCTGCCGACCCGTATGCTCAACCTGCACCTGCTGCTGACCCGTATGCTCAACCTGCACCTGTCACTTCAGCATCCGATGCTTTGGCTGCCATGAGTGCATTCTCTGAACCAGTCGTTCAACAACCCGTTCAACCAGTGGCAGTTCAAACAGGTCCTGCTCTACCAATTTCGGGACTACCCGATGGATGGACGATGGAACAATGGCAACATTTCGGTGAACAGTATCTTGCTGCGCAAATGGGCCAACATACAGAAACTCAGCCGACAACTACCAATACTCCAAGTACCTCTGCAAGTACAGATATGTCAGGATTCCTCGATGATCTCGATTTGTGAACGGTGAAAAAATGGCAAGTTTGTGGCAGTTTTTTGGTTTACCTAACCCTGATGGGGAAATTGACGAAAAGAAACTCTCGAAGAAAAGTGTACGTCCAGTATCGAAGTCTTCGAGTTTAAAACAACCACATCTGTCGCCCGAAGCACAAGTTTCTGAGCAACCACCTGTGAGCACACCTGTGAAACTACCAATTCAACTTGAGAAAAAAAGCGCCCTCCATAGCCAACCAAAGGCGTTACCGCCAAACTGGTCGGGCCCACTCACTGCAGAAGGGGAAGCGTTCCACGACCTCGGCGCCCATGTTCGAGTCAAAAATACCATTCCAAGAAGAGCCTTAAGATATGTATCACCAGATAAGATGAATCGAATCCCTACCCGTGAAATGGAAAAGCGTATACTCCAAGGGGATTCAATCATTGTCGATTTACGTCCGATGGTACATATGGACACCCATCAGAATGTCTGTCGCCGAGAGCTTCAACATATGAGTAATGAGGCTGGCGTTGGAATATTTTCATTAGATGCTGAAGATAAACTTCTGTTGCTACCTGGCACAGATGTTGTCGTCGACGTTGGACGCCATGAATTGGGATTACTCTCCTTGATGCCCGAGTGAAAAAGTGCGTAGAAGTTCCATTGCTTCTCCTGCAATTCCGAGAACTGTAGATTCATGGCCATCGATGAGACGAGCGTGTTTGCCCATTGGCCCCGCTAAATCATAACCACCGGCTTTCCCCTTCCAAGATTCACTTAGAACCAACTCGACCAATTGCTCATCGGTAAGTTCAGCAAACTCGACAATGGCATGTTCAACGAAAAACTTCCATTGGCCCTGAAGCAGAATTCCTGTCGCAGACCAAACTTGGTGACGTCTTCCCGAGAGCCGGTGTAACATCATTGCAGCTTCAACCGTATCATTCGGTTTTCCAAGTGTTGAATCCATATCATCGGGGTCGGCAAGTAGGGTATCACAGACAATGACGAGATCAAAACCATGCCCTTCCAAAACCGCTTTAGATTTTTTTTGGCAAATAGACAAGACTTGGGAGTCGACACTACCAGGCGTAGGAGTCTCATCAACATCGGTAAACCCTTCACATTTCAGACCTGGGAAAAGTGGTTGCAGCATTGCTGCTCGACGAGGTGATTGCGATGCCAGCCAAACCTTCACTCGACGCCCTCATCTACTTCCAATCGAAGGAGCCCCTTGTCTTTTTGCTTCTGAGCGTTCAAAATTGCAACAGAAAGAAGGGTGAGGTTGAAGAATCAAAGGGTGTACCCCCCACATGGTGCCGGCATGAGTGAAGTAACAAGAATACCAACGCATATTGAAGGATTAGATGAAAATATGCAAGGTGGAATCCCTAAAGGCCACATTTGTATTGTCGCTGGTTCATCGGGTGCTATGAAGTCGAGTCTAACCTTTTCAATGCTTTACAATGCAGTGCTCTATGGTGAAACAAGCGGAATCTACGTCACCCTCGAACAAGGAAAAGATTCACTCCGTTCTCACATGTCAAATATGGGAATGAACATTGATGATAAGCGAGTGAGTAACCGAATTGCAATTATTGATCTTTCAGATTTGCGTGTTCAACTGGATGAACAAGGTATGAGCAATCGTGTGGACTGGATGGGCCAACTCATCAAACAACTCACCTCATACCGTGATTCAATTGGCTTTGAATTACTGGTTTTCGATTCACTCGGTGCTTTCTTCACGCTCACCAAGATGGAAAATCCACGTGATGAGATTTTCCGCCTCTTTGAAGCCGTTCGTCGACTTGGACTGACTTCATTCTTTATCTGTGAAATGACAGGCGAAGACAACAAACAATTCGGTGAATACGGTGTTGAAGATTATCTCGCTGATGGTGTGATTCATTTAGTCATGGAACGTTCAGGTGATGATGTGGCTCGAAAGATGGGTGTTGTCAAGATGCGACATACCCACCACCGGCTTGGCTACAAGCCGTTTAGTTGGAAAGAAGAAGAACAACGATTCTCAATCTTGTGAAATTCACTCAACCGTTACTGATTTCGCAAGATTGCGAGGACGGTCAACATTGCATCCAAGTGCTAAAGCCGTGTGATAAGCAATCAATTGCATTGGAATCACAGTCAACAATGGTGAAAGTAAAGGATGCACTGGTGGAATCGGAATACTGATATCAGCTTCTTCCGCAATTTCATCGCCTTCTTCATGAATCAAAATAATACGTGCACCTCGTGCTTTGCATTCATGAATTGCCGAAATTGTCTTCACTTTGACGTGATCGTTCGGAGCGATGAAAATAACCGGGCTACCCTCTTCTAACAGAGCAATCGGTCCATGTTTCATTTCTCCTGCTGGATAGGCTAAGCAAGGGATATAGGCAATCTCCATCAGTTTAAGCGCACCTTCTTTTGCCACCGGTGCAGAAATCCCACGACCGAGGAAAAGAACACATTTTGCGTCTTTTATCATTTCAACCGCTTCGAGAATTGGACCTTGATTCTCGAGATACGCTTCAATCAAGTGTGGGATTTGCTGTAGACCGTTAATCAACTCCCTTCCTTGTTCCTTACTCGTTGCACGAGAACGACCAACTTGAAGTGCGAACATGGATAATGCTGCCACCATGTTTGAGAAGGCTTTGGTCGATGCAACGGCTTGCTCAGGACCTGAGTGAATGTACACACCTTTGCCACACTCACGAGCGATAGATGAACCAACGACATTGACTACGCCGAAGACACTTCCACCCTTGAGTTGTATTTCCTTCACTGCCGAGAGGGTATCGGCTGTTTCACCTGATTGTGTAACTGCAAAATGTAATGCGTTTGGATTAATCACCGGGTCATTATGCCTGAATTCACTGGATATATGGGCTACTGTAGGTATACGGGCTAATTTTTCAATGAGCATTTGACCAATTTCTGCAGCATTGTAAGCCGTACCGCAACCCAAAAGACGCACGTGAGGCACTTTAGCCAAATCGCGTGGCTCTAATTTCAAACCACCAAGCCGGCCATTGCCTCTGACTCGGTCAAGCCGACCGCTGATGCAATGGCGCAAGGCATCGGGTTGCTCATAAATCTCCTTCAACATGAAATGAGGATATTCACCAAGGTCAGATTCGCCCCAATCCTCCTCAAGAACTGTAATACTCGGGTTGAAGTTTTTGCCCTTCAAGGTTGACAGTTTCATCGAACTATGTGTCAGGGTGGCTATTTCACCATCTTCAAGGAAAACAACACGTTGCGTGTAGGGTGTTAGCGCATGGGGGTCACTGGAAACAAACATCTCATCATCGCCTTGCCCGATGATGAGAGGCGAGCCGTTACGGGCGCACACAATCACATCGTGTTCAAGGAAGAGGACACACAAGCCCCAGGTACCCCGCGCAATGTGAAGAGTTCTGCGAACTGCATTCTCCGGGTCATTATCCACGCTGAGTTCTTGTTCAATTATGTGCGCAAGTGCTTCAGAGTCTGTATCACTCTGCAATTCGATACCTTGAGCAGTGAGTGATGTACGAAGTTGGCGGGTGTTTTCGATAATACCATTATGGACAATAACGACTTTTCCATTCGCAGATTGATGTGGGTGAGCATTCGAATCATTGACGATACCGTGTGTAGCCCATCGAGTGTGTGCAATTCCGAGATTTCCTGGAACTTTAGCCGGTAATATCGTTTCCAAATCACCGACTTTACCGACTTTCTTATGAATTTGAATGGTGCCATCTTTCACCGCAATACCGGTTGAATCATATCCTCGGTATTCGAGTCGCCGCAAGCCATCAACCAGTACAGTCGAGGCTTGACGAGAACCTAAGTAAGCAAAAATTCCGCACATAATATAACCTCAACAATCTACTTTCACTGAACAAATTGGACAGTCAACCCGGGTGAGTGTCATGTCCTTTACAGTGAATTTGGCCGAACATCCATGGCACACCACATCTCGCTGCGGTGGTACAATTATTGGTAAAGCAGGGAAGCCCGGAAGCGGTGGTAAACTTCCAATCGGTAAAGGCAGCAATGCCATTGGGGTAATATCTGCCAGTTCTGCCAGTAAAGGAGCTGGTTCAGGCATCGAGAGAGGAAGGGGTGGAAGTGATGGAAGGGGTGGAAGTGATGTATTTATCGAGTTTACCATGTCGGTAATCTCGCGCTGTTGCTTCCGCTTCATACGACGATTAAGACGGGAGCTGCCTTCACCTGATTCGTTTTTCGCTTCAAGCGAGGCTGACAAACTCAATTCTTCATCATCGAGAATTGCGACTGGGTTTTCCATTTCAACAATCATACCATCCGTTTCGGTATCAAGTGCAAGCAATGGGCCATCATCCAAGACAGGAACTACAAGTAATTCCAGTAGATCTGCATCTTCGTTTTGTCCTGATTCAGAGATGAGTAATTCCTCCTCACGCCGTCGGGATGAGCGAACTGATAGAACAATCATCAGAAGGAATACAATGAACAAACTCGTTGTTGCACCAAATATCAAAAGTTTTGTTTCAGCATTTCCAGGTAATGGAGCAAGGAGTGTATCGAGAAATGATGATGTACCATCATCGCCGTTTGAATCCCCGTTCATATCTGCGAGTATTCGCATCTTGAGAGAACCGCTTGCCGAAGAAAGAAGAAGAATCCCATCACCTTCCATCCCTGCATGGCCTTTCAAGAATCCCTCTGTGAGGATGTTGGAGAGAGCAAGTGTTTGGCCAAAAGAGGCGTCTGATAAGAGACCATAGCGGGCAACTGGACCGTAGACATTGATTTCATCGTAAAAGATTTGAACGCCATCTGAGGTAGGGTTTAATTCAATATGTGTCGAACCCGGTGCGCCGATTTTTTCTGCTTCACTCGACCAAGAATTATCGGTGACGATATGCGCAAGCATGGCATCTTTGCCTCGACCTTCGATCCAAGAAGCAACGAGGACATCATCGCTGCCGTTTTGAAGAACAACAAGCTGAGCCATTTGAGCATGATCGCCGACGGAGGATTGGAATCCCCAAGCCGCATAGGTTGGTTCACCATGCGTATACATCAATCCAATTCGGTCAATACCAGTGACATCGTTTCGAACTTCTTGATAGAGTATGTGTAAGTTTTCTTCACCTAATCCAATTGCAAGAGCATCACCTTGTGATGGGCGGATTTGAATATCAGATAGTACAACATTTGGTGGACTCCAAGATGACGGACTGTCTGGGTTGGATGAAACCAAAGTGAAAATCGAAGTGATATCTTGCCATGAGCCACCCGTTGAAATATCACGATGGTATCCTGCTAATACCATTTGACCATCGTGTTCAGTTAATGCAAGCCCCCAATAGGAACCTTCTGATAATTTAATTGCAGGCATCTGGTGATGTACTGGAGTTTCCTCTCCTAAACGGGTGAGTGAAGTCATTGAGAGGTCGGTGAGAGTATAGCCGTCAGGGCTGGTGGTTTTTCGATTCCATGCTGCTTGAACGAAGCCATCTTCTCGTAAAGAAGTGGCTAATTCACCACCCCACTTTTCCTCAAGCATAATATCAACCTGCATCACCATTTTATCGGTTATTGTTCGAACGTGAAGTTCGCCATCATGAGTTGTAAACAAAAGCCCACCCTCTTCCATACCAATGAAATCGATAGGGACTTCACCTTGACTAAGAGAAACGCTCACCTGCGAACCAAGGCTTACATCATCGATGACCACAGTGAAACGATGGTCACTAAATTCGGGTTCAACACCATTTCCTTCCAAGAGAACTCGATACTTTACATGGCCCAGTGGAAGACCTATTTCGTTGAAGTCCCCTGTACCTTGACCCGAACTTGAATCCGAGCCTGGAACAATCAAAATATTTGAAACTCCAATTTCCAACCATCCCGAAGTGGTCCAACGCTCGAGACGCATGGTTAATTGTGTGGCTTCAGTTTGACCTAAGTTGTCAATGCGGACATCGATATCAAACGGAGTATCTGGCAGAGGGACTCTGGGGTTGGTCGTGACTGAGCCAGGTAAAAAGCGTAGCATTGCTTCAACTGGCCGTTCCTCAACTTCAAACGAGAACGTGTAAATATTGTTACTTGGATTTGGGTCTCCAAGTTGGTTGTTCGGGTCAATTGAGATGGTGACATCATGTGTGCCTGCCTGAGTCGCCCACCAGTAGAGTGTTACTTGCTGACTTTCCCCTTCATTGAGGGTTGAGATTCGTCTTTCTCGCGGATAGGTGTCCGATTGACTACCTGCTGCTTCCAATTGAACAAAGACATCGTTTGCATCCAAGTCACCTGCGTTTGTAATCGTGAAATCGACTTCTAAAACGGTTCCTGCAACCGCAGAGTATACCGGAAGGTTTTGGTCCATTATTTCAACTGAACCATAGAACAAGAAGTCGGGGGCAGCCGGTTGATTATCAACGGTATATGTCCGGCGGACATCCTCGGTCTTTACACCACTTTCATTGACCATTCTAAATGAGATACGATGCGAACCGTCATCAACAGAATTTGAATTCCATGTGAATGACCAATCTTGTGAACCGGCTTCCATAGGAGTTAATTCATCACCAGCAAGCCAATCACCATTATCGACGCGGTATTCGAGAATGTCATGTTCAACTCCTTCGACTGTCCCAGTGAATTCTACTGAACCTTGGAGTGCGGTTCCCAAAGGTGGCCCTGCAATGGTAACTGCCATACGGGCAATGTTGACCCAGCGAGCATCAATTGCAGATTCATCACCTTCATCGGTGAGGGCTCGAGCCATCACGAGGACATAATCCTCGTCTTGACGGACCCAACTTTCTTTGACAGAGATATCCAAGAACCAAGATGAAACATCACCACCAGTGTCAATCCAACTTTGTAATTCACGAACGGTTCCTGATTCAAGATGTTGCATGACTCGAATCTGAACTTTGACATAATCATCGCCGTCTTCATTCGCTTGCGTGGTGCCTGCAATTCGTACGAAATTTCCTTCAATCCACCATGAACCATTGCTGGGTTTAGAGACCTCGACATGGTCGCCTGAACCGTTTCCAGTTGGAGGGGGAGTGATGCCACCGTTGTCTTCGAGTGGAGTACATACTTTTTCCAGCACCATGTCTATGGCACATGATGCATCGATGAGACCAAAGCCCCATTCATCATTCCAACGATCGGAAACACTTGGCTCGCTTGCACTGCCTCGCTGTTCAGATGAGTTACGGAGAAAGTCTTTGATTTCTTGAGGTTCAAGTGATGGGTCGGCTTGGAGCATAAGTGCAACGATACCTGAGGCGATTGGTGTTGCCATGCTTGTTCCATCTTTCTCATCATAATCAGAACCGGCAAGAGGTTTCGCCGGTTGCCCGGGGAAGGACGCCCCAGTTTGTGCGGTAGCCGACATAATCGAAGAACCGTAGGAGGTAATATCGGGTTTCAATTCATCCCATTCATCATCATCACCGTCGTCAAGACGAGGACCCGTATTCGAGTAATCAGCAACATTATCATCGGTTCTGTTGATGCTCCCTCGGTCTGTCGCTGCACCGATTGAAATCGCATTATCTGCACTTGCAGGAGATGGGACACGATTGGTTCCATCGTTGCCCATTGCAATGACACAAACAATCGAGGCATTCACAGCATCATTGACGAGGCGAGCTTCAGAGCCACTACCATTGTCACCTTGGTCGCCTGTGTTGAGTGGAGTAGAGGCTGAGCCAAAGGACATGGATGCAACTTGAATGCCACGAGAGGAAGAATTGTGACCCCAATCGGTATCTTGGTTGTTGATCAACCATTGAATACCATTGAGGGACGCCTGAGAATTTGTACCACCTGTGTCGGTGAGGACCTTGATATCCACCAGATATGCGCCAGGTGCAGTACCCATGTGAGTTCGGCTACTGTCGCCTGTGCCAACAGCAGAACCGGCAACGTGAGTACCGTGACCGTTTCCATCATCTGGGTCTTGTGAACCATCTGGGTTTGATGCTGAAGAAGTTGCATCGTATCCTGCAACCCATTTGTGGTCATTATAGGAGAGTGGGTCTTCATCCGGTTCATCGCTTTCATCATCAAAATCATTCAATGATTCATGCTCATTGTCAACACCGGTATCGAGCACTGCAACCACGATACCTTCGCCGATATAATCACGCTCGTAAGCAGTTGCGGCATAGACATCAGATGGACGAGCCCGAGATGCTTTGCCTGCAACTTCATTGAAAGGAATCATGACATTTTGCATTTCGATAACAACAACACCATGTAAAGAATAAAGGTCCATGAGAGCGGAAACTGGAACTTTATCGACTGCTACTGAATCAATATCGATGAGTTGTTGGAACCAAGCGCCTTCTTCTTCTCCAACCCAGCCATGTGCATCAAGAACTGTTCGCAGAGTTTCGATTTCGGCATCGTTGGCTCGCCAAGCATAATCCATGACAATGGCCACCGTTTTTCGACCATCAGGGCCGATAATAGCAGTAGGTGAATCGGAATCTGCACCTGCCAACACTCGTTGAAGGCGGTCATCCATACCGTTCCAATCAAGGTCGGGGCCATAGGATTGCCACCATTGAACATCTTCTGCCGAAACTCGGTCGCCTCGGTCGATATCACGGATTGGACGTAGGCACAGTTCTTCACCACACATCAACGGCGGTAAACCTTCGACCAATATTGGTTGAGAGAAGAGAGGTTGAGAGAGGGGTTCAGAAAAATTCGACTCCGTTTCATTGGCAAGAACGCCAAGGTCTGCAAACAAAAAAACAATGACCAAAAACAGAGAAATCCGTTGTGATTTCCATGACGTCGACGACTGCAAACCACTCACTCCGATATACTGCTGAGCCGTTCCGCCTTTGAGCCTATCCTTTCTTTGCCCACTCCCCAGCCCCTTAAGGGGCTAGGGGAGGGCTTGATGACTTACTCTGGCCAATTGAGATGTTCTGGTTCAATGGAACATTGGAGTTGAGGACCTGAGGCTCGCTCTATCACGCCAAGAGGGGATTGACAATCTGGACATTCGGCAGTATCAGCAAGATGTTCCATCCAAGCCAATCGAGTCTCTGGCTCATCTGCTGAAGCCAGAAGGCTACGCAAAGTGTCTCGGATGCTACGAGGGATTGGTAACCCACGTGCAGTCCATGGGTCAACCGTGCTTGACATGTCGACCATGGCACTCCTAATTTGATTCAATCGTGAACGCTCACCGCTGGAAGATGTTGGACCACCATCTTCGATACCAAGCGGGTAAGGCCCGTTTTTAGCAATCAGCGGGAGAAGGAAATAGGTCGCTAAAAAACCACCCAGGTGCGCCATATGTGCCACATCACTGGCTTGACGTAATCCAAGAGTTTGGTAGGCTCTGAAGACCTCCATCCCGAAATAAAACAAAGCGATGTAAAGAACGGGCCATTTACGTATTAAAATGAGAGGAAATGGAATCTCGTCTTTGGGCCATCCAGCCAAGTACGCACCAAATAATCCGAACGCAGCACCTGATGCGCCCAAAGACGGCGTTGGGGATGATGAATTAAACAGAAACCAGGCAAAGGAACCTCCGAATAAACCAATGGCGTATATGAGAGCAAACCGGCGAGTACCAAGCCGCTGTTCAAGGGGAACACCAATTAAAGCAATCACCAAAATATTACCCAATACATGGGTGGCATCAAATTGACTGTGCAAAAACCCTGCTGAAAAGAAGGTATGGAACCAAGCGACACCACTGATACGGTTTGGTATCAAGACATAGTCCCACCACAGCCATCCTTCAATCCAGCCGTTCACGATGCCAAACTGACAAAGAACTTGCACCAAATACGCCAACAGTAACCCAACCGTTATCGACAGTGCCAATGAGGTTCGATGCCGTAGCGCGTAGGTAATCGGCCAAACAATGGCGAACACCCAAAGCCCAAACAACAGCCATTCGGATGTTCCGAACAAGGACATGACTGTGGCCATGTCCACCCTAATGAGGGCGCGCATTTGAGTTCATGGTAGTACAGAATACGAATGGGAGGTTTGATGTCGCACTGTAAACTCGGACATCCATGGCAGCATCATTGCTCAGCCTCGTGGGCCTTGAAGTCCGCCGTGGCATGAGTATCGTCTTGACCGATTTCAATCTTGAAGTCGACTCCAAAGATGTTGTTGTGTTGCATGGTAAAAACGGTGCTGGGAAATCGACGGTTATCGAAAGTTGTGCACGCTTACTGCCTTTAGAAAAGGGCTCAGTCCATCATCATGGTTCGCTGGTTGTCGATTCCGAAGGACGCAGGTCCCTTGCGAAACAACCCTTTGGATTGACGCTTCAAAGCAACGGGTTGCTTGGTGATGAAACCGTTGAGAATCATCTTTCTACCGTCTGTTCGCTCTCTGGAATGAAAACGGATTTATTCCCAATACTCGATGCATACGGGCTTGCTCATCGCAGATACGACCGGATTGGCCAATTATCCGGCGGCCAGGCTCGTAAGGTAGCTGTTTTGGCTGGCCTGCTTCCGGCTATGCTCTCTTCTGAACCCCGTTTGATACTGCTCGATGAACCTGATACCGGGTTGGATGAGAGCGCACTTGCTGCATTGATTTCCGATATCGGGCAATTACGTGAAGCCGGACACGCTTTTGTCATCGCATCGCATCATCCAGAAGTGATGAAGTGTGCGACTCGACTGCATGATTTGGAATCTGAAACGGTCCAACAACAGCCTAAATGTCAACCATGGCAGGCTCTTGGAATACACGAGAATGTCAGCCTACTCTCGACAAAAACAGGACACCGTTACCTTCGTTCTACACGTGCTGGAATGGCACGTAATGGACTGACTGCACTGTTGGTGCTTGGGACGCTGCTCGCGTTCATTGACCCTGCCTCACTCGAGAATCAGACACTCCTTGTCGGTTTTGTTCTCGCCTCGCCTTTTGCAGCAGGATTAGCAGGCGACCCCGTCGTTCACCTGATGCGAGAACAGCGTGCTGCTGATTGGTGGAGGGCTCATGTCAACCGCCTACCTGCAGCTGATTTCTTGGCTCCTGTTCTTGGGTTTGTACTCACTGCACTTGGATGTGTCCTGTTCCTTGATGGTATCAACTGGAAACTTTCACTTATTGGATCTGGTGTTCTTTGGATGACCTTACTGTGTGTTCGATTCATTGAATTAAGCACCTTACGATTGGCGCGTCCAAATGCGGTCTTCATCAGACTCTTACTGCCAATTTTGATTCTCCCGTGGGCATTGGTTGTCGAATATGCCGCTACCTTGTGAACGCCCAAGTTCAAGAAGGGGCGCCGGAGAGTTCTGCACATGCGACGCCGAATCCCCGAGATGTTTCTTGGCATCGGATTTGTCGGCATCATGACCACGCTCTTTTTGGGATTGAATTGGGCGCCAAGCGTATCCATCAATGCTTTTGAATCACCCGCAGCACAACGGATTTTTTATTGGCATGTGCCTTCTGCATGGGCTGCTTTCATCGCATTTGGAGTCTTATTCACCGGCTCTGCACTGTGGTTTTTCAAGCGTAGCCCCTTTGGCTGGCGTTTGCATGTCGCAGGAGCTGAAGCGGGATTGGCTTGTGGATTGATGACGGTTTGGTCTGGATGCGTTTGGGGTGCTGCTGAATGGGGTACTCCTTGGGATTGGAGTGATGTCCGGTTGAATACATTTGGACTCTTAACTCTGCTTGCATTGTTTTTGGTTCTGGGACGTCAAAGTCAACCGGATGGAGTCGAGACTCGAGACACATTTTCTAGCTTTGGACTGTATGGTTTTGTACTCGTACCTTTGACATATATTGCGACAAGAGTTTGGCAAATCCGCCATCCTGGGCCGGTCATCGGAGCGGGAGATGGTGGTGGGTCATTGCAATCGAGTATGGCTCTTGTTCTCCTCATTGGAGCACTCTCATTCACACTCTTCATCGTTGGACATATGATGATTTCAATGCGCATTACGCATCTTGAACAACGTTTGGAGCATGCACAAAAATCACTTGATGGAGGAAATTGAAATGGAAGGAACAAGTTATCTTACTATCGCTTATCTTGGAATGATTGCCGCACTTGCGATTTGGACATGGACCGTTGTCGTACGAAGCCGTTCAATTGAAACTCGTCTCGAAGCGGTCGAATCAAGCATTGGAATCGATGTATCTCAAGCCGATGAGTTCGCAGCCCAATCAAGTGCTACCGTTCAGGATGATGCTACAGTTTGAAGACGGGTACGCTCACCCAACCGCAAGAGGGATTTGATGGCAGAGGGACTAGGAAGTGAGTTTTGCTTAGTCTGCGGTGCTGACCCTCCTTTGTTTGGCGACCGAATGTGCGAACCTTGCCTTCGCAAAAGAATCAAACTTGTTGAAGTTCCAGAGAACATCCCATGGGTTCGATGTGCTCGATGTGGCATCGTTGAAATTCAAGGGAAATGGGTTCATATTTCAGAAGAAGAAATTTGGAACGAACTCATTCAGCGACATGTACAATTTCACGAACATGCCAAAGATATGGGTTTGGCTCTTGAAACACGAACCATGTCAGACCGTCATACACTTTTGTATTTACAAGTCGAAGGTACAATCGAAGGTTTAGCGTTTCAAGAACAGCATACAATGCGAGCACGCATGGCCAATGGAGTATGCCTCACCTGTACCCGTCGGGCAGGAAATTACTTTGAAGCGACGGTTCAATTGCGATCAACAGGACGTCGCCTTTCCGAAGAAGAATTTACAACGCTTCGAGCAACGCTTGACAAAGTGATTGAAGGTCTCTCCGATGACCCTATGTTTTTCATCACTTCAGAAGGGCCAGTGACCGGCGGTTACGATGTCGTACTAGGAAGTAAAGGTCTTGCTCGAACATGGGGTCGGCATCTTGTTTCGAACTACGGAGGCCATGTTGCTGAATCGAATTCCACCGTTGGACGCAAGGATGGAATCGACGTGACTCGTTTAACTCTCTTGTATCGAAAACCAGGCTATGACATAGGAGATGTGCTTCGTTGGAGAGATAATTACTGGCGCCCGGCCACTTGGACAAAGGATGGCGGGATTATGTCACGTATCGACCGCCAAGAACGAACCGGGGCATCTTGGAGAGACCTTGAATCCGCCAATGTGGTGGCGCAAATGAAAGACCATATCATCGCCGACATCATCACTGAGGATTCATCGGTAGCAGAGTTCCTCGACCCATCCAATTGGAATATGGCCTCTGTTCGTATTGCTTGGGACCATACACCACGTCAGAAACTCCGTCTTGCACGTATCGATGGCGAATGGTTATCACTGCATAAACTCAGTTGCGATGAAGAGGAAAAGGGGGAGTCTGTATGAAGGAGAACACTCATTCGACGCCCATGGCTGATTCGGAAAATGCTGAACCTAAAGTCGGAATGGTCGACCTTGCCAAGGCTCTTGATAATGAAGGGATGATTGGTTTTACACGGGCTTTTGTCGATGATTTGCAAAAGGGTCTTGCTCATGCAACCCCAGAACATTTCCCTTGGATGAACGGTATCGCTAAATCGAAATGGGATGGGATTGTGTGTCTTGGAATGGGTGGCTCGGCTGCAGGTGGTGATTTTGTATCGGCATTGTCAAGTGTTCATGGTAACCTTCCGATCATTATTCAACGCGATTATGTCTTGCCGTCATGGTGGAAACCGTCTTGGCTTGTGCTTTCAACATCGCACAGTGGAAATACGGAGGAGGCTCTAGAAGCGACTGAAACTGCGTTGAAGGCTGGTGCAACTGCCATTGTTATTTCCACAGGAGGTATCCTTTCCGGAATGCCTGAGATTTATCCAAATTGTTTTCTGATTCCTTCTGTTGGAGGCCAACCTCCACGAACTGCTTTTGGACATATATTCAGCCGACAACTTGGACTTCTACGAAGTATAGGTGTCCTCCCGACACCTCGTGAAGGTTCAGACCAAGCCATGTTTACTCGTTTGCAAAAGGCCTGCGATGGATTTGATATTCTCAATGACCCGGAAGGCGATGTCGCGCAGTTGGCGCTCTGCATGCTTGAGCGTCCGATTGCTTTACTCGGGCCAACTGAATTGCAACCAGCATTGAACCGTTTCAAAAATCAACTCAATGAAAATTCTGCTCGCTTCGCCCGAATTGGAATCATTCCAGAAATGAATCACAATGAAAGTGTCGCTTGGGGTGGCGTTGGTTCCGATCAAGATACTTCTGCTATCGAACATGTTCTGTTGCTCCTCACCTGGCAAGGAACGCATCGTCAAGTCAACAAGCGAATGGATTGGATGGTCGCTCATGCTGCTACAGATTATGCTTGGAGAATTGCTGGCGAAGGAAACTCCCTGCTCGAATCGTTACTCCATCTGTGCATCTTAATGGATTGGATTTCGATTGCATTGGCTTTCTTACATGGAAAAGACCCTGCTGCAATTGGACCAATATCGGCGCTCAAAGCCCATCTTGAATCGGTTCAATGAATCAATACACATTTCCCACGATAAGACGCGGATCTGGAAAATCAATCACGGCTTGAAGTCGCTCTTCTTGAGTGACAACGCCGGGTAAATCAAATCCTACAGGCTTCTTGGTTGAGAGTTGTACATGAAGGTGTGGAGGCCAACCGCCGTTTTCTGCCTCAGAACCGATGAAGGCAATACGATGACCTGCGGGGAACATTTGACCTTGTTCTAAACCGTCAAGGCTATCGAGGCGGAGATGACCATGCAAGACCCAAATCGTTTGAGTTGGACCTTTTTGAGTTGAGCCGACGGCGATTGGAAGCGAAACTGTGTGTTCGGTAATAATCGTCGGGCCATATGAGCCATCCTCGGTATTGATTCCAAATGAGTATATTTTCCCTGCAGTAAATGCGTAAACTTCAGTGCCAGCAGGCGCACCAAGGTCGAGCCCAACGTGATGATTGCGTTCTCCGCTAAACAACGGCATAGTATACATCCCAGGTCGTCGCTCATCGTATTTCCCAATGGAATACTCATATGGGTTTTCAAAATCGCTTTGTGGGCCTCGAGAAAAGTCAAAAACCCAATACTCGTCCGGTAATTTCACAACCGGATGAAAGTTAAACGGTGAGGTGACCATACCCCCGTGACTGAACACTTTCATTTGATTGTTAGCCGAACAATGAAAACCTAAGTGAAGAAGTTGGAGTTATGTTTCTCACAGCGGCCCTACTGCTGACGGTTACATTCATCCCAGGATATGCACTTTGCAAAGTATTGGATGCAAGCGCTGACCGGATGAGAAAAATAGCATTATCACCGGCATTAGGATTGCTGCTTGCCTACGGTCTTGGAGGCTTGTTAGTGTTGAGTGGACAATGGACTTGGCCACTGATGTCAGCATTGCTCTTATTCCTCAACGTCGTAGCATTAACACGTATTAAACGCCGACCTGAAGCAGGCAAGGTGTTGACTTCATGGCAAAAATTAGAACGTGCCATGCATGGTGAAGTCTACGGCACTCCAGAAGAAAGCATCGGGGATGAAGTGACTGCACAACGGTGGTTGCAAAACCAACGAAAGCCTTGGATGATCGCCCTCGCTGCTGGCGTCGTGATGAGTTGCCTCACATTACCACTGTTACAAGAAATTCCATTTGGAGTCGACTGGATTGGCTTTTCAACCCTCACCAACCAAATTGCTACAGTTGGTGACCTTTCACTCCCTGGCACGAACAGTGGTTTTTGGACCTACTCTCCTGCGTATCCCTCTCTTGCTGCATGGATTCAAGAAACGCTCAACATCTCTCCTGCAAAAGCAGTCTTTGAACTTGGACACTACAGTTTGTTCGTCCTTGTTCTTGGCGTTGGTGGGGCAATGGATCGGCATGGTGCTGGTGCTCAAGGAGTTCTTGCTATGGGCCTGGGTGCTGGTCTTTTTGCCAAGACCTTCGATTCAGGGTATCCTTCCGTTGCCAGTCAACTTGGTTTAGTCGTTGGATTACTGGTACTGCTTCGCCCTACATCAACGCGTGGAAAGCACCACACCACTGGCTTCATCCTCGCTTTTTTCAGTGTATTATTGATACATCCAACCGGAGCGATTTATCTGGGTATGCTCATGTTTGCTCATCTGATTATCGGTTGGAGCCTTGATGAAAAGTACGGTGCGAACATCAAAAAATTACTTTTGACAAGTTCGATTCTTTTGACTCTTACCGGTGTGGTTGCTCTGTTGGTTCTGGCTCCACGCATGTTGGACGCTGCCGTATTTGCAGAATATGGCTGGCAAGGCGGACGCCCGATGTTGATGTATAACGGAATTTTATTGATACTGGGTTTAACCAGTGCATGGAAAATGCGACAAAGCATCGAAGGGCGATTACTTACAGTTTGGTTTACTGGTTTATGGGTCTTGACCGGGATTCATATGATTGATGGTTTGGAACAAATACCTGTTCTTTCATTGCTTTCCTATGTCTTGTATTCAATGGGATTGCACGCATTCCATATTCCTTTAGCTGCTCTGGTTGCTCTTTGGTGGAGTGATTCGACTTGTCTTACATCTTTCGATGAAAAGCGTAGTTTGCTCACCATCGGATGGGACCCCCATCCGCACAGATATGTGGCTGCTGGGCTGTCAATTCTTCTTCTCTTCGGAACTCTTTTTGGTAACGCTGTCTTGTTTCAAGTATCGCAACATGAGGAATTGCATGCGATGACTGCAGGCGATCTCGAGGTACATGAAGCATTAGCTACGTTACCCGAAGGAAGCATAGTCTACACCGAAAATGCACAATGGGGATATGTGTATAATGCACCGTTGAATGTGGCTACAACAAGTGTACCAACCCTCGGACTCATACATGTGGAAAGCAGTATTCAGGCGATTGCTACAACAGCAGTCTACTCTGATATCCCGTCGAAAATTCAAACTCTCAACATCACCCATGCGCTTTCATCACCGTTGGGTACTGTCGGTTGGACATTGGCGCAGTCGAACTATTGGGAACCTCTTCTTGAACGCCAAGGTAGTGTGCTGTGGAAGTTTGATGCTTCAGGCTCAATGCCTTCCTCTTCCTTTTTGAAAGTGGACACTTCGACGTGTCGCGAAGAATGTTCAATGCGAATCGACCCTTGGAGCGAACACCGATTCCGTGATACACTTGAACTTGGAAATCAACGCGCCTTTATCCCTGAAGGCAGCGATTCAATCGTCTCCTTTTCATCCTTCGAGGAAATTGTTGGCAACGGGAGCGCGTGTCTCGTTTTCGAAGCAAGAGGTGACCTCAGTAAAGTTCAGTTGACGTTCCTGTCCCAATCAAACGAGACATCTCACACATCGACATATTCTGCAGGTTGGCATTCTCTATGCTTTGACCGACAAAGCATCGAATCGACCACACAACTGGAAATCGATTGGAGTGACGATGGAAGTGGAAGTCGATGGCTCAATCCTCTCGGACTTTCAGGGCGAGGAGATACACTTTTGGATTCGACTGGATTAAGCCTTCATTGGTTTGAAATCAAGCATTACGGGTCAGATTGAGCGAAGTCATCAAAACCAAACTAAGTATGGAAGAGATATGAAGCGAGTCATGATTCTGCTTCCGACCTTGGATGAGGCGGAAGGTTTAGCCATGATTCTACCCCGTATACCTGTGGAACAACTCTCAAAGAAAGGTTGGGATGTTGAAATATTGGTAATTGACGGTGGAAGTCAAGATAACTCCGGTAAAATCGCCCACTCTTTTGGTTGTAACTTTATGCTTCAACAAGGCAAAGGCAAAGGGGCTGCAATGCGACTCGGGTTTCTTCAATTCCTCAAATCAGAATGCGACGCTTTAGTGATGTTCGACCCGGATGGTACCTATCATCCTGAAGAGATTCTCAAACTTCTGACAAAACTCGAATATGCTGATGTGGTCGTCGGCGACCGATTGCGTGGCGCAATGGACCCAGATGCAATGACACGAACGAATTACTTTGGAAACCATGTGTTGACATGGGTTGCAGTAGCTCTTTACGGAGTCCCATTACATGACTTATGTTCAGGCTATTGGGCCTTTTCACGACAAACTATTTCGGCGTTAAAGTTGAATTCAATGCGTTTTGAAATCGAAGCAGAAATGTATACCTCTTGTACTGTTGAAAACCTTAACATCGCTCACGTCCCTATCCGCTACAGCAAGCGATTGGGTGAAGCGAAATTAGGTTCTGTCAAAGATGGGTGGAATATTTTCAGAAAATTACTGGTTCGTCGAATATTCTCAACCCCAGTCGAAGCCCGTAGCGGTGAAGGGAATTTGACGATTAAATAATACGAAAAGCCTCAAAGCATTCGGTCGAGAGCCGGCTCTATGCGCCGAAGACCAACAGTCGTGCTCGGCGCATCCGGTCTGGTTGGCCAACGTATGCAACAACGACTCTGCAACCATCCTTGGTTTGAATTGAAGGCCATTGGTGGCAGGCATGAGAGCGCCGGGCATACACTTGAACACTTTCCATGGCGGCTCGACGAGCCGCGCCCGGCTTTGCCATCACTTCCTGTATTCGATATCTCGAGTGATTCTTTTGTTGGGGACTTGCTTGAATTAAAAATCGAAGTGGCTTTTTCTTGCCTCCCAAGTGATGCCGCAGAACGCATTGAAAGCGTATTGGCACAAGCGGGTATTGCCGTGTTTTCCAATGCCAGTTTCAATCGGAGAAAAGAAGGGATTCCACTGGTTATTCCAGAGATCAATACTGAACATTTTGCTGCATTTTCTACCACGCAAGGTCCTATTGCTTGTGGTACAAATTGCACATTGGTTCCAATGGCAGTCCCTCTTGCAGCGCTTCGGGGATTTGGAATTCGTACGGTTCGCATGCGCAGTGAACAAGCGCTTTCAGGTGCTGGCTGGCAACTGTTATTCGATGAAGATGCAAATAAAAGGATGCTCGATACAATGATTCCTGGTGAAGCAGAAAAAGTCGCCGAAGAATTGCTTCATGTGTTTGGAACACGGAATGGGGCAGCGGTTGAATCTGCAGAGATTGTACTTGACATTGAATGTCAGCGGGTTGCCCGTAGAGATGGGCATCAAGTTTTTGTTGAAGCAACATTTACTCAGCCATTCTCACTTGATTCAGTACTTCAAGCCTTCACATTGCATCAATTCCCCGAGACGGTGACCCGGTGTCCCAGCGCCCCAGTGCGCCCCTTACATCTCGTAGAACACATCGATGTAGAACACCATCTTTGGAGTAATGGTGATGTGTTTTCAAGCCACCCAAAGCCGAGCGAAGATTTGCAAACTGGGATGTCGGTCGTCGTAGGTGATGTGAAACTCGTCGATGAATACACTCTTTCCTTTTCCGCCTATTCGCATAATACTATTCGAGGTGCTGCCGGTGGTACACTGCTGTTGGCAGAACAAGCCGTTGTCGAAGGACGCATCCCCTAGGCATCACGAAACAACAGTAGGCATAAAGGAGACGACTACAACCTCGGTTCGGTGCGGACATGGGTATTACAGCAATGATTCCGGACATGACCATCGGTCAACTCGCCAATGAGGCTGAGTCGAGATGGGGTGAAATCTGGGATGAAAATGCTTCTCGTATGCTGATTTTGTTGATCTGTCCTCGTAAAGAAAGAAAACTCTTGGAATTACATGGGGATATGGTTGAACATGGCCAACCAGTCATCACGGTCTTCCACCGTCCACGCCAAGAAGCGGAATTGCTTGAACAACAAGGTTTCAATCCACGGGACGCTTCGTTCCAATTTGTCAATTTATCAAGCCCTGATATGGGACCATGGTTGCAACATCTCATTTCCAATGAAAAGTGGATGCGCAGTTCGATCGAAATTGTTTCGGTTCCCTTTACAATGGACCTCCCATCTCAACGACCGTTTGAAACTGAACGGATACTTTGTTTCCGGCATCCAACATTACCTGCACTTGAACGGTATCACCTCCCGTTCCCTCCATCGTCGATTCCTGGGAAATGTTTTGTCAGTCTACCTCGCCGGCAAGCGGCAGAATTCGCCCGTCAACAAGCAGAAGTGTTGGGCGTTGGACGTCTTGAAAAGAAGGCGAGAATAACTCAAGTTTCTCCAAGTGAAATGGCTGCTGCTGCTGCACCGCCCGTCGTTGTGGAAGCAAGTTCAAACATGGATGATATGATGAATGACTTTTCCACCAATATGCTTGATGGCATGACCGATGAAGTTCAATCCGATGAACCTTCACTGGTTGCATTACCAATGCAATCCAGCGTTTCTAAATCGGATGATTCAACACTTGAACGTCCCATTGTACCTCTACCACCGGGTGCTCTACCTGCTGAACAAAATCAACAATCTGCACCCGCAGTACTTCCCACTGCACCTGCTTCAAGCAATGTACCAATTCCTGAACCTGAGCCAGAACCAGAACCTGAAATGTCCAATATCGAACGGGAATTCCGTGAACTCGTCATCGGCCTCTTGGCTGATGGAGTCGATCCGGCGGATATGATGGATGACCCTCGTTGGGAAGGTATGAACGAACGAGCTGCTGCTGAAGGGTTTGAAACATGGCCAGTGTTCTTACAATTAGCAGCGATGTAATGAGAAGGTTCAAATTGATTCGACCAAAGGAAGGAATGGAGGCAAGCGTATGGGGTTCTGTATCAGTTGCGGTCAACAACACCAAGATGGCATTCGATTCTGTCGATTCTGTGGCAATCAACAGCCGGGTGAACAATTACTTGCTCGTCTTCTACAAGAAGCCGAACACATTCATTATCTGCGCCTCCAAGCACAGGCCCTTGCACAACAGCAACTACTGCAGCAACAGCAACAGCAACAGCAACAGCAGCAATATTCACAAAATCAATACAACCAACAGCCGCGCTGGTGATTGAATGAGACCCAAGCATTTGGCAATAGAGTTGTCGAAATTACAACCTCACCCTTGCACTTCGGTTGAGCTTGAACAATACGCAACTGAAGGTGATTTAGCCGCCTATTGGATTCTGGGTATCGACCAAGTCGATGAAGTGGAAGGAAAACGTATCCTTGACCTTGGTGCTGGAAACGGAATTCTGGGGCTTGGATGCTTACTTCTTGGCGCACAGCATGTCACTTTAGTCGAAGCAGACCCACAAGTTATTGAGCGAGCAAAAGCCAATGCAGAATCTCTTTCACTTCGCTGCGAAGGTACAACCGAAATCATTCAAGAACATATTTCGCTTGAAACTGAACGACCCGAAATCATCCCAGATATTGTGGTCATGAATCCGCCATGGGGTGTACAAACTCCCAAAGCAGACCGTCCTCTTTTGGAATATGCTTTTTCACTTGGAGCACCCGTTGTCCATGTCCTTCACAGCGCTAAATCAAAGCACTTACAAGCACTTGGACGAGACCATGGGTACGAATCGGAAGCCATGCTCGAAACTGAATTCCGTCTCCCCCCAATCTACCTTCATCACACCAAGAAAAAAGCGACGACAACCGTACGCTGTTGGCGCTTTCACCGACCCGGCGATGCAAAGTTAATCGAAGATGAGGAATGAAGACTCAAATTTCTCCATATGAGGGGTTGAAAAGGGGTAACCACACCGGTTCAAACAAGCAACACAGCATGCGTCCTATGTCAGGCCATGTTTGCTACAGGAATGAGAAATATGACGCCGAGCCTCGTCACCCCCGGAACACGTGTATCAACCTCAGCAGAATGCGAGGCTGGAGTAGGAACCATCGAAAGAGATGGAGATATTTTAGCAACGACGACTGGAATGTTTTCAATCGAAGCGGGAATGGCTACTGTTTCTGCAGCACGAGAAATCGTCACGCCAGAAATTGGCGACACTGTTCTGTGTGAAATTGTCAAACTCAATGAAAAGAACGGTGAAGCACAAGTCATTTGTGTCGAAGGTAAACCTGGTAGCGTTCTTCCTGAACATCTCTATGGTCAATTCCATGTAACTGGACTCGTCGACCGATTCATGCATCAAACTGGTGATGCTGTCCGTCGGCGCGACGTATGCCGTGCTGAAGTCAAAGAAAACAGTCCTGTTCTTCGTATCAGTTTCCGAGACCGCGATGACTGTGGCGTTCTTCATGCAATTTGCCCACCGTGTGGCGACATCCTTGTTGCAGACCTCGACGGAGATTGGAATGTTCGTTGTCCAACCTGTAATCATCAATCCTACCGGGCTCTTGCCGATAACTACGGCGCTGGCTGGGCTGAACTTGACCAAGGCGCAAGCGCACTCAACAGCTCTGGTAAGCGTTGGGGGGCAGCCGCTGAAGCCATGTTTGCCAAAGGCCCATCTGGCCGAGCTACATTCATCGCCGCTGATGTTCGAGAGGACGGTCGTGAGCGAACATACTTCCGATTTGAAGGCGAATCAAGTGGCCAAGGTGGCCGACCACGAAATGCACCGGGTTGCCGTTTGTTCATTGGCGGACTTCCACGTGAAGTCGGAACTGAAGAACTTCGTGCATTGTTCACCGAACACGGTGACATGACCGATTGTATCGTCCTCACCGATGATAATGGAGTCAACCGTGGCTTTGGGTTCGTCACCTATTCCGATAAATCTCACGCTGATGCTGCTGCTGCAAAACTCAATGGTCACAAAATCAACGGTCGAAAGATTGGTGTCAGAGATGCTGATAGCGACGATAAGAAAGGAAAGAGAGAGAAGCGACAAGACCCTGAGGGACTCAAACTCTACATAGGAAATCTACCATTCAAGGCTACTGAGAAAAACATCACAGCGATGTTTGATGGGATTGCAACCGTTAATGGTCTCGTGATCGCTACCAGCGGTGATGGAAAACCCAAAGGTTTTGCATTTGCTTTCATTAAAGAAATGGACAAGGGCGATGAAATCGTTTCAAAACTCAACGGTTCGGAATTACTTGGACGCCGTATCAAAGTCGATGTATCACAAGGTGGTAAGAAAGGCGGAGACAGTGGTGGAAAGCGTGAAGGCGCTAACAAATCCGATGGTAAAACCTCTCGTGAACTTCAAGCCCTCCGTGAAGAGGAAGAAGATTCAAACAAGCGTCCTCGTCGCCGTCAAGAGAAGAAGGATTGAAGGCAACCGACTCGAGGTTAGCCATCATGGTCGAACAGAATTCACCCAAATGGCTGGTTCTTGACGGCTATGAAGATGAACCTGCAGCCTTTGGTGTTCCACCGTATGTTGGATTCCATATTCGCTATCTTTGCGGAGTTTTGGAACAGACAAACATCGATTACGATTACCTTACCATCGACCAATGGCGAGAATTGGTACGAACCAATGGAGAGGAGTGGGCACGAAAACGGCTTTCGAACATCGAAGGCTTAGCATGCATCGCTGGTGCTGTTGTACCAGGAAGATATCTGCGTGGCACGCCACTTTCCCTCAAAGAAACTCGTAACATCATCCAAGAACTTCCCGCACATGTGCCTGCTGTATTTGGTGGATGGGCAATCCGTGGCTGGAGACAACAAGGTTGGACACCGTTACGAAAGAATTTGTTTTTGGCCGTTCAAGATACCGATGCGACCTTGAACACGTATCTTCAAACTGGAGAATGGAAACATACTCGACGTAATGCGGAACAATGGACTCAGTGGGCTCAGGCTGGGGCTTTGAGTAAAGCTGTCACCGACCATCCTGACCTAGGGACGGAAGAAAAGAGAGGGCCTCTCACCTATGAGGTCGAAGTCTACCAAGGGTGTGTTCGTTACAAACGTGGCTGTAAATTCTGTATAGAACCAAAAAAGGGGATTCCTATTTGGCGTACACCAGAAGACATCATCGAAGAAGTTCGTCGAGCACATGATGTTGGAGTTCAACACGTACGCCTCGGAGGAATGACCGACACCTACACCTACATGGCGGAGGGAGTACAAGAACTCGAGTATCCAGTGCCGAACCCTGAACCGATTGCTCAACTCTTGCATGGTTTGCGAAACGATGACCGTCTCGGAATTCTTCATACCGATAACGGCAATCCATCAATCATTGCTGAGAACCTCGAAGAATCTGAAGCGATCACCAAAACTCTTGTGGAAACATTGTCAGACGGCGCTGTGCTTTCTTTTGGCCTTGAATCCGCAGACCCTAGCGTTCACGAGGCAAATTGGCTCAACTGCGACCCTGCTCAATTGAAGTCTGCTATACGCCTCATCAATAAATACGGCAGCGGAAGAGGAGAGCGTGGACTGCCCAAACTCTTACCAGGTCTCAATTTCATTGCTGGATTGAATGGTGAATCTGATGCGACCTACCAATTGAACCTCGACCTACTCCATGAAATTCGTCGCGAAGGGCTTCTACTACGTCGAATAAACATTCGACAAGTTGAAGGTGAAGGTTTCCAAGAGATTCCTCAAAAGCAATTTAATATGTTCAAAACTAATGTTCGAGACACAATTGATGGACCGCTCCTCGAGGAATTATTCCCTATGGGTGGGCTATTATCCGATGTGCATTGGGAGACGCATGATGGTCGTACTCGACTCATTGCCCACCAAAATGAAGCACACACTGCGGAGTCATGCAGGGGAAAAGCCGGCATTACATTTGGCCGTCAAATTGGCGCATACCCCATTCTCATCGGTGTTGAATACCATATTCCACTCGAATCACAGTCTGATATCATCATAACCGGACATGGAGCACGTTCAATCACCGGCGTTGAAATCAACCTCGATCATGAGCGAATGACCCAAAAACAACTCGAGGCAATCCCTGGTATCGGCGAAAAGACTGCATGGAAACTCATTAGTCAGCGAGCAAAGAGTAAACGCAAAAACCGAGATGCACCTGCATTCGAAGATGCTGAATCTTGGTTTAAGGCGGCGTCGGTCGATTGGAATGAAAGCCACTCGGTGTATTTCAAGTCTTAATCTCGGATTATGAAGAATGGGTTGAGCCCCATTCACTTCGAATTGAATTCCCAGAAACTCACAGAGTGTGTGAGTTACACTAAAGTTACAAAAACGAGACTTTTTGGTGTTGAGGTTTTAAGTCATGACTCAATCAGGGATACATGCGAGTTAAACAGGCCTCCTCGATTGCCGTGTTTTTGATGTTCATTCTTGTTGCACAAGCGATGACTGCGAATCTAAATCCACGTTCATCAACCAACGATGAATCATCCTTGGAACCATCTGCCATTGTAATGGCTTCAAACGATACTGACGGTGAATCTGGAGAAAATCATACCGGGAATAATGTTGAGATGGAGATAACGATAGAGAGCATTGATACATACGGTAACGTCGGTCATTATACCTCCATCGCTACCGATTCGAATGATAACACGCATATCTCATACTATGATTACACCAATGAAGACCTCAAGTACGCTACAGATAAGAGCGGCTCATGGGTGAACATAACGCTCGATGGTGACGAGTGGATGGATGCAGAAGATGTGGGGGAGTACACCTCGATTGCCATCGATTCAAACGATGCTGTTCATATCTCATACTATGATTGGACCAATGACGAGCTCAAGTACGCTACCGATAAGAGCGGCTCCTGGGTCTATGCAACGCTCGATTCTACAGGAACTGTGGGCACCTACACCTCGATAGCCATCGATTCAAACGACGCTGTTCATATCTCATACTCTGATCTCAGCAATTCCGACCTCAAGTACGCTACCGATAAGAGCGGCTCATGGGTGACTTCAACGCTTGATTCCACAGGGTCTGTGGGCTATTCTACCTCTATTGCCATCGATTCAAACGACGCTGTTCATATCTCATACTATGATCTCAGCAATTACGACCTCAAGTACGCTACCGATAAGAGCGGCTCATGGGTGATTTCAACGCTTGATTCCACAGGGTTTGTGGGGAGTCATAACTCGATTGCCATCGATTCAAACGATGCTGTCCATATCTCATACCTTGATTGGGACAATTCCGACCTCAAGTACGCTACCGATAAGAGCGGCTCATGGGTGACTTCAACGCTCGATTCCACAGGGTCTGTAGGCTATTTTACCTCGATAGCCATCGATTCAAACGATGCTGCTCATATCTCATATTATGATGAAGATAATTTCAACCTCAAGTACGCTACC
>CAJJCM010000002.1 GCA_905182635.1 uncultured Candidatus Poseidoniales archaeon
CTCGGTGGGGGCCCTGCTGTTCGCCAGTTGGTCCAAGACTCAGCAACAGGAGGCATGGGTGTTGAAAACTTAGCGATTTCTCCTGTCAGCGGTCAGAGCGGCCTGCTTGGAAGAACGATGGGGCAAATCTTTGCTAATTTCTCAATTGCGGCTGTTTTGGATTCATCGCAAGGGATTTACGGATTTTCGAATCTTGATTTGACGGCTTCCTGCTCTGCCGCTTCATTCTGTCGAGTTCAGCCTGCAGATACCAACAGTGATTGGGCAGGGCCGTGGTCATCGACTGGGCATACTGTTGAAGGATGGGGCATTCGAGCGTTCAAGTTCACACCTGGCATCTCCTCGCCTGCTCCCTTAACCATGCGATTAACTGCAGATGTAAGTCAATTTGACGGTGTCGTCGTTTCACGTGCCACTACGGATGGTTTGTGGACTGCTACAGATTTAAATTTCCAAAACAACGTTGCTACTGCACTCATTCCCGGTTTCGGAAATTTAACCGATGAAGTCTGGGCCATCACTTGGTATGCCAGCACAATCGCCGATTGCGATCGGACCAGTTGCGGGCCATCGTATCCACAAGGCACCGTAGATATCGAAGCCGCCCGCATCACATCCCCTGCTACATTGACTCTCAATACGACCACGCTGAGTGATCGTGATGGTGACGGTTCACCTGACACTGCTCAAGTAAATTTCGAAGTATTTTCAAACGCCTTCTTCGAAGACCTTGATGTCACAACCAAGGTTCTTGACAACAGTGGAGTTGTTGTTGATACCCAAACTAAGCGAGTTTCGGCTGGTGGCGGTACGGCTACAGAAGAGAGTATTTGGTTCACTGCACCCTACAATTCTCAATATACCTTCCAAATGGAAATGCAAGATATGATTGGCATAACCGCCGATACGTTATCCACTTCTCCTCAAGTGCTCAACAACATGATGCCAACGGCAAACGGCACACTTTCACCAAACGAATCCCAAACTTGGGAGAACATTCAATTTTCGGGTGATGGATTCGATGCATGGGGTCTATCATTTGACAACAATTCGTTGCCTTACCTCGATGCACCGATTGCATATGCTTGGGATTTCGGAGATTCAACAACCTCTGGCTTGAAATCGCCGTACCGTTCCTACCAATCTATTGGCTTATACAACGCAACTCTGCGTGTCCAAGACCAAGGTGGCTCATGGTCTGATGTCGATGTTCTACCGTTGAATATCACCGACACCACTCCACCAATTCCTTTGATTACGGTTAATAATTTATTAATCGAGGAGGAAATCACCATTCTCACCAATCAAATGATTTTGTTTTCAGGCTCTTTGACCGTCGACAATGTTCCAACTCAGAATTTATCATTCCAATGGGATTGGGGCGATGGAATGACCGATGGTGGAATCGGTATGTTTGACGCACCTCACGGATGGGGAGATATCGATGGAGTCAATGCTACTTACGACCTGACACTGACCGTTTCAGATGGCATCAACATCGGTGTCAAAAGTATTCTTGTTCATGTCAACAACCGAATTCCGTATCAAATCTTTTCGGAAAACTTGTCGACGTATACCTATACTGCAATCGTGATGCCAGATGTGTTCAAAGATTCTGATGGTAGCATCGTCTCTTATTCGTGGGTTTTCCCTGATGGCGTCAATCTTGACGGTGGAGTGACGATGCGAGACGATGAATTCACACTTACGACTTCGAATAATCCCAATCCGATGCCATCATGGGATACACCCGGAATAAAATCAGCTGAATTAACCGTGACGGATGATGATGGAAGTTCGGCATCTGCAGTGTTGTTGATCTCTGTTTTGAATCAAATCCCAGTTGCAGATTTTATTGTTAAAACAACCACTTCCGGAACTTCAATTATTGATTTCAGAGTTGAAGACGGCCAAGTCGAAACTCCATACACCTTTGATGGGCGCACTTCATTTGACCCTGATGGCACAGTTGGAGATTCAAGCGATTTGACCTATAACTGGAGTTTTTCTGATGATGAATCCTTTGGCGCAAGTCCGCAAGTCACTCATTCCTTTTCTCTGCCGGGCGTTCACACGGTGACTCTTATCGTGACCGATGAGGCCGGTGCACAAAGCACTGCCAGAGTGTTGACGGTTGAAATTGCCAACCCTTTGCCAATCATCGCTGTTCAAATCCTCGATGCTTGGTCGAACGGCGAACAAATAACTGATTCCAGTGTTCTTCCTGAAGTGACCGATTTAGATTGGTCTCGAACCTTTAACGAACAAGAAGAAACGTTTGCAGCACCGCATTCTTTACTGTATTTCGATTCCGATGGAACCCGTGATGGTGACCAATCATTTGAAGGGAAATATGTTCCATTGGATGTCAATTCACCCGATTGGAACGGTCTTGTCCAATACAGTTGGGATTTCGGTGATGGTTCCCCACTTGACCATGAAGCAACACCTTGGCATGCCTATTCACTTCCTGGTAAATACACGGTGTCACTCACAGTTCGAGATGCATTTGGTACGGGAGATGTCACTCGTGCATATTTCACGGTCATCATCGATCATCCGCCGGTGATTCACGACATCTTCACTCCAGAGGATGTTATTGTTTCAGATTCACACTCTTTCTCAGCAAACATCTCAGATATTGAAACAGACCTTGGTCTTGCAATCTATCGCGATACGAACATCAATGATGGTTCAATCTCCGACCGGGATGAAACGCTCAGTCCAGTCTTGCAGATTCGCTGGGACATGGATATTGAAACCGATGCAGATAACAACGGAAATCCCGCAGATGACTGGATTGAACCACAGGCTGGCACTGAGACTCGTGTTGCTGGAAGATGGACTGAAGTCGGCACCTATACACTTCGTTTGGAAGTTTGTGACAGCGTCGGCATCTGTGATTCCATGGACCGAGAACTCGATGTCAATCCCGAACCTACTGCACCACCATCTTTGTCAGATTTCAGTGTTGAAGAATGGAAGAGTTGGCTTGCTGATGCCGGTTCTGACCTTGCAACCTTTGTTGCTCTGATTGCGGTGGCGTTGATACTTGGTTGGCTTGTCATGCGAGACAAGTCTGAACTTGAGGATGAAGCAAAGCAAGCAGCAGAGACCTATACCGATGTCGAGCATGTCGAAGACCAAGGTGGTTTACTTGGCATGGACCACCATGCCCCACCGCCTGTACCGGGAATCTTATCGAAAGACGAACGTAGAAGTGATGACAGTGGATATATTCGGCCTCTTCGACGAAGAGGTTGACCGTTAGTTTGTATAACCCCCTTTTGTATCGCTGTATGAGGAGAAGCCATGTCATCGCATATACGAGTGAGTTCAATTACGTTGACCTTGCTCTTACCGATGCTTTTGGTGTTACTTTCCAGCCCAATCTCTATGCAGGTTCAAGCTGCGGATTCTTGCGCGGGTGATACTTCCCCGATTCGCTGGAATGAGACGGCTCAGCGAACGGCTTTGGTCCCCCATTACAACGGCAATTGGTGGAATAGTTGGCTCGAGGAGGACGGTAGAGACGATGGAAGAAGGGGTAATGGGAATAACAACGGGGATAACAATGACGATATGGCGGAAGAACCTCAAACACCTTCAGATGTGGTTGTGGGTCCCGAAGAACCCTGGATGTATGAATCTTGGATGTTGCCTCGCCTTGAACCACTTGAGGAAAACCATTACACAACGATGTTAATTGGTAACGACAGCGTTGGTGCTTTGAGGGTAAATCTTTCAGCCGATTATCGGACGACGGTTTGTGTCCGCCTTCAAGATACCAATCTCAATGCGGTTGAAGGGGACGTCTATCTCTTCACGACTGAGGAATATGAGAGTTATACTCAATCGTATAATACGGCTCATGAAACATCCGACTTTCGGTTCGACGAAATCGAAGAGTCGCTTTCGAATATTCCACCTGAATGGAGAAGTTTAAATTTTTTAGGTTGGAAATCGTATCGAGATTCACATGAATATGAGCGGACTTCTGAAGTAAATTTCGCCTTGAACCTCGACGGTCCAGAGATCTACTCGTCACTCTTTTCAGGAACGGATTGGCAGGATTTCTATATCGTCATCGACACTTGGGATAATGTCCATGATAACGACGCAGTCGCTCCGAATTCAATTATCGCAGCGGACGTTACCATCATTACCACTGAACGAAGTTTCATCCTCCCTCCATTCACAGTATCTCTTGTATTCTTGGTGACATTTCTCGGAACACTTGCCATCCCGTTTATCCTCAATGCAAAGTATATGAAAGCAGGATTGATCGCTGAGATGCCACAAAACATAGTCCCCTCACTGGATACTCCTGCTGAATATCCACAGCCACATCCTCCGGTAGTCCCGCCTCAAAAAGAGGTCGTCAGCCTTCCCGAACCAGCACGAATTGAGCCTTCTGGATATCAATCGGTTTCAGAAGGACTTGATGGGCAAGTCCGTGTAGAATCAGAGTTGCCCTAAAAACGCCGTTTGTGAGGGCTATCTTCGAACTTAATACTCAAGGAGTCTCCAAGCATCTTGGAGGTCTCGAACGTTCACAAGGCCCTTGTCAGAGAGGCGGAATTCATCTCGCATGGTTGCGTAGACCAAATCTTGCCCAAGTGTTGGGGCGTGAATCCGAGTCCAATCGCCACCGTTTCCAAGCGCCATGATGCTGTAAGGGGGGGTCGAATCTTGAGCACTCAATGTGTTTGCTGCATCGACGAGTTGGAGTGCGTCTTGGTGGTCTTTGAGTGTGCTGCAGAATTTGACGAGATCTCCACTGTCTGCGTTTGAAGTGACAAAAGAGACGATATCTTCAGAACTTGGTGTCCCATTCATATCATGCTGCGATGCGATAATTTGACATTTTGCTGCTTGAGCGGCTTCAACAAGAGCTTTACGATCTTTGGCTTTAATCGATAATTCGAGGTCAATCCATTTGACCTCTGACTCGATAGCGGATTGAAGAATGACAAGGCGTTGCTTCTCATCACCTGAGAAATGGCCGCCGTCACGAACGGAGCGAACTGAAAAAATAACTGGGAGGGCGATTGCTTCTTTGAGTGCGGCGATGGATTTTTCGACATCGACTTCTTCAAAGTCCATAACAGGCCATTCATTGACTGAAGGCATGGTCGAGATACGCTTGCCTTCCGCATCCTCGGTAATAGTTGCTTGAGGCTTTTTGAGATACAGCCGGTCAAAACGAACTTCAATCATATTGGCGCCTTGAATTCCTGCACGAGCAGCTTCGTCAACCATTGCTTTCACGGTTGTTTCTTCAAGAGATACGCATATCTTGGGGTTGGGCATACTTTCGGCGACTTTGGCACGCTTCTTAACGCTCTCGCTTGTATTGTTTTGAGGATTCAGTCCTAATGCGGAGGTTTTCCGGCTTTTTTTTGACCGCATTTGTTGGTGATTTTTCCGGCTCAAAAGAGTGTTCTTGAACGCGAAAAGTTAGCCTGAAATGCAGGTGGTTTGACACCCCTTTTGGAGTACCTTTATACCCCCTCGGCACAGGGTATAGTTGTAGAGGGGCGTGAGGAGAGCGGAATAGGGGACTGCGGTCCAAAATTATCCTGTCAACTGCCTCATTTTTCAACTCATTTCTGAACCGAAAAAAGTCATCTCGAACACCCCAATGGAGGAATAATTTTGTCAGACGATTACACCGCATCCAGCATCCAAGTTCTCGAGGGCCTCGAAGCAGTCCGGAAACGACCCGGTATGTATCTCGGCGACCCCCACGATGGTTCAGCCCTTCACCACTGCATTTGGGAAGTCGTCGACAACTCCGTTGACGAACATTTAGCGGGCCATACCCCGCGTATCGACATCACGCTCAATCCTGACCATTCACTCTCGGTTCGTGATTACGGCAGAGGCATTCCGGTCGGAGTGCACGAGGACTACGGCGTGTCAGCGGCAGAAGTGATCATGACCAAACTCCATGCTGGCGGTAAATTCGATAACAGCTCATACAAGGTGTCAGGCGGCCTTCACGGCGTCGGCGTTTCGGCAGTCAATGCAGTCTCGGAATGGATGGATGTCACCATCCATCGTAGCGGCATCATCCACTTTCAACGTTTTGAAGCCGGCATCCCAGTCGCTCCATTGGCAGAAATCGGCACATGCGACGACACAGGCACGACCATTTCATTCAAGCCGGATTTATCTATTTTCACCGAAGTTACTGAATTCGAGTTCGAACAAATCAACACCCGTCTCAAGGAAACTTCATTCCTCAACGCAGGCCTCCAAATCGTCATCCACGATGAGCGAGCAGAGGAACCGCACGTCGTCGAACATCTTTACGAAGGCGGATTGGCAGAATTCGTCCGCCAACTCAATGAGCGAAAAGAGGCAATGCACGAAGACGTCATTGTCATCATAGGAGAGAAAGAAACCGAGAAGGGGCCCGTTTCCGTCGAACTTGCTTTACAATGGTCTGACGCCTTTAGTGAATCGATTCTCTGCTACACCAACATCATCCGAAACAAAGACGGTGGGACGCACATGTCCGGACTGCGAACTGCATTGACCAGTTGCATCAATGGCTATGCGAAGAAGCGAAATCTGCTCAAAGGCGAAGGGCTTTCGGGCGAAGATGTCCGTGAAGGGCTCGCTGCTGTTGTTAGTGTTAAACATCCTGATCCTTCGTTTTCCTCACAGACCAAAGATAAACTCGTGAGCAGTGAAGTCACAGGTATTGTTCAAACGGTCGTCTATGAAAAATTAGGCGAATTCTTTGAGGAAAACCCCACCGTTGCGAAACAAATCGTCGATAAAGCATTGCTTGCCTCAAAGGCCCGTGAAGCTGCACGTAAAGCACGTGACCTCACCCGGCGCAAAGGTGTGCTCGAAGGTGGCGGCCTGCCAGGTAAATTGGCCGATTGCCAATCTCGAGACCCAAGAGAATGCGAAGTCTACCTCGTTGAAGGTGATTCTGCTGGTGGTTCAGCAAAAACCGGACGCGACCGACGTATTCAGGCAATCCTCCCATTACGTGGTAAGATTTTGAATGTCGAAAGGCAAAAGCACAACCTTGCCAAAGTATTCCAAAACCAAGAAATTCAAACGATGATTCGTGCACTTGGCGCTGGTGTTGGAAACAATCCAGAGGATGAAGGGTCTTTCAAGCCCGATAAATTGCGGTATCACAAAATCATCATCATGACGGACGCCGATATTGACGGCGCCCACATTCGAACGTTGATGTTGACCTTCTTGTGGCGCTTCATGCGTCCAGCGATTACCGAAGGCCACGTCTACATCGCACAACCTCCACTCTATCAATTATCGAAAGGAAGAGTCAGCAAGTACGCGTTTTCTGATGATGAACGGGACCGAATCACCGCTGAACTGAGGGGCGACAATCCAAATGCCAAAATCGGCGTACAACGTTACAAGGGTCTTGGTGAAATGAACCCGGAGCAACTCTGGGAGACGACCATGGATCCTGCAACCCGGACTATGCTCAAAGTAACGGTTCAAAATGCGGAAGAAACCGACCGGATGTTTGAAATCCTTATGGGTGAAGATGTGCCTGATAGAAGGGCGTTTATCGAACTCCACGCAAAGGAGGTGACCAACCTTGACATCTGATGATATTGAAGAAAACAGCGATGAAACCGAAGTAACCGAAGATGTTGATGAAATCATCTCTACCGAGAATGTATTGAACCATCCTTTGAATGATGAGATGAAAACATCGTACATCAATTATGCAATGTCAGTCATTATTGGACGTGCACTACCTGATGCGCGCGATGGTTTGAAGCCAGTCCATCGGCGTGTCCTCTACGGTATGTACGAAGGCGGCCATACATCGGAAAAGAAATTCAGTAAGTCTGCACGCTCGGTCGGTGAAGTCATGGGTAAGTACCATCCTCACGGTGACCAATCGATTTATGACACCATGGTTCGTATGGCTCAAGAGTTTTCACTCCGTTATCCATTGGTCGATGGACAGGGTAACTTTGGCTCAATTGACGGCGACCCGCCTGCAGCTATGCGTTATACGGAAAGCCGACTTGACCGAATCGCCAATCACATGCTTGATGATATCGACAAGAAAACGGTCGACTTCCAATCGAATTTTGACGATTCTGAGCAAGAACCAACCGTACTCCCTGCGCGTTTACCAAACCTCCTCCTCAACGGTAGCGATGGAATTGCTGTCGGTATGGCTACTCGAATTCCACCGCATAATTTGACTGAAGTCGCAGGTGCCATTCACTTGCATGTCAACCGTATTCTTGAGGAAGGCGAAGCCAACCAAGGCATGCCGCAGATTTCTATAGAAGAATACATGGAGCATGTTAAAGGACCTGATTTCCCGACCGGGGCTTCGATTCACGGCATCGACGGAATCTATGACATGTATACTACGGGCAAGGGCCGATTCCACGTCCGTTCCAAGTGCGATGTTCTTGACGATTCCAAAGGTAAGCGAATCATCATTCATGAAATCCCTTACCAAGTAAAGAAAGCAGATATGCTTGTTCATATTGCTGAATTGGTGACAAAAGGCTCTATAATTGGAATCCGTGACATCCGTGACGAATCTTCCAAAGAAGGAATTCGTGTCGTCATCGAAGTGAAGAATAATGCAGACCCACACGCTGTTTTGAATCAATTATTCAAATCCAGTCGTTTGCAAGAATCCTATTCAGCCAACATGATGGGTATTCTCGATGGCCGCCCAGTTCTCTTGACGTTGCCAGTGATGCTTCATACCTATGTGGCTCACCGTGAATTAGTCATCGAACGAAGAGCTCAGTTTGAGATTGAAAAAGCACAGGCACGAGCGCATATTCTTGAAGGTCTGGTCAAGGCACAAGACCGCATTGATGATGTGGTTGCCGTTGGTAAAGCAAGTTCCAGCCGAGAACAATTTGAAGCAGTTTTACGCGGTGATGAAACAATGCCAGGTATTGCTCCATTCAGTTTTACCGAACCACAAGCCAAGGCTATTGCTGAACGTCGCCTCTATCAATTGAGCCGTTTGGATGTTGGTAAGGTCCAAAATGAATACTCGGAGTTGCAAATCCGAATTACCGATCTCCAAGACATCATTGGCTCTCGTTCACGTCGTCTCAGCATTTTGTTGAGCGAATTGGATGAAATGCTTGAACGTCATGGCGACGAACGCCGTTCGATTATCGATGCAATGCCACTTTCGATGAACCGTGAAGACCTCATAGAGGAACGAGCGATTGCTATTACCCTTAGTGAAGACAACTACATTCGTCATATGCCCGTCGAAATGTTCCGTGTTCAGAACCGTGGTGGCAAAGGACTCAAGGGTGTTGCAACCAAGAACGAAGATACACCTCAGTTAATTGTTACGTGTTTCAGTAAAGACCGTTTGTTGATCTTCACCGACAAAGGACGAGTGTATGGTCTCAAGGCTTGGGAAACACCGCTCGCTAGCCGTCATGCACGTGGTAGCCACATTCGAAATGTGATTGAAAAGATTCAGGATGACGAAAACATTGTCACAATCTTACCAATTACCCGTGATTTGCTCGAATCTCCAGATGGTCACTTCTTACTGTTTGCCACTCGATTGGGTCTCATTAAGAAAACGAAACTCGAAGAATATGTTCGTATTAACCGAAATGGAAAGTATGCATTGCGCTTCAAGCTGGACAATGACAGTTTAGTCAATGTTCGAACAAGTACCAATGACTCAGCAGTCGTGATGATTTCAAGCACTGGTTTCGCCAGTCGCTTTGCTTGTTCAAATATCCGTTCCTCCGGCCGAGTTTCTGCTGGTATCTATGGTATTAGGACGGGTAATCGTGGCGATGGCGGTCATGTTGTCGCTATGATGTCGACCGAGAACACCGATACTCAAATCTTGACCATCACTCGAAATGGAATGGCAAAGCGAAGCCGTTTGGGTACCGCTGAAAAGATTCCAGACCTCGATGCAACAGGAGTACAGAAAATCGATGCTGAAACTGGAGAAGGGAAGATGCGAACCGATGGCTACCGCAAGACCAAACCCGGTGCTAAGGGTGCGTATACAATGAATCTCGACCATGAGAATGGTGATTACATTATCAGCGCTCGACAGATTCCGAATCTCGAAGATAACGTGTTCTTACTTACCAAGAAAGGTATGATGATTCGTATCAATGCCGGTCAGACCAAGGAAACTAAGAATAAGAAATCAAAAGGGACTCGAGTTATGGAATTGAGGAACGCAAAGAAGACAGGTTTTGTTGACCATATCATTTTCGCTGCCCGACTCCCTGCCGAACTGGTTGAAAGCGACTCACTGGATGATGATTCAGAGGGTAATTCAGAAGAAGAGTGATCTTCCTAACGAAGCGACGCCTTCAAACATGATTCCATACTGTGCGTGTTTGTACCGGCCCCCGTCGGCCGTTGCGGTGATGTTTTATGGATGAGCGCTCATTGATTTATAATTGGAATACTGTAGACTATGAACTCAACCGAAAACCAGCCAATCACCCCCATGGAGTTTGGTTCGATGATGAGACTCTTCGAGACGGATTGCAAAGCCCAAGCGCTCGAAACCCAACCATTGAACAAAAAATTGAATTACTCACTTTTATGGAAAATCTTGGCATTCAAAAGGTGGACCTTGGCCTGCCTGGCGCAGGTCCATACCATTTGGAACACATCGATGCATTGATGTCTCATATCACTGAAAATGATTTCAAAATCCGACCCGGTGCTGCAGTTCGAACACTCATGAATGACATCGAACCTTTGGTTGAGTTACAAGTCAAACATGGCACTCCAATCCAGGCCAGCGCTTTCTTAGGCACCAGCCCAATACGTCAATATACAGAAGGGTGGACAATCGAAAAACTTCTTACAACGATGGAAAAACCAGTTTCTTTTGCGATTGAAAACGATGTACAGGTTATGTTTGTCACCGAAGACACAACCCGTTCGAAACCGGAAGATGTCAAAATCATCTACCAACGTGCAATGGAATTGGGAGTCCGCCGTCTTTGTATTTGCGATACATGCGGTCACGTCACTCCAAACGGGGTCAAAAAGTTGTTACAATTCATCGATGAAGAAGTCATCAAAGATGCAGGCTACAAGCGTGCAGAAATCGAAGTTAACTGGCATGGTCACCAAGATCGTGGCTTGGGTGTTGCGAACAACATCGCTGCTGTTGAAGCAGGTGCAGACGTTATTCACGGAACCGCGTTGGGTGTCGGGGAACGCGCCGGCAATGCTCCACTTGACCTGACTTTGGTCAATCTCAAACTTCTCGGAGTGATTGATAACGACCTTACCCAACTGGGTGCTTATGTGAAAAAGGCAAACGAATACATCGAAGTACCTCTTCCTCGTAACTATCCCGTCTTTGGTATGGATGCTTTTGAAACTGGAACTGGTGTTCACGCTTCTGCCGTGATCAAGGCCATGCGGAAGGGCAACAATTGGTTAGCAGACCGAGTGTATTCTGGTGTCCCTGCTGGAGATTTTGGACTGAAACAAGTTATCCGTATTGGACATATGGCCGGTCGTTCAAACATCATTTGGTGGCTTGAACAAAACGGCTATGAAACTCCAGATGACCTTGTAAACCATATTTTTGAAGTGGCCAAAAGCCAGCGACGAAACATGGAAGAGATTGAAGTGAAGAACGCAGTTGATGCTTTCCTAAACGCTTGATTAGGCTTCAGCCTCTTCTTCGTTTTCGGAGAATGTGTCACCTTTGACAGCGTTCAATTCCTTTGTTACCGTCCATTCGGACTCAACACTTCCGCCACTCCATTCTGCATCGACAGCGACTTCGTCGACTTCAGTCTCCTCTCTCCAAACGGGTTCACTTTGTGAGCCGCACACAAGGAAACGGCCATTGTCATCAATTTGGTCGTTCAACAGACGGAGATGCTTCGAAATCGGTAAGAAATGCCCAACAGGCATTCCTGCTGCAGTAAAGGGATTCGTGGCTGCGCCAATGATCAATCCATCTTCAGGGGCAACCACATCGACGGTAATACCCGGTGTCCCTGGGTCTGAGATGGTTGCGATGACTTCACCTTCACGCATTACTGAGCCTGCTGAGACAAACATGTCCAACAAGCCACTCTCGCCTGCTCGTAGCCAGTGTGAACCACTTGCGAGCATTCGGAATCGTGGGCGATGAGGATTACCATCGATCATACGCAGCGAACGAAGAACATTCAAGACACCATGCATGGCGACCTTGACCGCTTCGTGGTCAAGGGAATTCGCCCCGCCACCTTCGTAGGTAATGACTGGGATGTCAAGTTCGATTGCTGCTTTGCGCAAAGACCCAGAGGGTGGTTTTGAATCGAGAATAATTTCAATTCCAAAAGCTTTCGCAAGAATATTTGAACCAGCATGAGTTAATTTTGCACGAAGTTGTGGCATATTGGAGCGACCTTTTCCAGCACTGTGCAAATCGACAATTGCGTCAACGTCGGAGAACAAATACTTCCATGTTTGAGCCGCCACCCGCCTTGTAGTGGAGCCTTTCATGTCTCCAGGGAAATTGCGATTCAAATCACGACCATCGGGGAAGTATCTCGATTTCGACCGATATCCGGGTAAGTTGACAATCGGCACAATACGAATGGTTCCAGCCAATTGCATAGGGTCGAGAGGTTTTCCAGAATCTGTAAAGTTGTTTGAAAGTAAGTGTGTACATGTTGAGGGGCCGGTCAACTCATCGCCGTGTACACCACCGAGAATGGTAATGGTTGGGCCAGGTCGAATGCCATGTAGAATCGTGACTGGAATCGGCCATGAATCCCCCAAATTGGTATTGAGGAGTGGGAGATGAACGGTTCGCATTGTACCCGGTTTGATGATTTTACGATAGAAGCGTGCATTGGGCCATTTTGCACTTCGATCCCATTCGGGCCGGTCTTCTAATTTGTGTGCCGCCATTGCTTCTTGAATGGCGTTTCTTCTTCGTTTTGGAAGTTCATGGGCAACACGAATTTTGGACTTCGTCCGTGGTTTCTTTGCTGCCATGGTGTTGGCAGTGAACCCCCCTCAATAAGAATGCTCATATATTCGTACAAACAAGCAAAGAAAACAAGTGCTTACAGGTGAGCCCAAGGTTATGGAAGAAGTCGGTGTACAACGTCAATATGCTCCAAGTTCGATATGTTTCGGATGCGGTCCAGCCAATCAACAAGGTTTGCAAATCAACAGTATTCGTATTGAAAACGGACTTTCAATGGAGTTTCTGCCCGAACAGCACCACCAAGCCTTCCCCGGTATGATTAACGGAGGAATCATTGGAACCCTTTTGGATTGCCATGGGAATTGGACGGCGGCTGTTGCGCTTATGGATGCACAAGGTCTCGAAGAGCCACCGTGTACCGTTACAGCCTCTTATACGGTTAAATTACGCCGCCCTACACCGACAGATACCGTTCTCAAAGTGACCAGTCAAATCAAAGAATTAAGTGATGACCGAGTAGAAATTGAATTGCTCTTGGAAGCGAATGACAAAGTCTGTGCAACGGGGAGTGGACTGTTTGTTGCGGTGAAAGAAGGGCATCCTGCTTATCACCGATGGAGTTGAGCCAAACAATGGCAAAACCAAGCAAAGAGCAGGTTCTTCTCTTGGATGAGTTGAGAAACTTCGTCATTGAGGTCATGCGAGATATGCCTGAGTGGGTTGATGCAAAAGTTGAGCGTTTGCGCTCAATACCATTGGGTGTGCTTCGTAGGAATGCAACCCAACGTCATGGAGTTACTCGTTGGCGACGAGGTGTTGACCTTCGTTCCCTCAACCCAGAAGATGTTGAAGTGATTGATATTCATCCTCAAATGTTGAATCCACAGTGGAAGGCATATTCTGCCTTTGTCTTACACCATGAATACATTCATGCGCTTGGATTACGTGCTCATAATACTCTTTTTCGAACACTTGAGGCGGCTTGGCCTGGCCGTACAGCCGGTGGACATGGTACTCAGTTTACCGAACACCTGCGTCGCGAAAAAGCGATTTGGCTATGGTGTTGCCCAGATTGTCAACAAGAATTCCCACGACAAAAACCATCTCGTAGAAAATATCGATGTCGTAAATGCAATACGATTCTTATCGATAAAAAAATCTAAATATCGCCTTAGCATCAAACCATTGAATTGAAGGGAGATGATGAATACGGCAATCTATGGGCTGTCGTCATGGTGGTGAACAGCGGCCAATCCGTCCATTACTTCTTCTTCTCAGTGTGTTGCTGCTGCCTCTTTTAATCTCAGGAGTCCAAGCGAACTTGAATCAATCAAGCGATGGTGGCGAACTTTTTTTATCATGTATTCAAGACAATGAATGCTTCTTAACTCCAGTTGCCACCGGAGAAGAAGTCATTTCAGATACGGTATTCGCCTCACCTGCACAACCCGATACGGTCACACTTGAATTTGAAATGGACCCGCAGCAAAAAGAGTTGGCCTTACTCCCGAGTCTTCTCAAATCGATGGTTGTTGATTTGCGATTCACCGGTGAATTCTCAGGCGCTAATAAACCAGAACTCGAAGTTTCGTTGATTCTTGCTTCAACGGTCACGACATGGAACTTTGATGCAGAAGTCTTACCCTCAGCAACCACTTCAAATCCCTATACCTTGGAGGATGAAGCACTCAATTTGAACGGAGAACGATTACTGTGGCCAGAGCAAACTGTACGATTGCGATTGACGTTTGTTCTTGACCGACCGGGGACATGGGAATTGCACCTTCGTGGAGCTTCATCCTTGTATTTAGAAATTCCATGGTCCGAAGATATCGATGCTCGAAATACCGACGAGCCATCCAGCGACCTCGAACCTCAGTCCACCATTTTTGAAACGATTCATTACGGGGCCTTACTCGAGAACGATCGAGATTGTTGGACCTTTACGATTGAACAACACGAACTGTTAAACATCTACCTTGAATGGGAAACTGTTCCAATCGAAATTCAACAAAGTCATGGTTTACCCGACCTCATTCAACCCTCTGGGCGCCTATCGGCTTCACCGGATGTAATTGTCAAAGAAAACGATGATTCGACTCGAATTACTTACCGTTGGCGTGCTCTTCCTCTTGGAGAATATATCTTCTGTATTGGAGGGACTGCAGGGAAATTCCAACCCTATATTTGGACCGGCCAACTTTCATATGAAGGTTCAGGCCCTCTCAATCCAAATGACTTTGATGGCAAGGCTTTCTACCCCTCAGGTACTGCGCTCTTAGGCGATGAGAATGAAGCAGTATCCCTCACACAATCTGGCTTTGGCCTTCTCTTCCTTGGCTTTTTAGCATTGATTGGATTTGTGATTGATGGCCTTCGTAATTCAACCTCTACTTTGCTTCGGTTTGGGGTTTTCACGCCAGGTGTAATTTTCTTACTCGTTGGAGGCATTTTACATCCGATGTGGGTCTTGGGCGATGAAGTTCAAACCGAATCCGAAATACAACTTGATGATTTGATTGAGATGCGACTCCAACAATTGTGGGATGTTTCGTATCCTGGTGTCCCCGAACAAGTCTTAGTAACTCATACAGGTTCAACTTGGGGCATGCTCGATGGTGATAATTTACAACTCAGACTTCTTGTTGAGGAGGCACATCCACTCCCCGATGGCCGATGGCAATTGATTGTACCAGAATTACAAGACCTACGTCTCGACCAAGCCATTTTCTCTCAAGTCGCTCAAGGAGGCGGTCAAACGACCGACCAAGGTATGCTTGAACAACAAACAGTTCGCTTTATTCTACTCGCTGGGCGTTCTCTGCTTCTCGATATGCTGATGCTCGAAGCAATGATGGTGGTCGATGAACTTCCAAAGTCTTCCGTCTTCCATGTTGATTTTGATATGGTGAATGCTCCAGCAACTGGTTCAGTCAATGTTCCTGCTTGGTCAACACGCCCGGCATCAGTGAGTGTAAACGACTGGGTTCTGCTTCAAGGGGCTTTATTCCCAGAACAGATTTCTGTGAGTCTTTGCGATTGTGATTTAGACCTCTTAGATGTCCGTTTTATCGAATCGCCTGGCTTTGATATCGGTGATGTCCCGCAAAACATCAACATCGAGAATGCTTCAGGACTCATTGGTTATTCGACACAAGTTGCTCTTTTTGGACTGTTCCTTTGTGTATTCGCAAGCCGAACTGAATATCAACGCCGTCAAAAAGCAAAAGCTCTCGCAACAACATTCTTTGGTCAAGAATCAAAGTGGGATTGAAGTTTACTTCTTTCCTTTCTTTGCTTTTTCTTTAGCATCTTGAATGACGTCATCAGAATCAACGCCTGCCTTTTTAGCAGCCTCTTTGATGATTTCTTCCTCTCGTGTAGAGATTTCTCCATCTTTGGAAGCGGACTTGACTACAGCATCGATGTTCATCTTTGCGGCTTCTTCATCGGTAATGCCCAATGCGTCTTGGAATGATTTCAATTCAGCCAATTCTACTTCGGTGATGATTCCATCTTCCCAAGCGGCTTCATAGGATTCCAAAAGGAAGGAACGGTATGCGTCTGGATTGACAAGAACATCTCGGATCAGGCCATGATTCGGGCCGTCATCCTTTTGTGACATCTCAAGGATAGCAATCGAGCGACGCATTTCCTTGACTGCCATATCTTTGAGGCCGTGTCCAGCCCAAACTGCACCTGCTGCGATGACAGCAGCAGCAAACCAACGCATGACGTCAGGATTAACAAATTCCCAAGGTGCGACAAGGTGGAAAATACCGAGCACAGCCATTGCTGCACCACACATAACTTCGACCCAGTCATTCATATCCGGTTCATCTTGAAAAATCGAAAGTCGTTCTTCAACCATGGTTTCAACATCATCGCCCATGTGTAAGGACATGAGAAGCCGGGTCTTATGGGTGTCGGATTGAACCTATCCAAGCGTTGTCCTTTTGGACTGTTGGCGCGGTTGAGGATACATGGAGGCGACCGAGCGGGCAGTGATGGCCTTAGATTTGCCTCCAAAGGTGCTCAAGTTCTTGACAGAAACGTGGGGAATCAAACACCTCCATCCCCCTCAGCACGAGGCGATGCCGAGTGTTTTGTCAGGTGCCAACACTTTACTCGCAATTCCAACTGCAAGCGGCAAGTCATTAGTTGCTTACCTCGGTATTGTGCGGCGTTTACTCGTCGATGAACCGGGTTCAAAGGCCGTGTATATTGTCCCTCTCAAAGCCCTTGCAAGTGAGAAGCATGAAGACTTGGTTGCCTTGGGTGGTTCGGTCGGATTAACCGTTGGGCTTGGCATAGGTGATGCTTCGGGAGAAGCCAAAAAAATCGACGAATGCGATATTCTGGTATGTACTTCAGAGAAACTCGATTCATTAATGCGAAATCGGTCTGAACTTATGGCAAATGTATCGATTGTAATCGCCGATGAATTTCATCTTATGAATGATTCAACTCGAGGCCCAACCCTGGAAATAAACCTCACGCGATTACGATACCTTCGCCCAAAAGCACAAATTATCGCTCTTTCAGCCACGGTTGGCAATTGTGAAGAATTGGCTACCTGGCTCGATGCAAACCTCGTCATTTCATCATGGAGGCCCGTCGCTTTGGAATACAGCACCTTTCATGATTTACACCTTGAACCTCGACTTGTTCAAGCCGCAGGTCTGTCGACAGAAGCAGATGTACTCCAACCTCCACGTGACCTCGAAGGGCCAAAATCGCACCCGAGTTGGGTGGTTGTCAATGATGCAATCGACCAAGAGGGGCAAGTGCTGATCTTTGTCGGAACTCGACGCAGTGCTCAGTCCGAGGCTTTGAAACTCTCCAAACGAGTTGAAAAGCGACTCAAAAAAGAAGACCCTGACCGGCTGAAACGCTTGGAACTCTTCGCTTCAACACTTGAAGGGCGTAGTCAAACGGCCATGGCGGAGCGCCTTGCCGAATCAATACGGGGCGGTATTGCATTCCACCACGCAGGCCTAACCCACGGCCAAAGAAAGGCCATCGAAGGCGCTTTTAAAGAGGGTTTACTCATTGGATTAACAGCAACACCAACGTTGGCAGCAGGTGTCAATTTACCTGCTCGCAGAGTCTTGGTTCGAGACCTCAAGCGTTGGCATGATGGAATGAGTCGTCCACTTCCAGTGATGGAGGTTCGCCAAATGCTTGGCCGGGCTGGCCGTCCAAAGTACGATACTTTTGGAGAAGCATGGGTCTTGTGTAAGGGGACGGATGGCTGGAGTATTGCTGATGATGTCAGCGAACGGTATTTCTTTGGACCCGTAGAATCGATTTCCTCAAAATTAGCAAGTGAACCAGCATTACGCGCTCACCTTTTGGCTTCAATTGCAACTGGAGGATTTCGTCATCGTGGTGAAATTGGTGATTTCTTTTCAGCTACTTTCCTTGGATCCACCATCTCGAAAATGCAACTCAATGAACGCCTTGATGAAATGCTAAATTGGTTGGTTGAAGAACGATTTATTCGTAAAAAAGGCATCGATGAAGCCTATGCTCAACGTCGTGCAGATGCTCAAGTAAGCAGTGATGAAGAAGAAAACTGGGACGATGAAATGCCAATATGGGCAACCATCGCCCAATCAACGGGTGGGGTTGAATTGCGTTCAAGTCGTTCAGAACAAACTCCGCTGCCCAAGTCATCGACTGCGTTTACACAGGCCTCCTTAGGTTTTACTTCCGCTTCGGATTTGGCTCAAGTAGGAGGTTGGTCTGCGCCTTCAGCGAACGACCATTCCTCGATGGAATATGAAGCGACTCTGATGGGTGAGCGGATCACACAACTCTATCTTGACCCACTTTCGGCATCGGTCTTGCGGACAGGCCTTCGAAGGGCAGTTCGTCGGAAAGTACGTCAAAACGGTCCAGTAACCGACTTTGGCTTGATGCATTTAGCGTCTTCAACCCCTGATTTCTTACCACTTTGGGCTAAGAACTCTGAAATGGAACGAAGTTCTTCTCTTTGGCTCAAAACCAATGCTGTAGAAGATGAATTGCTCGCGGATGATTCGTTGGAAGAACGATTACTGGGTAAGGTCAAATCAGCATGGATGCTTGAAAAGTGGATTGAAGAGGAAACACTGCGCACCATCGAAAGTGATCTTGATGTTAGCCCTGGAGATGTCAATCATCGTGTCGACCTCATGGGATGGCTTCTTGCTGCTGCCCAGCAAGTTCTTCTGACGGATGACGCCTTTGCTGAGGAACACCTTCCAATCATTGGAGAGATTGCTACCATTCTCGATATGTTGAGGCAACGAGTCCGGCATGGTTGTAAAACTGACTTGCTGCAATTGGTCAACATCAAGCATATTGGGCGTGCGCGTGCACGAGAATTGGCCGGTATGGGCATCAGAACACCGAAAGGGGTCATTTCAATGGACCGCCCGACGCGAAACAAAATCTTGGCAAAACGAGGATGGGGCCCACAGTTACTCGAAAAAATTCACAAAGAAGTCGAAAAAGTCCTCCGTCGCCCCGAATCGCCAGAAAAGCGGAGTAAGGCAATCACTCAACGTGATGACGATGTTCCACTTTCGGATGAGACTCCATCGGATAATTGAAAGAGAATATCCATCTGGAATCACCATGGCACAACCTCCGTTCCCATGCTTTGCTTGGTGTTCAGAGCAGCCAGTTGATGCCAAGAGGCTCCTCCAAACATTCCTTGAACTCCGTCCAAACTCTCAATGGGTAATGGTCGGTGATGGATGCGTGCAATCCAATCTCCAATTGTGGACCGCGTGGATGTGTGCATCTCGAAGATGGATTCGTAAGACTTCATTGGCTCGCTCGCTCGACGCTGAGTTCTTGCGCTATCTTTCGGGAACCCACCATGTTTCTGAAGCCTTCAAACGGTCGGGTGTTCGAGACGATGACAATGCGGGTTTTGTTGTTTTTTTACCCGAGGCCATCGCTACTGATGAAACTCAAGCGGATTGCCAAGTGGTCGAATATGACTTTGAAGATATTGAACTCCAAGCAACTTCGATGCTTTCCCGTCTTGAACTCGAAACGAATTCGGATGAATATATTCTTTCAAAATTAGGGGCACTCCGGCTGGGAATGAAATTTGAATCCGAACAAGAAGTCCTTACCGAATCTGCACTTATTGGACATATTCTCTCTTCTGAATTTACTTCGTGAGCAAAACGAAATAGAGTAGAGTTCAAACACCATTGCTTCTACCGCCTTTGTATGGTGATGAGCGCAAGTCCAACTGATGAGCACAGACCGAGTACAGGTCGCTACCTCGATCAATCGAAAATACAAGCTGCACTTGACCATGCACAAGACCTTGGTGCATCGTATGCGGAAGTTCGATTGATGGCAATTACCGATTCGAGTGTCGCTCTTCGAGATGCAAAACTTGAGCGAGCAATTCCTGGACAAGAAGTTGGCGTCACCTTGAGAATTTTGGCGGACGGTGCGTGGGGTGTTCATTCGACCACGGACTTAATCTCTTTACCATCTCAAATTGAATCGACGGTTCGACTGGCAAAAGCAGTTGCTGCTCGCCGTTCCTCTAAAGACAGACCCGTTCAGTTGGCGGAAGTCCCCATTTTGCAAGACGAGATTCATTGGAAACCAAAGCAAGATGTTCGTAACACGGAGTTACAAACTAAAATTGATTATTTGAACACACTCCATGACAGTGCGGCAGACGATGACCGCATTATTTCAGTGACGTGTGGCTGGAGCGATGAGCACCTCCATACAGAACTGATGACCAGTGAAGGAATGAACCGAGTTTGGTCATTCCAACGTTCACTCATCAATGCAAGCGTCACCGGTCGAGATGGTGACGAGGTAGTATCCTATAGAACAAGACACGGCGGAGAAGGTGGGCTTGAAGTTATCGAAGCATGTGACCTCGGACAACTCGGTGAATCAGCCCGAATTGCCACATTACGTCTCCTCAAAGCAGAACGAGCACCTTCTGGTAAATTGCCACTGATCGCCGACCGCGATTTGACAGGTGTCTACATTCACGAAGCACTGGGCCATCCATGTGAAGCCGACCTTGTGGCTGCTGGTGATTCATGTCTTGCTGGGAAACTCGGTCAGACCATCGGAAATGATATTGTATCGGTCGTTGATGACCCTACAATGCGTGGTGGCTACGGAGCCCATCCAATCGATGATGAAGGACTCGACACTCGTGAGAAAAACCTCATCAAGAAAGGTGTTCTTACAGAATACCTCAATCATCGAGAGACTGCGCATCACTTTGGCATAGAGCCAAATGCAGGTGCACGAGCCCAAGATGGCTTGCACCATCCACTTGTTCGCATGTCGAACACAATGATCAAGGGTGGAACGCACAATGACATCGATGAATTGATGGAAGACATTCAGTATGGCGTTTTTGCTTGTGGCTCTCGTGGCGGTCAAGTCGATACAGGTCGTGGCTCATTCCAATTTGCAGCCCAAGAAGCTTGGTTGATTGAAAACGGAGAAATCACTCGTCCATTGAAAGATGTAAGCGTAAGTGGTTTGACACTTCAAATTCTAAAAGATGTTGATGGATTAACCCGGGATGCACGCCTTGCAGCCCCTGGATTCTGTGGCAAAGGACAAACTGTCCCTGTCGGTGACGGCGGCCCAATTATGCGAATTTCTCAGGCTCTGGTGGGCTGAAAATGCTTCCAGATGATGCAGTCGACCGTATTGTAGCGGGTTGCCGAAGCATTGGTGCTCTCTGTCAAAGCCAAGGTGTTCAACAATGGGAAATCGTGGCCACACAATCGTATGGGCACAGCATAGACATTGAAGCGGGTAAAATCGCCCTTGCTGCCGGAGGCGGTGAAGGTGGCTATGGTATTCGGATTGTCGAAGATGGACGATTTGGTTATGCATATCTTGTCGATTTAGGCTCTGCAGATTATGCCATTCAACAAGCACGCGATATTGCTAAAGTATCGCCTTCTGTGAAGGGTTTTGTCCTTCCGAGTGAACAAGAGGCGAAAAAAGTAGGAGGATTGTTTGACAAGAACATCCTCAGTATTGGTCCCGAAGATTTACTTGAACAGGCTGATGCGATTTTGAGTGAAGTTGCTTCCCTTGATGAACGAGCCGTCGTTACTGGCGGTGGCTTAGGCGTTGGAGCAAGTGCTGATGCGATTTTTTCCAGTGAAGGGATCGAGTCCAGCGGTGTGACGACTTCACATGGAATTGGTGTTCAAGTTTCCATCGATGCCGATGATGAGTTGACCAGTTCATACGAAGGTGATTCAAGTTGTCAACGCCTTCAGAATGTACCTGATTGTATTGCTGTTGCTGTTGATTGGGCACAGAAGACCCGTGGGCCTATTGAAGTCAATACCGAAGCACATGACACTCCAGTTTTGATGACAAGTGAAGGTTTTTCACCGTTGTTTTCAATGGTCGTTCCTTCTGCTGTTCGTGGTGACCGGTTGGTTCGAAATGAATCATTCTGGTCTGGAAAGCAAGGTGAACTTGTGCTTGCAGACGACCTTTCACTCATCGATGATGGAAGAATGGAGGGCGGAAAATCGGCTTCTTCTCGAGATGGAGAAGGCGTTCCAACTCGCCGCCAAACCTTAGTCGAAAACGGCCGTCTTGTTGGTTCATTGTGGTCGACAAGAGATGCTGCACAACAAGTGGCTGAAGGCCGTATCGAACATGCAGAAACCAACGGTTGTGCAGTTCGAGGTAGTCATCAAAGTCCACCGGGTACTGGCTGTGCTGATTTACAAATGGTTTCCTCTCGAAAAAGCTCCTCGCAAGAGGCACTTCTTGAGCGAATGGAAGACGGTTACATCGTCCATAGCGTCATGGGGGCGCATACTGCGAATCCAACCAGTGGTGATTTCTCGGTTACATCGAGTACGCTCTTGCGGGTCGAGGGTGGAGAAATTCTAGGACCGGTTAAGCAAGCTGGGCTATCTGGTAATCTTGCTAAGGCTCTTTCTAAAGAAGTGTACCTTGGGAATGATGTTCGTATCCAAGGATCTTATTCATCCGGCAACATGCACCTTCCTGACGTCCTGTTGATGCAAGGATTACGAATCAACCCCGCATAAGTCTCTCAGTCGCTTGATTCGATAATCAACGGAAAGGAACAAAGTCCACGGCATTCTTTATGTCCTGTCGTCTCTCCTGTAGTTATCCATGGAGGTCAAGGGAGTGTACAGTCTCAACCAAACCGCACGAAAGCCCGCAGCCTGTTCTCCGTACAGGCCCCGAACGAACACGTCTGGCGGAGGTCTTTGCAATGTCTGAAAAATACGAAACGCACGTTAAATCGATACTCGCAGAATGTCCTGATGCCAATCCGGAGGAAGTATCTGCAGCCTTTGCAAAATACGAAACAGAATTCTTTATTCCGCCACAAGATGCTATGCGTTCGATTCTTCGACGCTTCAAGGGTGAAACAACACCTACTCCATCAGCAGGGACCTCTGGTTCATCCTCTTCAGCACCTAAACCCACACGTAAGGTGAGCCGATTAAGCGAATTGAAAGGCGACGACCGAGAAATCGAGATTGAAGTGGAAATTATTTCCCACAATATTCGTGACCAAACGATTCGAGGCGAGGAAAAGCAAATCGCCTTTGGACTTCTTGAGGATAACCCTTGGGAAGAGAATGGTGAGAAAAACCGTTGGGAATACAAAGATTGGGGCCCGAACTCCAATATTACTCCCGGTTCAGTCGTTCGTATTGAAGGTGCTTCAGTCAATGAATATCAGGGGAAGATGTCGTTGAACATCAATCAATCCACCCGTATCGCTGTTATTCGTGAAGGAACACGCCCTGTGACCGCCCCTGGCGAGGCTCAAGACATCTCGAGTTTGCCATCTGAGGGCTATGTCTGCATTGTTGGACGAATTCTTGCCACTCGCCCCGACCAGATTCACCGTAAGGATGGTACGGGCTCAATTGATATCATTCGAGGCCGCCTCGCAGATGAAACAGGTACTATTGGTTTCCTTTCATGGGAGCCTCTTGAACACGAAGTAGGAACGCTTCTCAAGATTGAAAGTGCACAAGTTCGAACGTTCCGAGATACACCTGAACTCAACTTCGGGCGGACAACAAAAATCGAAGTCTATCACGATAAGAATTTTGCAAATGTCGACGCACTCTCTGAACAGACCGTACTGACTTTATCTGAACTCCGAGACGGAGCACGAGATGTTGACGCAGTCGTTCAAATTACTGAATGGGCAAAACGTTCGTTCACCCGTGATGGTGAAGAGCGCTTCCTCTGGTCGGGTCAAATCGCTGACCCAACCGGCCGTTGCAGAATGAGTGCATGGAGTGAATTGCCCATTACTGAAGACCAATTGCCGTTAACTGTTCGTCTCAAAGGCGTACGTGTGCGTGCCTGGCAAGGCATCCCCGATATCACCATTGACACAATCGATCAAGTCGAAATACTCGATGCACCTCCTTGGGACAGCGAATTGGATTTGAAAAACCATACCGTTGAAGTCGCTTTGCATGAACTTTCTACCGGTGCAAGCCGAATCGGAATCTCGACCAGTGCAATTGTGGTTAGTGTTCGAGAAGATTCTGGCTTTATCAAACGGTGCACAGAATGCCGTCGAGTTCTCCGAGAAGGAGCTTGTGCTGATCACGGACCAAACGATGGTAACAACGATATACGCCTGCGTTTGGCTATTGATGATGGACGTGCTAGTGTCTCTTTGTTGACGAATAAGGACGCAACATTGAGTCTTCTTGGAATGAATGAATCCGAACTTCAAGGTGCTATTGACGATGCTGGACAGATTGCTTTTGTTCAGTCCTTGCGTGAAAAGATGCTCGGGCGTAAAATCAATGCTTCAGGCCGTACCATTGTCGATGAACAAGGTGCTATGCTGCTCGCAGATGGTGCTTCAATGATTGACGAAGATGCAGGATTACGGGCGACTGAAATCCGTGCTCAATGGAGGGTTGCTTGATGCAATCTGGAACACGTGCAAAGCGCCAACCTGCTTGGCACATGCTTGCCTCTGAATACAGTGAAGCTACGCTCAATGAGAAAGGCTCAGGTGAATATGACCCTTCCTTTGTCATCACGAAACTTGGCGCTAAAGTCAACAGAGTGGTCGTAGCGGGACTTTTGGAACGACTTGAAGTTCGAGAGACATCCAACGGTTCAACACTCCACCAGGGACAAATGCGTGACCCATCAGGGGTCCATTACTTTTCAGTTGGAGATTATGCAACTGAATCAATGCGTGAACTTACGTTGGTTTTGGCTAAGAAACTCGAAGCTGGAGAGCCGGTACTTCTCCTCATGGTGGCTAAATCAAAATGGTATCAAACCGATGAAGGAGCAATCTATACTTCACTTCGTCCTGAGGAAGCATGTGAGATTGATGCGCAACAGTATGCTCTTTGGCTGACTCGAACCTGTGAAGACACTCTACAGAGAATGAAGCATTTTTCTGATTCGTTGTCGGCTGAACCTACACGAGAAGGATTGATTGGCGCAGGAATTCCGGAACACATGGTCGATGGGCTGCTTGTGTCTCGAAATCATTATGGTGAGATTGATATTGAGAATTATACCCTCAACATCATGCAAGCTTTGGATATTGCTGAAGGACGCATGGAGGCAGCCAGCCAGCCAGTCGCCGCACCTGCTCCAAATCAAGATGCAGATGCAGGTGAAGTTGCTACAGGTGACGAATCTGAGGTAAAGGAGACGATTATCTCGATTATTGAGCAACTTGACCAAGGCGATGGTGTCGATTTTGAAACTGTGTTAACCAATACAGTCGCACGTGGATTTGACCGAAGTTTGGCTGAAGATAAACTCGATGAACTCTCAAATGAAGGCACACTCCACGAACCAAGATTTGGTTGGTTTAGAATCGTAGCCTGATGATTTTGACCCCCAACATTGAAGTCCTTACCACTGCGTGGGTAGAATAGAGGTCAACATATGGCTGGCATAGATTTTTTTATTCGCCCCGCATCAGGAACTACAAGCGCAGATTGGGTGCGTATACCCAATTGTGACATGAAAGTCCGTCTTACACGTCGCCTTACACGCACAATTATTCGTGGTGAGGAGGGCGACGACCTGCATGATGAAGGTTCCGAATCAGCCGTTTATACCGTTAAAGGAGAAATCGTGCTTGATGATTACAAGCGAGTCCTTACCATGTTCCGGTCTGGCCAACCTTACATTCATGATCCATTTGAAGAACGAGATGTCAAAGTAATATTTGCATCGCTGGAATACGATGGTTCAAATGAAATGTTCAAATTTGAATTACTCGAAGATATTGTGTGAGATGAGATTATGCGAAAATTGGATGAGCAGAGAGAAGTTCTCTATGTCATCCGAACATTGGATGTCTTGATGTCCTCAGGGGTTGGTCTTGAAGCAGCGATTCACACCATTGGAAGTGGCGGTTACGGCATCATTTCAGAAGATTTCTCAGGCATAATGACCCGTTTACAAAAAGGAAGCAGCCGTGGGTTAGGGTCTGAGTTGAAGAGTATGATGAACAAAGCAGGTTCGGAAGGCTACCGCCGACTCCTCAATACAATGTACACCAACGTCACACAGAACACTGACATCATTGAAACTATTCGAAAGCAAGGCGCACGTATGGAAAATGAACGTTCCGAGTCAGTCACAAAATACATTGAAGAACTCGGTTCAGTCCCTGAAACTCTTCTTTCCATTGGTATGATTGGACCGATTATCTTAGCGATTGCCGGACTTATTCCACAGTTGATGAGCGGTGAGATGGGTGCATTCATGAAATTACCACCGACCGCCACCATCAACATCGTGGTAAATGTCGGACTCGCTTTGACATTGTTTGGGATGTTCATGATTGGCTTGAAAGCCCATACGAAGGACCCGGGGTTGTGATTTTCATGATATACGGGTTGATTGAAACATTCAACGAGAATCTCTTGTTGCTGGTGCTGCTTGTATTCGGTATAGCAAGTGCTGCTGGTGGAGTCCCTCCAATGCTTGAGCGCAAAAGGCGCCGTTCTATAGAAAACACACTCCCCTCTTTACTCGAATCCCTCTCGGATTCAGTTGGTGCAGGACGTGGCATTCAAGAAGCGATGATGGAGCAATCCCGAACGCTTCCTGGCGTGCTTGGACAATTACTAAAAGAAACTCTTGAAGAAAGCCATTCTTCCTCATTTGATGCTGCACTTGCTGCGTTTGCTGCAAAAACGCGCTCATCACAAGTCCAACGTGTCATGGTCTTGATTGAGACTGCGATTGAACAAGATGCCCCTCTCCAAGGCATCCTTTCGGATTTAGCAATGGATTACGAACGCTTGAACGATCTAATGAATAAGCGAGAAGAAGAGTTATTGGGCAAAGGTATACTCATCGTTCTCTTCATCAGCATCGGTTTGCCAGTGCTTATCGCCTTCATCGTTGGATTATTTACACCTGCGAACAAGGGTTTTCAAATCGATTCATTCAATGTCACCTTTTCACTTTTCTTTGGAGCAGCATCTGCAATTGCTATTGGCGTTTCAGGTCGAATGCTCGGGCGATTTAAAGATGCACTTTGGTGGATGCCAGGGTGGGTTGCACTTTCAATGGGCCTCTATCTCGGGGCAGTCATAATGATTGGAGGATGAAAAAATGAGTGAACTAGTCTTAGCGCAATACGGTCGAGTAACAATTTATACTGAAGAGAATCATCCATCGCCGATTTATCACGTCGATGGAGCAATTGAACCAAATCCCTATGGAGACCTCGCGGTTCTTTTGGAAGATGATGCACTTGAAGAAGTGATGTACAATGGTGGAACACAATGTGTGAAAGTCGCCCACCGTGATCATGGTATGTGCCGAACAAACCTTTGGGTTGATGACGATTCAGGAATTCAAATTGCCAAGAACATCGCCGCCTTTACCAACGTACCACTTGGTGATGGACCCGGCCTTGTTCCCATCTTCGATGGACGACTTCCCGATGGTTCCCGTGTCAACGGCACTATTCCACCGGTGACTCCTGATGGCCCTACGCTCACCATCCGTAAATTCAGAGAAGACCCATTAACTATGATTGATTTAGTAAAGTTCGGTACGGTCAACTCCCGTCTTGCAGCAATGATGTGGGTCTGGATTGAAGGTCTCGACAGCCGCCCAGCAAACTTTGTTATTGCTGGTGGAACAGGTTCTGGTAAAACTACCACACTCAATTGTCTCGGGATGTTTATTCCATGGGACCGCCGTTTGCTCACAGTAGAAGATACCGCTGAATTGCAAGTCTATCACGACCACTGGCTTCGTATGGAGACTCGCCGACAACGCGCAGATGGAACCCCTGAAGTCGATATGAATGATTGTCTCAAGTCAAGTCTTCGTATGCGACCTGATCGAATCATTGTAGGAGAAGTTCGTGGACCTGAAGCAGCAACATTGCTTACAGCCATGAACACCGGCCACGATGGTTCCTTCGGTTCACTGCACGCTAATACGGCTCAGGAAACGGTCACTCGTATGATTAACCCTCCAATGAATGTCCCCCCAATTATGCTCGGCGGACTTGATTTAATCATCATTCAAGCACGACTCCACGTCAATGGAAAAACGGTTCGTGTCATTACTGAAGTCGCTGAGGTTGCAGGTATGGAGGGTGACAAACCTCGTTTAAACATCATCTGGAAGTACAATGCTGCCACTGGTCAAATCGAGGAAACTGGAATACCTTCCAAACTTCGCGAAGTAATTTGTTCAGCTGCAGGTATCTCACCCGATGTGTTTGAAAAACACGTTGCACAACGTCAAGCGATTATCAAAGACTTGGCACGCCGTGATATTCACGACATCCAAACAGTAACACAAGTTATCCAAAACTTCTACGCATCGCGTTGAAGAGAATTAACCACGTAAGCGGGCGAGTAAGTCATCGATAGCATCGATTTTTCCGCGAGCGGAATTGAGTCGGTCAGATGCATCACTGACGGATTCAGCAATGACGATTTCCACATCCGGTTGTTGTTCAGTTTTCGGCTTGAATGCTTCTGCAAGTGCTTTCAGTTCAGTCACAATAGCGTCGACTTGATTATCTGATATCATGATTCCAGGTGCAATCCGAGGAATTTCCGAAGGGGAAATAAAACCTAATTCAGCGCCAATGATTCCAGCACAAGCAAGAACCCGTGGTCGTAGGTCAATCGTGTTGACCTCATAGCCTTTCGATTCAAGGAATCGAATCACCAAGGCTTGTTGTGAGTCTGAGAAACTTCCTTCACTTGATTCAAGGATAGTTTCCACCAATTCTTCAAACCCAGCAATGTTTCGTTCAAGGCGGTCAACCGTCATTCGTTCAATATCGGTGAAATGAACAGCACCATGTTGGAGGACACGAAGAATACGATTACGACGTGCAATCGATGGGTCTTGTAGTGCTTCTTCTTGATGGATTTCTATATGCAGGTCGAAAAGGGCATGGAGTCTTCCAGAAATACTTGGGATTCTCAAATCGAGACCCATGTCATGTCCAATTTGTTCAAAAGTCATTCGTGCACGAACTAAATCACCATCCGAAGATGCGAGGGTATTATTCAACTGACCGCGGAGCACATCACGAGCGTTTTCAAAATTACGCAGTGCTTCACGCTCTCTCCAAGAGTTTGGCATTGCAAAGACTGCATCCTTTTCAGTTTGAGATCGGAACTCAAGTTCCATCAAAGTATTACGAATTCCGTCGCTTACCGCAGGGATTTCAACTGCAAAACCATGGCTGGAGAGGCTGCGGATGAAAGCTTCGAGGTCTTCTCCATCACTGGTGCTGCTCACTGCTAAGAAATCTCTACCTGCTGATTCAATTTCTGCTGCCCGAGCTGTCAACTCAAGTAAGACTGCTTCAACTTCGAGGCTATGTTCGACAACCTCTGCAACATGAGCACTTTGAACCATTGCTGGTGTGCTATCAGTGTCGATTTCCCTTTGTCCTGCTCGAAGAACATCATCGATTGAGGCAGCAAGTGGGGCGCGTGAGATTGGAATGCCTTCTTGAGCAAGTTCAGTTCGCATTTCAGTTTCTTCTTCGAACGTCCATCCTTCTGGATGTTGAGACACAAATGTCTCGGCCGTTTCGAGTACGACATCCTGTTCATCAATGTGAGTTTGTCCGGGCGATTCATTCTTAGAATCTTCAGTTGGACTCGGTATTTCAACGGCTGAATCGCCACTTCGTGGCCGACGCAGACTCTTCTTGACTTTACCCCAGCCACCTTGTTGATAGGCCAAAACGCCCGCGATACGAACAAGTAAAGCCTGTTTATTCCCAGAGAGGGGTAATTCCAATGTCTTACACAATTCATGCAATTCATCGCGAGTCAATGAGTCCAGTGATTCAGGAACGAATTGTTTTGGGTCGTGATTAAGATGCAGATACAGGCGTTGACGCCGAGCACGAACAGAGCCTGATTTTTTGATACCAAATATTCCAAGAATTTCACCGATTTCGGCGTTCATGAGGTTTTTAATTCCATTTGGTGAAAGGTCCCATTCGTCCAATATAAGTTGTTGAATCAATCGTCCTCTGACCACTTCAACAGAGCCATTTTTTGGTAAGTTGTAAGTGACCGCTAGCTCTTTGAGTCCATCAAAACGCGCTTGATAGAGTTCGTTCAAGAGTTCGCCTTTTGCAGTCACAGTCTCACCTACAGTGGAGTTTCGGTTCAAAGGGGTATATGTGTCTTCGCTGTGTTGCGATGCGGAAAAGGGCAATTCTTCGACTGTTTTCATCCCTCCATTTGTGTGTAGAGTGTAGATTCTACGGGCAATGGTTTGAAGAGTATGAAGCACTGGAGAGTCGTGATGGCAAGAACTGTGAAGGCTACAAAACTCGCTCTCAAGGAAGCGAATGGGCTTGTCGAATCCCTACGGGAACTGGTTTGGTCAGATTTGAAAACTCAGTATGCTGGTTTTGAAGAAATACTTCATTCACGAACAAGTGATGCTGAAGAAGCAATTCTTGATGCCACCAAAGGAAAGTTGGCAATTATTGCTGGAATTGGCGTGATGCGAACAGAACTCGAACGAGCTCAACGTCGATTTTCCCGCTCAAATGACCCCAATGAGTTACGAGAACTTTTAGTCGATTTAGGAGGTCGAATCTCCCGTTTGAGAGAAGCCAATGACAACATTGTTGAATCGCTTAAATCAGTATTGAACCCAAACTTGTCCGGCGTTGAAATTGTTGAAAAGTTTGCTTCTGACCTTCAACGCTCAGCCGGGACATGGGAGCGTAACGGCCGCGAAATCGATGAATCGATTCTCGAATTATGCGATGGTAATGAACCGGCTGAACTGGGTGACTTTGAGCAACACATTACCAAACAAGGGTATGGAGCATTACTCGAACATCCTTCTCATTCCTCTTCTGATGAAGAGGCTTGAAGTGAATGGAGATTCAATAAAGCGGGCCTTGCAAGGCTGTATTCTTCGGGAAGTCCAGGGTATTTCCTCACCATTTCTTCATGTTCAGTTTGCATATTTTCAAGCAGGATTGAAAATTCTTTGAGAACGTTAACCATTCCCATGTGGCTTTCTTCAAGTTCGCAAATACGTTCTGCACTTGCAGTTACAGTCCCAGAAAAGTTCAACGTTTCAATTTTTATTTCCAAGCGTGGACTCGTAGACAAACCCTTCTTTGGAACTGACCGGGCCCATTTTTCAGCCCCAATTAAACGCTTACCACTTACTTTCCCTTGAGTAAGCGTTGAGTCAAGTAATGAATCATTGGTGAAGTCGTCATTCGAGCGCTGTGCTTCGTTGAGAATCGTCTTAAATTTACGCTGTTCGACAAAGATGCCAACAATTGGATGAATTTCTTCAGGCAACGAGTCAAGTAAGGCCCCTTCGATTCTATGAGCGAGGTATGCACTTGGATCGAACATCGGCAGAACAATCGCACTCGGGAATCCCGTACGGCTGACCAGTAAAGTGAATCCATACAATGGTGGTGGGATGAAATGGGTGCGTTCAGGGTTTTCACGTTGCAGGCCAAGTGTATGACGGCGTGATTTGAACTTCAATGCCGAATGTTCACCTCGTGAGACGATGAATCCTTCCAATAATTGATCTTGGCGACATTCTTCAATCCAATGGATTCTATCTTCTTCATCTAAATTGAGATACGCATCAAGTTTGCCAATACGGTCAGCAAATTGTTCACTCGTCAGTAGGATGAGGTCGTTACGAAGACGGCGCATTTGCCGTCGAAGCAGTTCATTGTCACAGACGACTAAGGCCTGTGAACACAAATATTCTGGTTTGTCACCAGAGACGAGGACCCATGTTGGTTCTCGGCGTGGTAGGATTCCAACGATCGATAATCCCTCAACATCGAGGTTTCTCCAATCCAAGGCACTCATTGCTACAAGGTCGCCAGTACCCTTTTGGAGAGTTTCAATTGCTGATTCAATATGGGGGAGTTGGACCAATTTGAAATCAAATTCCTTGCGGTTTTGTTCGATGGTTCGTTCAATTTGAAGACGTACACCATCACGGCGTGATGCAGTGGTTAGGACTTCAAGTCGAACCTTCTCTGTCAACACATCACCTCGGCGAGGATGAATCCTCACATTACAAGGCCGGAGACTACGGGTTAAGAAGGACACCCCTGTAGGAGAGTCGTGGCCAGTGTTGAGTTGAAAGCCAGTGACCGCCTCGAAACAATGAGGTTTTTGGTCGATGCCGAGCTTGAGGCGTTGATTGAAAATGAAATCAAGAACGGCTCGGGACAAGTTGCTGAACTGTGTGGCTCAGTACTCCTTGCAGGTGGTAAACGCCTTCGCCCATTATTGATTCTCCTGGCCCATGAAATCGCTGGAGGTACTGATGTCGAGGAGATTATGCCGCTTGCACTGGCATCTGAAATGATTCACACAGCAACCTTAGTCCATGATGATATCAATGATGAAGCCTCACATCGACGAGGAATCGAAACAATTCATTCTCGAGTCGGTCTTCCAAAAGCTGTAATTGCTGGTGATTGGTTATTTACACAAGGTTTCGCACTTGGTGGGCAATATGATGAACGAATTGTCCGTATCTTAGCCCAATATTGTGCTGACCTTGCAGTTTCAGAATTCGAACAACTTGACCATGTTCTTGACCTTACGACTTCTCCCGAGGATTATCTCAGTATTGTTCGAGGAAAAACGGCTGGACCTTTTGCAGCTGGGTGCTATGCTGCGGGCTTAGTAGCGGGACTTTCTGAAGAGCAAGCATCTTCGCTCAAATGTTTTGGAATGGAACTCGGAATCGCCTTCCAATTGGTCGATGATTTACTTGACTTACGAGGTGATGAACGAATGGGTAAACCCAGAGGAGCGGACGTCATTGAAGGGAAAATGACACTCCCCTTGATTCATGCATTGACTCTTTCCCACGGTGAAAAGCGACAACGTCTCGCCTACATCATAGAAAATTTTACCGATGATTCGTTTGATGAATTGATGGTGTTGCTCAATCATTCTGGCAGTTTGCATTATGCAGAAATATTAGTGAGTACTCATTTAGAACGAGCAATCGCAGCACTCGAAATTTTTCCAGAAAGCGATGCAAAGAGATTGATGTTCCATGTCACTGATTATGTCATGCGTCGACATGTGTGAGGGATTATATGGCTCGTAAAGAGGTCGAACATCGCCAAGTGATCGTCATTGGTGCAGGGCCTGCAGGTTCCGCATGTGCGCAACGACTTGCTGAAGATGGCATTGATGTTCTGATGTTAGAACGTAGAGAGATTGTTGGAAACCCTGCTCAATGCGGTGAATGTATACCGAATTGGGGTGAGGTTGTTGGTACTTTTTCTCATCTTGATGACCATCAATGGCTAAAAGATTATTTTGAATTCCCTGACCGTTTAAGACTTCATGATCTTGATAATATGCGAGTCTTCCTTCCTTCGGGAAAAGCCTACCATTTCGATTTGGATGCTTTCGCAGGTCATCGTTTACACTTTGATGGATTCCTTTGTGACAAGGCGATTAACGCTGGTGCTGAGATTCATACCGGTGAAGCACTGACTCGGATTCAACACCAATCAAAACTTGACCGAGACCTTTTGATTACGAGCCATGGCCGGTATTCGTTTGATTTCTTGATTGATGCAAGTGGTTCATTGGCACATGTTGCTCGGCTACGCCATGGTGGCGATGAACGCTATAGACCAAAAGACCAAGTTCCTACTGTCTATGCTCAAGTCCAGGGAAAAGTACCAGAAACCTTTGATGTATTTTTGGGTTCAGTTGCCCCCTCTGGCTATGCGTGGATTATTCCAAAGGGTCCAGACACTGCAAATGTTGGTATTGGAGTGCGTGCAGGATATTTGGAAGGTAATTTGAAAGACCATTTGATTGAATTTTGTGCCTCTTTAGATTTTGAAATACTTTCTTGGGGTGGAGGCTGGATTCCGATGGGTGGTCCAGTGAAAACAATGGTTGATGGAACAACATTGGCTGTTGGTGATGCGGCTGGACTCGTCATGCCAAGTAACGGTGGCGGTATTTCTCAAGCGATTATTTCTGGATGTTTTGCAGCAGAAGCGATTCTTGACAATCTTCGAGATGGAGCGTCTTTGACCATGTATGAGACTCGAGTTCGGGCCTCGATGGGGAGGGCGTTGAAGAATTCCCTTCGTTCCAAGAATATGGGCTATGCGTTCTTCAAAGGGGACTTGGTTACAGAAGCGTTGTTGAGAATCCTTGGTCCAATCGGTGGAATCAAACGAGCCATGGAGTGCGATAAGCCGATGTGGCTTTTCTGAAAGGGCGCAAAAGGGGTATTCTGACCTTCTTTTGAAACGGTTGGTTCAAGTCCTATCGATACTTCAGTCGTTTCATGCGCAATGTGCGGAGGTCACTTGACAATGAGGCAGTCAGCCCCGTTATCGCCACCGTATTGCTGCTTGCAATCACAGTTATGCTTTCGAGCATGGTCTTCGTTTTGATGCAAGGTACACTTACCACGACTGAGAAACCACCTGCACAAGCGACCGTCAGTGTTCGTGGATTGTCAAACGGTTTCCACGTGATTCGTATGACGTCTCTAGACCAAACAATAGACCCAGCTAAGATTCAATATGACCTTTATCCGGAGAATTTAGATGACGGTGACCCGATTCGTGGTACAGTCAGTGACTCGAATGTCTATGGGTTGATTGGAGCCAACGTTTCTTTCCATGATCGTGATGCAGGTTATTCTGTGAGTCAAGGTGATTATTTTGTCATCGACTCGACGACGGTAGGCTCTGATTCAGGCACCTGGCGATTCAAACTCGTTGATTTATCCACCAATTCGGTAATGATTGATGTTATTTTACCGCCGATAGAAATTTAGTTAGCCACCGATGAATGACATCTCTACGGGATGTCTTGTTTCTTTGAGTTGAGTTCTCAATTCTGAATACCGGTCTTCTCGATGTAGCCAGATATCTCGAATAATCGTTGCAATCTCTTGTTCATCCGCACCAAAGCGAAGGATTCCACGTAAGTCAAATCCTTGTTCTGAAAATAAGCATGTGTAGATTGAACCATGTGCAGAAAGGCGTGCACGAGAACAATCCCCGCAAAACGGTTTGGTCACCGATTCGATGAAACCAACGGTTGAACCATCAACGAGGCGCCATAATCGGGCAACATCAGAGGGGTGAGCAGCAGCTCTTGGTTCAAGTGGTCCGAAATGGTCTCGTAGAACCTCCCTCATCTCTTGTCCACTCATTACCGAATCGAGGTTCCAATTATTAGTGGTTCCAACATCCATGAATTCAATGAACCGGACGATTATGTTGCGTTCGCTACAGGCTTTTGTTAAAGGGACTATTTGAGACTCATTGACGCCTTTTTTGACGACGCAATTGACTTTAACTGGTAAGCCAATCTTTTGAGCAACATCAATTCCCTTGAAGACATCTTCAGGCGAACTTTTACTGTCTGTAATCGTTTGAAATAATTCTGTATGCACAGCATCAAGGCTAACGGTGATTCGGTTGAGACCACTTTTGAACAGTATCTCTGCATGACGTTCAAGCAGCACACCGTTGGTGGTTAATGCGATATCAAGTTCAGAATCAAGGTCACGTAGTAAAGCGATAAAGACATGTAAATCTCTTCGAAGAAGTGGCTCTCCACCGGTGATTCTGACTTTTGAAAGCCCCAAAGGGAGCAACGATGCAACCACACTTGTCATTTCTTCGTAACTCAAAATCTCCTCTTTTGCCAAAAAAACATGCTCAGGACCAAAGTTTTCTCTCGGCATACAATATGTGCATCGGAAATTGCATCGGTCAGTGATGGAGATTCGAAGGTCCCTCAATGGGCGACCGAGTGAATCCTGCAACGACATAGTGCAGGCTATGCGACTGAGGCTTTTTATTCTGTGTTGCAAGGGTTGATGGGTGCTTGGAGTCTGGGACCATCATGGGGAGAGGTTGGGTGAAGCGTTGGACCTCATCTGGCAAAGATCACCGACGTAACGACCTTCGTATTCTTCGAATCACGCCGAGGTCGAATTCGACTCCGATTCAATGGCGGTTACCGCCTTCAAAGAGCCACTTAATTCGTGCACTTGCTTTGTTTTCTCAGACCCAACAACACGTCACATTGGAGAACGTCGCCTCTGCAGGTGACGATGTGAGGGCAATGCGTTGCAGCCTTGCGCAAATGGGTGTTCATTTCGATGACTATGACCGTGAAGGTCAGTTACTTCAGCAAAAGAATCCGATGGACCTTGGCCCACACCCCAATTCGGTACAGTGGGTCCTTACCGGTGTCGGTCCGTTCGGTTTCAAACGTCCAGCCAGCGTACTCAATGCTGCGAATTCAGGCACAGCCCTCCGGTTTTTAGCAGGTATTGCAGCCCGAATGGAAGGTCCAATCATGTTGGATGGTGACCATTCACTGCGTCAGAGAGACTCTGATGCCCTGTGGGATTCGCTCAAACAGGCTGGGGTAGAGGTCTCGATTGGCCAAGGAAAAGAACGTTTACCTGTACTTCTCAGTGGTCCTTGGAAAAAGGAGAAACTTGAACAAGGCATCGAACTTGACATCACCCGTTCAAGCCAACCGCTTTCGTCATGGATGCTGGCATCCGCAGCACTTCCAGTGGACATACAACTCAACCTTCAGGGTAAAGGTGTCTCAAACCGTCATTCAAAATTGACGGCTGAAATGATTCATCTCACCGGTGGAAAGGTTGAACTGGAAGGCGGCCAGTGTATGCTTTCACCTTGGGAACCATCGTTCGAGGGGACCTACACGGTCCCTGGTGATGCTTCAATGGCTTCGTTTGCATTCTTGGCGACTCATTGCCTCGATGCAGAAGTAGAACTCCACGGTTGGCCGGGCGATGAACAAGCCATCGGGCATGAACTTCTTTCCAAATACGCTATAGAATGTGGCATTAAGTGGGATGGTGACCTGTTAAAAAGTATTGGTTCAACCCTCCCAGTTACGTTGGATGTCATCGATTCAAATGACATTCTACCCCCTCTTGCTGCATTGCTTTCACTAGGGCCTGGTGGGCGAATCAGCGGAGCTGCACATGCGGTTCACAAAGAGAGTGACCGCTTATCTCGAACAGTAGAATTGCTCAGTTTCTTTGGAATTCACGCAACCTTGCACGATGATGGAATCGAAGTCGAAGGCAATCAAAAGCCAACCATGCCCCAACAACCAGTGCCGACATTCAACGACCATCGTTTATTCATGACAGCAGTACTTCTTGCCTCAAAAACAGGTGGTGAAGTGATTGGACATACACTTCATCATGTTGCTGATGAAGCCTTTGTGCAGCGTTTACAAGAGGCTGGTGTTCAAATTGAAGCGACTACAACACCCTCGCTTGCTGATTAACCGTGACGGCCAAAATGGTGGTCGAGAGAATCTAAAGGAAGTCGTAATGCGGTCGGACGCCCATGTACGCAAGCCCATGGATTGGTGATACGTCGCATGTCATCGACCAATCTCCGCATTTCAGGTAAAGTCAACTTTTCATTCGCTTTGACTGCACCTCGGCATGCATTGAGAAATGCGAGGTGGTCTTTTCGTCGGTCAACCGTTTCCAGTGGTGCTCCATCTTCGGCGGTGTCTTGCAGTAAGTCGAGTAGAAATGGAATCAATTCTTCACCCGCCAGCAAGTGAGGTGCGGCGTCAATCACCCATCCATTGTCATTTTCACGCAACGAAAACCCAACATCACTCAACGTATCCACCGCTGCAGACATTCGTGCTGATTGGCGGGCATCGAGGTCGAGTTGAATCGGTTCAAGTTTGGTTTGACTCTCCCACAATGAGGCATCGTGCCGCAAACGTTCGTATCGAATACGCTCATGGAGTGCATGTTGGTCGATCAACAGCAATTCACCTTCGGCTTGAACTAAGATGTAAGAATCTGCGAATTGAGCCAAAGGTTCCATTTCAGGTAATTCATTGATTATGCCAGTGAGAGGTTGTTCCTCATTCGGAGAACTTCGATGCCCACAGCCTGCATGACGATGAAGGGTCCTTTCAGCAGGTGATAATGCCGGAGCGGTTGGTTTCTCATCCATTCCAGGTAATGTTTCTTGGGCTTCTGGAGCCGTTGATTGGGGGCGCTTCTTTTCAACAGACTCAAGTTCAGTTGCTTCTTTTCCATGAAGATTCAATTGCGCACCTGCAGCAATTGCCCATGCTGGAGGTGCTTCGATTTTCGATTCATTGGGAAGCACAAGGGCAGGAGCGCCTGCAGCCGCGTCCAATGGGTTGACTGAAGGCGTATCTACAGCAGAAAGGTGTTCTTGAATCGAAGTCACTTTCTGCATGCCAAGGCCTTGTAGCCCGGGAATGCCACCGGCAGCATCAGGTTGAGTCGGGACGGATTCAAGTGTGTGAGCGATGGCACGTTCAAGACGCTCCAATACACGCCAGGAATGGCGAAGACGAACTTCTCGCTTGGTAGGGTGGACGTTAACATCGACTTCTTCGGGTGGTAAAGTCAGTGAGAGGACGGCAATGGGGTGTCTTCCTTGCATCAATCGGGTGCGGTAACCTCGGCGTATGGCTTGAAGGAACGGTCCTGCAGCAACGGGGCGTCCATTGATGAGAATATGGATGTCATCGCCTTTACCTCGGGTGATATCTGGCGTACTGATCCATCCACTCCACCGTTCTTGACCCGGTGCTTCAGCATCGTTTCCAGGTGGGGTTATTTCGAGCATTGACTCAACTTGGCCACCGAGTAAGTCGAAGAGCCTGTCCATCATAGATTCAGCCGGAGGAATGTCGAGCATGACTCGTTCATCGATGACCAGGCGGAATCCAGTGAATTGGTGGGCCATTGCATGTGCTACGACCACATCGACGACTCGAGCGTTTTCAGTGGCAGGGCGTCGCTGGAATGCCAAACGGGCGGGAGTATTACGGAACAGGTGCTCGACATCAACACGGGTGCCATGTTGCATGCCAAAAGGTTCTACAAGCCCTTTTTCACCGTTCTTCATCGCTATTGATTTTCCTTCTTTTCCCTTGGGGCGACTTGAAATTGAGAGATGAGATACCATGCCGATACTCGCCAAAGCCTCACCGCGGAATCCGAGCGTATGAATCGAATTCAAATCCTCGGCCTTTTGCAATTTTGAGGTTGCATGTCGGTCCAATGCTAAACGCAAATCTTGTTCATCGATTCCGTTTCCATCATCTTCAATACGAATCAGGTCAAAACCTCCACGCTCAACGGTAATTACAAGACGAGTAGCACCTGCATCAAGGCTGTTTTCAAGCAATTCTTTGACCACTTGTGCTGGTCGTTCAACGACTTCTCCAGCTGCAATATGCCCGATGGTTTTTTCATCAAGTTGTTGAATTCTGTTCGGTTCAGACATCATGTGTTCCTCCAAGCATTTTCTTTAGTCTGTAGAGTGCTTCATGTGCTTGTCGTGGCGAAAGTTCATCAGCATCGATCTGTGAAAGATAAGCCAGCGTTTCTTTCTCTTCGGAACTGATGCTCGGCACAGGTTGCGTCGTTCCATTTTTTTGTGTCAGGGCGGCTGCAGCAAAATATCCCATCAAACTGGATTGACCATCAGCACGAGCAGAAGGTGTTCCCGACTCTCCTGCCTTGGCGCCGTGGGCTTGTTGTTCTAGGAACGCAAGAAGGTCACTTGCCCGTTCGACAACCGGGCGTGGTAATCCCGCTAAAGCGGCGACTTGCACTCCATATGAATCGTCACATGGCCCATCTGCAACCGTGTGAAGGAATCGAAGTTCGCCGTCTGCTTGCGCCACTTGAACATGGACATTGACCAACCCATCGACTTCGCCTTCCAAGCCAATCAATTGATGATAATGAGTGGCGAATAAAGTGCGCGAGCCAATTCTCTTACAGATGTCTTCAGTCACTGACCAGGCGATTGACAAACCATCAAATGTTGAAGTTCCACGACCAATTTCATCGAGTAAAACGAGAGATTGCGAAGTTGCTCTCCGAAGAATGTGTGCGACTTCAATCATTTCCATCATGAAGGTTGAACGTCCACGACGCAGGTCATCACTTGCTCCAACTCGAGTAAATATACGATCGACTAATCCAATTCTTGCTTTCTTAGCAGGGACAAAACTTCCGGTTTGGGCAAGAATAGTCAGCAGCGCAGTTGTCCGAAGGTAGGTCGATTTACCACCCATATTCGGTCCAGTAATCAATAGGAAGTTCCGTTTCTTTTGCATTTGAATATCATTGGGGACAAATCCAGATTGCATTTCGAGGGCTGGGTGTCGGGCCCCCTCCACCTTGAAGTGGTGACCGTCGGTTAATTCTGGTCGAGTCCATGAACGGGAGCGTGCGATAGAGGCAAAACATTGGAGGACGTCGATTGCAGCAACCCGACCAGCAATATTCGCCAGTGCTTGTGCATGTATTCGACTCCGCTCACGCAGAGAAGTAAATTCGCGATATTCCAACTCTTTGACCTTGGTATCAGCAGTGAGCAATAGGTCGTCTCTTTGTGACAATTCCTCAGTCACGTATCGTGAACCATTGGTCATCTGTTGCTTTCTGCGCCATTCTTCGGGAACTTTTACTTCATTGGATTTGGTCACTTCGATAAACCAACCAATTTGTCGATTCATTCGTACTTTCAGAGAAGGTATCTCCAATTCAGCACGTAACTTGGATTCTAAATCACTGAACCACGAATGTCCGGATGCTGAAGTCTCTCGGAGTTCATCAATCGCCGAATGTAAGCCAGGGCGGATCAATGAGCCATCACGAATACTGAGAGGTGGTTCATCGACGAGTGTTCGGCGAATATCTTCTGCAAGGTCGCTCAAGGCATCTAATTCATGAGAAAGGTGTCCTAAGAGTGGATTTTCAGTTTCGTTGCAGAGGTTGATGATTGCCGGCATACGTTCCAAGGCATCGGAAACGGCCAGTAAGTCGCGACCGTTTGAACGGTTATAGGCGAGTTGAGTTGCCAAACGTTCCATATCTCGAAGTCCACGGAGCGCTTCTCGTATCCCATCAAGGCGTCGAGCAGAACGCGAAAGTGAACCAACTGCTTCATGGCGAGCACTGATCGCTTCAAGATTGCAAAGTGGCCGTAGAATCCAAGTTTTCAACAATCTTCTTCCCATCGAACTCCGGCATGCATTCAATGTTGAAAGTAGGCTGCCTTCGAATTCACCAGCAAGTGTCGATGTTAATTCCAAGTTCCTCAAAGTTGTTTGGTCCAGTACCAGGTGTCCAGATTCATCGATGATTTCGATCTCACGAAGTGGAATCTCATCAGCAATATGCATGGTCGCAAGATAGTCAGCGGCTAAACCAGCAGCCGCCAAAGCAAGTGGGGCGTCATCTAAATCCAAATGCCCTAAATCAGCGACTTTGAGGACTTTTTCAAGTCGATCCCTGCGTTTATTTTCACTGGCTCTGTGCTGACTGATGAGCACGCTATCGAGGTGTGAGAAGAGGGCGCACAAGGCAGTATCTTCAGCATCTTGAGGTGAAACTACGATTTCAGTTGGTCGCCAACGCATGATTTCATCCAGTGCTCGAGCAAATCGATCTTCGCCATTCAAGTGTGATGCCCATGCCTGTCCTGTAGACGCGTCGACAATGCCGAGGCCAAGTGCAGACTTTCCAAGTGTTACAGATACCAAGAGGGAACGTTCATCTGTACCGAGTAATGATTCCTCATACAAACTTCCTGGGGTGTAGACTCTCGCAACGATACGTTCCAGTAACTTCGCCCCTTCTCTGAGTTCTTGTTCTTGCTCTGCCACAGTGACTTTGTGTCCTGCTTTGAGCATCACCCGTATATTATCTTCAAGTGCATGCCAAGGGAATCCAGCCATTTGAATCGGCTTATCGGCTTTTTTATCACGTGAAGTTAATGCGAGACCGAGGACTTCAGAACCAACCACAGCATCCTCGTGAAACAATTCATAGAAGTCACCCATACGAAAGAAAAGAATAGTGTCGGGATGTTCCTCCTTGATGTCCATAAATTGGTCCATCATCCCCCTTTTTTCCATGCACAATACACTCCTTGCTCTCGCTGGAGTTTACTGTCATTGCCGAGAGCACATGAAGGTTCTCGCGCAGGCTTGAAAGAACAGTTGTTTTCAAGCGTTAAGCGTGAATTATTGATTCTGCCGTATTCGCTTAGATGCCGTCCACAACATCACACCAATGACGACGGTGGATGCAGTGACGAAAAGGAAGTTCAAGAAACCTCTCCCACTCTCTATAGAGCCAATCGCTAAGGTGTCAATCGAGTAGGTTGCAGCGTCTCCATTTGCATTTATCCCATAGGCATAAACGACATCATTAGAGACATCTGAAGTTTCGATCGTCAAAAGCAAAGGTTGTGCCAAAGGCATTTTCTCAGCAACGCCATCAACCATACGAACGACAGAGGTACTTCCTGCGCTTCCGAACAGCCAAACTGCTCCGTTTTCATCGAGTGTTGCTGAAACACTGGAAAAGTCCACAGTTGTCGTCGTTCGGTCTTTGGCGATATGGACTGCCGAATCCGTTCCTGCTGCAAGCAAAGTTCCGTTGTCAAGTCGAACCAATGAGTGAATCTCTCCCTTGTCCAGTTCTTCAATAGATGTAAGCATTGGCGAGGTAGGTCCAGCCGACCAAGAAATGAAGCCGATAACGGGGTGCTTTATTGGTGCAGCAGGGCTATCTTCATCGGCACCAAAGGCATTGGTCGTCAAACCAATTGCAATCCAGGTGCCATCATCTAACGCTTCAACCATATTCCAAGCGATGTTGCCGGAATTCACCATTGCAGCGGTCAATGTCGCATTTCCAAAAGCATCTTGAGCTGGTAAAAGTTCTGAGCCTACGGAACCAAAACCACGAAGACTGGTCGAGTCTCCTTCATCGGTAACCATCAGCCAGCGGTACGAATCACCATTTGGTTGTTCAGCAACATCAACGACATCAAAAACTTCTTGGTTGCTGTTGAGAGGGAGAATGGTGCGTTGTGATACCTCAGCATTGACATGGATGATTTCAAGGGTATTGTTTGAAGGAGAGACAACAATACTTCCGTCGTGCAGTTCAGTCATGAATGTCATTCCTAACACATCATCATAATTTGCACCGATATCATTGAGGATACCCGCATCATCTTGATGCAAGATAATTCCACCTTCATCGCCGAGGATTAAAGCGGTGTAGGTGCCAGAATCACCGTAGATAATGTCCAATACTCGTCCATCGACTGCATCGAGTCCATTACTTCTGTATTCGACACCAGGGAGCGAGGATGTGCCTTGTATGGCGAGAGCGCCGATAATTATAAAGACGAAAAAGCCGGTTATAGCAAGCCATTGATGTTCCGATTCTTCTTCAAGAAGACCGCGCCAACCCTTCGCCATGATTACAGGATGCGAAACGAGCACATGAAACCTTTTATCGAACCATGAGCCAAGTATCTGTTCTCTAATTCGGGATTTCTTGCGGCAAGGCTTGAGGCGGAGAGATGATAAAGGGAATATAGGTGGCAAGAATGCTTGGAGAGAGTATCATGGCACGTAAACCAGCATCAATGTATCGCCGCCTTAAGGGGCCTGCCTATACCCGCCGTAAGTACATTGGCGGTGTTCCGAACAACAGAATTCAGTCATTCCACTCAGGAAACCGTGTTGCTGCTGAGACTGGGCAGTTCAAAGTCATCATGGAACTCCGTGCTGACAACGACTGTCAAATTCGACACACTGCCCTTGAAGCAGCCCGTGTTATTTCAAACTCCACCATCCGTAATATTGCAGGAACTCAAGGCTACGCTCTTCGAGTCCACACCTTCCCTCATCACGTGCTTCGTGAAAATAAGCAAGCAACTGGTGCTGGTGCTGACCGTGTTTCTCAAGGAATGCGCTGCGCATTCGGAAAGAATGTCGGAACAGCCGCTCGTGTCAGACGAGGACAACGAGTTATGTCTTTGCAAGTCAATCCAGAGCACTACCTCACTGCCCGTGATGCAATGCGTAAGGCCAGCATGAAGTTCCCTACTCCATGCACCGTCCGCTTGATTCAAGGACACGAGCACCTCAAGGGTCTCATTTGAAATCCATTGGGTTTTGCCCAATGTCGGACAAACCTCTGTTTGTTGAGGCTTTTTGGGCGTGAGTTCCATAAGTCTGAATAAAAATCAATCGTTGAAGCAAACAAGGAGGTGGATGAATGAGAGTCGCAGTTCTAAAGGAAGATCATTGTCAACCGAAGAAATGCAACGATGAATGTCAAGTTTTCTGCCCACCGGTTCGTAACGGTCAAGAATGCATCATCATGGATGATAAGACTGGTAAACCTCACATTTCTGAGAGCCTCTGCATCGGTTGTGGTATTTGTATTAACAAATGTCCGCATGATGCTTTAATTATCGAACAATTGCCAAGTGAACTGGAAACCGATATGATTCACCGGTATTCTATGAATGGTTTCCGTCTGTTTCGTTTACCAACACCTTCGAAGGAAAGTGTCGTTGGAATTCTTGGGCCAAACGGGATGGGGAAATCAACTGCAATCAATGCACTTTCAGGTCGAATGGTCCCCAACCTTGGCGATTGGATGAACAAAGATGCCGATTGGGATGATATTATTGAATCACTTCCCCGTGGCGAATTACGAGATTTCTTTATTTCGGTTGAAAAGGGTGACATCAAAGTGGCTTTGAAACCACAGAATGTCGATCGCTTACCAAAGAAAATCCAAGGCACAGTCCGAGACTTGCTTACAAGGGTGGACGAGAGGAACATGTTCGAAGAGCTGACCAAAGAACTGGCAATCGACCACTTGCTCGACCGAACTGTACAGCAACTTTCTGGCGGTGAATTACAACGAATGGCAATTTGTGCTACACTGTTGCGTGATGTGGATGTTTATTTCTTCGACGAACCCTCATCCTATCTGGATATTCACGAACGTATGCGTATTGTAAGAATCATACAAAAATTAGCAGAGACAAAGCGTGTGATTGTAATTGAACACGACCTCGCAGTTCTCGACGTACTTGCAGACTTGGTCCACATCGTCTATGGTGTAAAGGGTGCTTTTGGAATCTTCACACCCGCGCGAACGACTCGCCAAGCCATCAATACCTATCTCGATGGTTTCTTGCCAGAACAAAATGTTCGTATTCGTGATAAACCAATCAAGTTCCTTAATCACAGTGACCGTGTATCTGAAACTGGCAGTGAAGTCGTTTCTTGGGGTGGCCTTTCGAAGAAACTTGGCGAGTTCCAACTCACCACAGGCGAAGGCGCAGTACATCGTTCAGAAGTGGTTGGTGTCGTCGGTCCAAACGGCACAGGCAAAACTACGATGATCAAAATTTTAGCAGGTGAACACGGTTACGATGAAGGATGGGTCACTGAAAATGCGACGGTTTCATACAAGCCTCAACACATCGATGTCGACATGGATTGCAGTGTGCAACTATGGCTTGACAGCGAGATTGGTCCAAAGTGGCGTGTTGGTGAATACAATGTCAACGTCATTCGTGCATTAGGTGTTGACCAATTACTTCCAAAACGAGTTAAGAAACTCTCTGGAGGTGAACGCCAAGCCGTTGCTATCGCAATCTGCCTTGGAAGAGATGCCGACCTTTACCTGTTGGATGAACCTTCAGCCCACCTTGATGCAAACGCTCGAATGGAGGCTGCGAAGGCAATACGAAGAACGATGGAAGCCAATGAGAAATCAGCATTTGTCATTGACCACGATGTTTACTTTATTGATATCGTGAGCGATTCTCTCCTTGTCTTTGAAGGCGAAGGTGGAATTCACGGTAAGGCGGAAGGCCCGTTCAAACTTCGTGAAGGAATGAATCGTTTCCTTGAAGGAGTCAACGTCACGTTCCGGCGTGATCATGATTCAAAGCGTCCACGAATCAACAAAATCGAAAGTCGAAAAGACCGAGAACAACGAGGAGTCGGAGACTTCTATTCCTTTGACCATTGAGAGGCTGATGATACAATGCCCGTAGGAATACCACCACTTGGAGGCCCATTGGGGCGCTCACGTTCACGAATTTCTGCGAGCGGCTTGACCACCTTTCTTCGTTGTAAACGTCAATGGTTCCTTGGTTCTAAAGTTGGGATTTCAGGACCATTGCGGCCATCCCAAGTGATTGGAATTGTACTTGAGGATGCATTCTGTAGTTTGATGATGCAACGTCCAACAGTACACATTGAAACG
>CAJJCM010000003.1 GCA_905182635.1 uncultured Candidatus Poseidoniales archaeon
CGACTCACAAGAGTTCATACCCTTGCGGCACTCCAACTCAATGGGCGATGCAGGATTTGAACCCGCGTCGACGGGTTCGAAGCCCGTCAGGATATCCAGGCTACCCTAATCGCCCTTAGCCTTGCGAGACACCCCCCCTTCTTGAAGAAGGCGGAAGGGTTGGCTCGTCTATGGGGCGCTCACTACCGTGTATTCCAATGGGGTGCTCCGCCTGTTGCCGAGAGACAACCATGCCATTGACCAAGGCTGAAGCGGCACTACTTGCACGTAGAACTGGAATGGCGATTGAAGACTTCACATGGCGAAATAACGGTATCCTCACTCTTCTAAACGACGAAAAAACCCGTGCTTGCGTCTTTTTATTGACCGCTTCTGCAGACATCAATGCCGAAGGAATGTGTTCAGTCTACGAAGTTCGTCCACAAGGCTGTCGAACTTATCCAAATGTCCTGGATCACAACGATAAGGTCATTCTCGATGAGGGCTGTCCTCACAAAGCACAATTCCCTGTACCGACTGAGGAAGATGCGATTGTACTTCTCAATCTTGAGGAACAATTGTTGCGTGAAGAATGAGCCGTCCGAGACTTGCGTGGACATGTTCGACCCAGCGTTGGTTGATACGCCACCCTGTTTCAACAAAGGTTGATTCAATCTCGTGCCATTGTCCGTGAAGCAGTTCCACCGAAGCATCCACTTTCAGCGCTTCATCAGGATGTTCTCCAAAGGGATGCATTGGTAAAATCAATACTAAGTCAGCATCAGGGGCGGCCACCATTCGAGCACTTTGGAGTACCGAACGGATCAAATCAGCATGGTCGAGAGAACCATGGGAATTACGACCATATGGCGGGTCGAGAACAAAGCCGCAAATCCGATTGTGTGCATGCAGAGGTAGAACATCAAGCAATTGTGTAGCGTCGCCCAAGAGCAATTTCGCCTCCGAATTCGGCATGGCCCAATCAAGATTCTTTTGGGCTCCTTCAATCATCAAAGGGTCAAGGTCAACACCATACGTTTCACGACCTGAAAGCGCAGCCTCAAGGACGAACCCACCGGTACCGGTCATGAGGTCAAGCGTCGCTCCTTTGTCATGAGGCCCTGATGCTACATTGACTGCCAAACGGGCAAGTCGTGGGTCAAGGCTAACAGGCTTGAAGAACGGTCGGTCTGTTGCACGTCGAGAAGTAATACCGTCTGAATCATCACCTGAACCAACCATCCAACCGCATGCGATAATTCCTGCACTGGCATCAAGCACCATACCGAGCCGATGCACAGGAGATTCAAGGTCGATTGAATAGCCTTGCGATGAAAGCATACCACCAATTTTTCTTGCCAATTCACGACTGCTGACGCCTGCCATTTTACCTTCGTGTTTCATCGCACGAACCGCAACTGAACCTGTCCGAGGATAGGCTTCCAGATAGGTCTGCATCTGTTCAATAAAGGCCGAAGTATCGACTTCATGCTCCCAAACGACAGCGTGGCAAAGCAATGCTTGACATCCACTTGCACGCTCGACAGTGGCTTGCATTTGTGAGGGTGAAATATCGCCTTCAAGACGAACCAATCTTCGAGAAGCCAATCGAATCAGTTTGGCGTGTGGCAGCAGTGCTGAGACTTCCGCTCGAGCCAAGGCTGGATGCCAGCCACGTAAACTCGCTACATGACTCGCCATGGTGGGCGCTTGCGCCTCGCCTTCTTGACGGATTCGGATGCGAATATACACATACTGTCGCCCCATGTTCACTTCATGGGCTGTAACCTTCGAGACCTCGTAACGCCTGAGGACATCGATTTGGCTCGTCTTTCAGGACAGCGCGTCGGCATTGATGCTTTTCTGACAGCATTCCAGTTTCTTACGACAATGCGTGACCGTTCACCGCAAGGCGATGGTGGGCCACTTCGTTCTGATGACGGTAAAGTCGTCTCCCACCTCATGGGTTTTCTCAACCGAACTGCAACCTTGTTGAGTTTCGGTATCAAACCAGTTTACATTTTTGATGGCGAGTCACCGGAATTGAAAGCGGATGAATTGGCGTCCAGACGAGCTCGCAGAGAGGAAGCAGAACGCGTTCACAAAGAAGCATTAGCCGTCGGTGATTTTGCATTGGCACAAAAAATGGCGCCGCGCATCATGCATTATTCTCAAGAGATGGTCGATGAAACTAAGCAAATGCTCGATTTGCTCGGCGTACCTTGGGTTGTTGCCAAAGCAGAAGGTGAAGGTCAAGCAGCAGTTATGGCAGCCAGAGGTCAACTCGATATTGTCGCGACCCAAGATTGGGATGCGTTGTTGTATGGAACGCCTCGGCTGGTTCGTAACCTGATGAGCGATGGTACGAAACAACATGGAAGAACCGTTCGTGCACAACTCATCAATTTGCAAGAAATGCTCGATGGCCATGGACTCAGTCGAGAACAATTGGTTGATTTGGCCATTATGATTGGAACTGATTTCCATCCTGGCATCAAAGGCATTGGGCCGAAGACAGGAATCAAACTCATCAAAGAACACGGCTCCATCGAAACAATTTGTCAAGTAAAAGACAAAGAAGTTCCCCTACGCCTTGATGAAATCCGTGAGATTTTCCACAACCATCCTGCGGTTGAAGTTGCAGATGAAGACCTGCTTCCAGGTCAAATCGATGTCAAAGGCCTCACACAATTCTTGCAAGTCGAGCGGCAATTCAGCCAACGACGAATGGATAACGCGTTTGACAAGTTACGAGCAGTTGGACTCATTCGTGAAGGTGGACAAACGTCCTTATTCTCATTTTGAGAGTTGCATAAAACGCAACGGACTTGCTAATACATCAACACCTTGGTATTGAGTGACGGCTTGACGTGCTACACTTTGAGGGTCAGCAAGGGCTTCGAGAACGGTGTTGACCGGCGCACAAGGAACACCAGGTAATTTCCCCTCAAGTTCACTGCGATTGAATTTGGAAACCGCGTTTGCAACACATGATTCGACCGCTTCACGAGCATCAACACGCCCTTCATTGGTTGCCCAATTTACTTGATTATCAAGTTCCAACGCCTCGACTAAAGTGAGCCATTGATTGTCAGAGCCGACACCGATAACAAACCATCCATCATTCGCTTCAAAGGCACGATAGGGAACTAGATTAGGATGGGCTGAACCCATCGGTGTAGGGTTGGTACCACTCGTCATTGCGTTATGTGCTTGGTTGATCAAAGCAGCAATCGCACAATCCCAGAGAGAAAGGT
>CAJJCM010000004.1 GCA_905182635.1 uncultured Candidatus Poseidoniales archaeon
AGAACTTTGTAACCGCGATACAACAATCCCTTGTCGAACATTTGTTTGATTGCCCACCAACACGATTCAACATAATTGTTGTCAAGAGTGACATAGGGATTATCCAAATCGACCCAGTAAGCCATTCGCTCGGTCATTTCTCTCCAAGCGGATTCATAGGTCCATACCGAATCACGGCAGGCCTGATTGAAATTACCCATCCCAAAGGCTTCAATTGATTCATTGGACTTCAAATCCATTCGCTTTTGAACTTCGATTTCGACTGGTAAACCATGCGTATCCCAGCCACCCTTTCTTTCAACGCGGAACCCTTCCATGGTTTTCCACCGGCACACGAGATCTTTGTATGCTCGGGCAACGACATGGTGAATACCAGGTTTACCATTGGCTGTTGGTGGTCCTTCAAGGAAGATAAATGGCGCCCCATTCCGGTTGGTTTCAATGGATTGCTGGAATGCGTTTTCCTTTTTCCATGCCTCCAACAAGGTAGTCTCGAGCGCGACTGCGTCGAGTTCACCTGCAGACTTTGGACGTGCCATAGCCATGCGAGAAGCGTTTTTGTCTTGAACCTCACCCTTGTTTAATCTTGTAAAAATGAACATTTGAGATGTTTGAGATTTCCACAGAGGAACCTTTGCTTATTCAAGAACTTGAAAGTGTGTTGGGGTATGTTTGAAGTCCTTTAACCGATAGGGGAGAGTATGACGGGGTCTTCATCGCGGCGTGGGGCCTTTCTCCTCACTCTCCTGATGCTGTTTGGTGGCCCGTTACAAAGCATGTTGACCGACGGTACTTCACCGTCCTCAAATCCAGTCTTTTTGGAGGGTGATGACACGATTCTCTTTGCTGGTGTAGGAGACGACGCAATCCTACAGTTGCCGGGTTCGGGTTCGTATTCTGATTCATTGACGATTGAAGTGCCGAGTAATGCTCCAGTGACCGACATTCACCTTTCAATGAAACCATCAATCGATGCCACGCATCAAGGCTTTGTGTGGAGTGATGATTCTATTTGGAGCCACAGCAGTTCGACCAACAACGGAACCTTTGGGCAAAATAATGTGTTGACCGGTAATGGTGCGGGAACTCTTTGGGATTTCAATAGCAATTCTATTGGTTGGACCTTTTCAAATGCGTATTCTTCCCGTGTGACATCACCAAGTTGTGGCTTGAATGGCAGTTCAGGTGGTTCTATTCGGACCTATGCAGGCGCAACCTATGCCACTTCACCCGTCAATGATTTTTCAGGAGTTTCAGCAATGCCTCTCCATGTTTGGGTACGCGAAGGTTCCAGTTCGTGCGGTGAAGAGCCTGATGGAAACGAAGATTTGCAAATACAATATCGTACCGCCAGCAATACTTGGACAACTCTTCACACGTTCTCTGGGAGCCCGTCGAGTACCAATATTGCTACTCAATACATGACCAATCTCCCCGCAGCAGCCCTTCATACCACTACACAAATCCGTTTCCATCAAACCTCTGGTTCTGGAACCTGTTGTGATTATTGGTTTGTTGATGATGTTCACTTTGCCACACCTCCCTCCGCAGAATGGACCAGTCCAACCATCGGGTTTCCAGCGAGTTCATTCCAAGATGTCGAACAAGGGCCATGGGCTCCTCTCCACATCGACGCTGAAGTACCATCTGGGGCAAACCTCAACTGGACCATTCTTGATGGCTCAACTGGAAACCCAATCCCTGGAATGATGGGGAGTGGTGCTGGTTGGATTCCACTGAATGCATTGGATTGGCAAACTTTTACTTCAATCCGCTTGAATCTGTATTTAGAACCATCTTCAAGCGGCCAAATGCCAAGCATCTATTCGGTCAGTGGTGATGGAACTTATGCTTTATCGTTTACCAATGACCCGATACTCGATGGCTGGACTACGAAGGGTGGAACAGCCTTTTCTCCAGCTACCACTTCATTGAATGGAATGGAAAACGATTCGTTTACTTCTCCTTGGTTTTCTACTTCTGCAGCCCTTGCTGAGATACATGTCGACGCATCAATGACCCTTGCTCAAGCCCAAATCCGGACCTCTCTCGCTGAGAACTGGTCTGATATCGCCCTTCCATACTCGATGAGTTTACTTGGAAATGAAGGTTCCGTTGGCTCCTATCAAGTGCAATTTATTGCGGCCTCAAATAATACCACTGATATATGGGAAGTCTTTGATTTTGAAACAGGTGCTTTCGGAGGAGTGCAACCCGTTGCACCAGCGATAGATTTCGCCCAAGATGGAATTTTTGAATGGGGCGGAAGCGATGCTCGCGTCGGCTCTTGGGGCTGGCAAGACCGTTTTGAAAACGGTCAAACTTCGATTGCTGCCAATCCAGGCATTAGCGGAAGTTCAACAGTAAAGGCTTGGATTCCTGCTACAGACCTCAGCAGTTTTTGTTTTAGTGCATTATCGCTCAATGGAAACTTGGCATCGATCACTCTTGTTCATGGTGGCCAAAACATTGCCAATTGGACGATTGAGAATGGTTCAAGTTATTTTGTCCTCGACCAAACGCAACTTAGTGAATTGAATGCAGCCATCGCAGGAGCGTCTTCCTTGGCAAGTGCGCTTGGGTCCTATTTCACTGAAATTGAATTCGAAGTCTTTGGTTCGGGTAATGTGACCTTAGCAGGTCTTGGCATACCTTATGAGGCTTCTAACAGCGTAACCGCTCTTGTTGATTCCGCCTTCGTATTGGAGATGAATGGAGCCCGTTATGGTTTGTCTGCCGCCGGTGGAGTTCACCAAATTCCGCTACCACTGACTTCAGAAACCGCTGGTGGACTTCATGTTTCCATCGAAGGATTGAACACTTCATCCAGCGTTCAACTGGTCAATATGGACATGCATACAGATGCGATTATTTTGACACCAAGTCAACGATGGCAAACAATGGAAACGACTTTCAATGTCTTTTCATCTACGGCCGCCTTAGCACGTCTTGACGTTGTTGGAGGTGAATATTCAGCAACATGGTTACTGCCTCTTAACGGCGGCTCTCCAATTGGTACTGGAGATTCAGCACTTGTTGAACTCCACCCTACCGCTGCGGTGACCAGTGTTGAAAGCGGCACTTCGATAACCATGAACATCACCTTTAGAATTGAACCATCTTGGGAGGATTCCGATACCATTCAGGTCTCTTCTCGATTATTACTTTCCAATGGAGTTCTCTCGATTCCAGCTTTGTATTCATGGGGTGGAATGGGCTCCCAAGGCTTCGAAAACGATTTGGAAATTAAACAAGTCACGTTCACGAACTCATACGGTATTGAACTGGAACCAACGGACTACTATCTCAAAGCCGGTTCGACCATTGAAATCGGAATTCAAATTGGCTTTGAAGGCATGAACACTCCAGATGCATTTGCAGATGGTGATGCAATTGTTGAATTCTATCGGGGGGAGAACCTTGTTGCAAATACGACCGTACTCGATGGTAACATGTGGAACCTTACCGAGAATCTCCCGTTTACTTTCGGAGTGGCTGTTTGGCATTTTGAAGTAAAACCAATCAATGGCTCAGGCACGACGCCCGCAGCGGTATTTACTCGGGCATTCCATATCGATTCGATAGCACCACAAGTCCTCGAAACAAACATAAATCGTTACGACCATCGAACCCCTTCGACGACTCAAACGGTTCAAATCCAAATATCCGACCAGCCTATTTTGCCTCAAAATATCAATGCCATGGTATGGAGGGAATGGATAGATGATGACAATTTTAACCAATGGCCAGATGAAAATGAATACCATCCACTCGGCTTGTTTATTCCAAATAACCTCTCCTCACTGATCGGTCAATACACCTTGATGATGGATGATACCGGCGGAAGTATTGGGCAGAAAGTTTCAGTCTATCTGGCAGGTTCTGATAATGCAGGTCATCCACTGGAAAACGGTGGTACAAATATTTCTGGAGAACAATTGTTCATGTATCAAATAGCGACGGATGGAGCGCCTACTGTTGCCGCCAATGCGTTTTCGTTTGATGGCGGCAAGAAATCTTGGTTACATCCTGAAACACCCTATGTATTCGAAGTTGATATTTCAGAACCCAACGGTGGTTCTGACTTCTCGACCGTTGTCGTCGAATTGGCATCCAATCAAGGCAGCGACCCACTCCCTATTCGATGGGATTTCACCACCGGAAATTGTACCACGACCAGCCCCCACGTCTTGATTGAAGATTGTGAAATGCGTGGCGCCAACGGCCCTGCCGACCCCTATGAGCGTGACATGACGCTCAATGTTGAACTGAAATTAGCATGGACCACCCCCGACTTGGGTGAAACTCGAAGAGAACCTGGGATTCGGGTGATCGATAGGGCAGGGCAAGAAGTCTTCCACACCTTCCCAGAACACCGCTGGCGATTTTCGGCAGCAATGGAGATACCGGAAGATACTGTGACTTTGATTCTCTCACAAGGAACATTATTGGGCGATGGTGCTCGTTTGGCACCAAACAGTCCTTTGGAAATTGCCGGAGATGTAGTTTTTGCTGAAACAGGGCTCACCCCAGACTTCGATTGCCAAATCGAAGTTTTGTTTGCCGGCTCGACGACTTCAGCCAGTTCACTCGATGGAATCTGGTCTGTTGCTTTGCAAGCACCTTCCACAACCATGACTATTCCGCTCACTTGGAGCGTTGGTTGTCTGCAAGGACAAGGTGTTGATGCTACCGACCAAGAAACATCGGTTCGCTGGATTATTGTTGATGGAACCGGTCCAATACCGGTTGAAGTTTCGAATCCTCGACCTGCCTCTGTCCTCGAAGCCGAATCACATGAAGTCCGTATTCTTCTTTCTGAAGCAGGTGGCTTAGATGTAGATTCACTTGAATTGGTTTGGTGGGTCGAAGAAAAAGCAACAGGTGACCGTTTGCGAAACGGAATCGAACCACTTTCATTGGTGGGCTCAGACATTTCGGGATTACGTTTGGAAGTTGTTGGTTCCATTGATTTGAGCGAAATTACGTCTGAAATGTTGGAAAGCAGACTTTCAGTACATATTTTGGTCACCGGAAGAGACCTGGCTGACAATGAAGTTCTCGGTCTTGGCGGCACGCCTGCTGGAACGCCCGTTGGTATTTGGGACATGGTGTGGCTCAAACCAGAATTCTCGATGCAAGGCGCTTCAATCAGTTATTCTCGTCTCTTGGTTGAAATTGGCCAAACAACAATTGTCACAGCCTATGTAGAAAACACAGGTACACTCAACGGTTCAGTTGAAGTGATCTTTACCGAAGTTCTTGCCGATGGAACACATTCGATGCTCCGTCGCATGACGGTTGATGTTGCAAAAGGCGGTGGTGTGCCAGTCTCCACTGATTGGAATCCATCACAATCTGGTTTGCAATGGGTCGAAGTTCAGTTAGAAAGTGGTTCGACTTCAATTGGTCCATCGATTGATGTCCGTCTGGAGCGTGAAGAGTCCTTTTCTGAGAAGGTCTTTGGAGATGTCCACCCTGTGCTGGGTACTTTTGCAGCCATTCTTTTCCTCTCTATTGTCCTTACAGGTTTGGTTTGGGCAAGGCGCATGACCTTGAACCGTGGTTCGAAATTGGAATACGATTGGGATGAGTACTCATCTGAACTGGAAGACGATGACGACGAATATGAAGATGAAGAGGAGGAGGAAGCGCTAGCATCTCCGATTGAAACCGCACAGGTTGCAGCGGTAGCGTCTCCTGCCGCATCCGTTAAAGAAACGGATTGGGTTATGGGTTCAGATGGCTACTGGTGGTATCATGACAAAGGAACCAACGAGTGGTGGTACAAGAATACTGAAGGCGAAATCGTCCAGCACAAATGACGCATTGGAGTGATGGAATGGGTCGAATGATTGGTCTGCTGCAAGTTGACCCTACCGTCGGTGATTTGACCGGAAATGCGCAACGTCTTGAGCACCTTGCTCACCTTGCATCAGAACACGGTGCCGATGTCGGAGTGACCACCGAATTAGCAATTTCGGGTTATCCACCTCGTGACTTACTTCTGCAAGATGAATTTATTCGACTTGCACAACATGCGGCAAGTTCCCTTAAGGTTCCAATTCCAGTCCTGGTTGGTTCACCAATCGAGGCTCAGGCGAGTCGTCAATTACCCGGCAACGGTGTTGTTCGAGCAGGTTCGACCGACATCTTGTCGAATGACGGTACTTCTCATGTGATCGCCCGAAAACAACTTCTTCCGACCTACGATGTCTTTGATGAAGCACGCTATTTCCAACCCGATAACCGGTCGGGTATTGCTCGGACAATCGCTCATCTTAATTTGGGTGTTACCGTTTGTGAAGATGCTTGGCAAGCAGCGGATTTGACCCCCTCTACTTATTCAGCAGACCCGATTGAACATTTGGCAGAATGGGGGCGCCAAGGTGTTCAATTAGATGCGAGTGTGAATCTTTCAGCCTCTCCATACCATGCCGATCGGTTGAGTTCAAGAATTCATGTGTGTCGGACTGCGGCACGTATTCTTGGCCATCCGTTTTTACTGGCCAACCAAGTTGGTGGAAACGATGATTTGTTATTTGATGGAAACTCATTGGTAGCATGGCCTGATGGGCGTGTTGTTGTCGCTCCCGCTTGGCAAGAAGGCGTTCTTGTGGTTGATATTGACGATGCAAGTAATTGCGTTTGGGTTGCCTCTCAATCTGCTGATGCACTGTGCATTGGCAGTGACGAAATCCGACACCTCTCGGCTGAAGATAACGGCCATGAATACGATAAAGAATTACTCGAAGACCTCGCTGATGCTGTGGTGGTCGGACTTTCGGATTATTGCCGAAAATCAGGAATCTCCTCGATTGTCTTAGGACTCTCTGGAGGCATTGACTCTGCTGTTGCCGCATGCGTTGCAGTTGCTGCAGTTGGCTCAGAAAACGTCATTGGACTCGCAATGCCAAGCAGGCATTCATCGCAACATTCGATTGATGATGCACGCCATACCGCCGAAGCACTTGGAATTTCTTTTGATACGATACCGATCGATTCGTTCCATGCCTCGGTCGAGGATTCAATTGGAGAGGTACTCACAAACGGTCATCCTGTTGCATCAGAGAATTTGCAGGCACGATTGCGTGCCCTGCTTGTCATGGCCCATGCAAATGCACAGGGCCGCATGGCGATTGCAACAGGTAACAAATCTGAATTAGCTCAAGGGTATTGTACCTTGTATGGAGACATGGCTGGGGGATACGCGCCACTTGGTGACCTTTACAAGATGCAAGTCTATGGAATTGCAGATGTTTTCAACACCCGTGCAGAACTTGACAACAGAGTTCCACCGGTGAATCAATCAACACGAACCAAACCACCTTCGGCAGAACTTGCTCCTGACCAAAAAGACGAAGACTCACTCCCACCATACCCCATCCTCGATGAAATTCTCCATTCACACATCGAAGAGGGATTGGATGCACAAGCCATCGCCGACAAAGGCTTTGACCGAGCCATCGTGGTTGAAGTGCTCACACGTTTAGAACGCAGTGAACACAAGCGATGGCAAATGTCACCAGCGCCCAGGGTCTCATCCCGGGCCTTTGGTCAAGGATGGCGTCGTCCGCTTGCTTCACGCCATGATTGGCGTCATTGACGCTTGGAATGAATCAAAAAGGCCTTCTCAATCCGGATGACATGGAGGGAAAGGTGACCAATGTTGCAGGTTACCGTTTTGTCGACCTTCCAGACCGTGATGCTTTGCGCGAACCTTTTCGTGCTATTTGTAAGAAGGCTGGACTGAAAGGAACAATTTTACTTTCCTTTGAAGGGATTAACTTCTTTTTGGCCGGCTCTCAATCTTCGGTTGACCAGTATCTCGATTTTCTGGAACAAGATTCACGCTTTTCCCAAATCCATCTCAAATACTCCCATACTGAATTTCAACCTTTCAATCGAATGAATGTTCGTCTCAAGAAGGAGATTATTTCGTTAGGTCTTGAACATGTCAAACCTGCAGAGCGAACCGGAGAAGTGATCACTCCAACCGAATTCAAACGATGGTTGGATGAAGGTCGAGAAGTCGCCATCATCGATACACGTAACGATTATGAAATCCGATTAGGTACGTTTGAAAACGCTCTTAATTTGAATCTCAAATCATTTCGTGCTTTCCCTAAAGCCATCGAATCGCTTCCTGATTCGATGAAAGATACCCCGGTGGTCATGTTTTGTACTGGCGGGATTCGTTGTGAGAAAGCAAGTGTTGTCATGATGGACGCTGGCTTCTCAAATGTCAAACAACTCAAGGGTGGAATACTCGGTTATTTCGAAGAAGTTGGAGGTGAGCACTGGGATGGCGATTGCTTTGTGTTTGACCATCGCGTTGCTCTTAGCGCAGAACTTGAACAGACAGAGGTTGTTCAATGCTTTGCTTGCCGTCAGCCTGTGACCGTTGAAGAACAACAATCACCAGAGTACATCATCGAAGTATCGTGTCCCCATTGTATCCACTTACGGTGATTACAACCAAATGAGCCAGTCACCCGTTCGCTCACCATGACTCCATGCATGAATTTCGTGACCACGTATTCCATCGTGAGAGATGAAGATCAAATGATGTTCTGTGAGTATCAGTTCACCGTATGAGCCTGATTCAGAATCATTATTTGCTCCCGACCAAGGGTCGTAGGCTAAACTTGGTTGCTCACCATTTTGCAAATGCCACAGTGAAGAACCCGTCTCAATTCCATCGATTTGACCGGATGCAAGGAAAAATAAATGTTCTCCATGCGATACAAAACCAAGGATATTGGAACTGGCTATGCCTGCTCGCAAATCAGTTTCCACTCGCGTGCCGTTGACCGTTCCATCGCTTGAACAAATTTCATGCGCCACGCCGGGTGCGACACAATCGAACCAAACGCGTTGTTGGTGGACAATACCGCCCGCCCAATCACCAGGGGCGAGGATGGCTGTTGACAAGATGTGAGTGCTGCCTGAAGAGAGGTTATGGGCCCAAACTTGAGGGTCAACGCCTGAAGTCAGTGCATCAAACACAAGGAGGTTTCCAAGCTGATGGATGCCGAGGTACTCCGCCACCTGCGTCGTTGGGTTTCCTGTTCCTTGGTGCTGTAAAGTCGTGAGCCAATTCAAACTTCCCTCATCCGATAAGTGTACTAACTGTCTGCCGTTTTGTGCTTCTGCAACGATGACAAGGCCACCTTCGATGAGCATTGGTGCATTCGGTTGACTTGCACCCGAAGGGTTGAGGTCCCAACTTTGATATTCAGCGTCAAGAGTAAGCAGATGTGGTTCAACATCATTTTGATCTTTGGCCGAGAACCACAAATGAGTTGAATTGGAATGCAGCATTTCAGTGGCAAACGTCGTTATCCCAAAGGAATGGGTATCGAGGGTCTGTTGTTGAGATGCCGAAAAAGATGGGTGCGAAAATACCGAGGCGATGGTGACTCCATCGCTCCAAACTAAGGCATCGGTTGTCGCACTTATCACTACACCTTGACCCCACTGGACCATTTTAGTCGAACTGGTGATGGGTAAAGAATTCCCATTTTCAACGACGCGTGTTGTACCACTCACCGTCGCATCACTGACCCATAACTGCCGTCCATTGACGCCATCATCAGCATCGAAGAAGACCCGTTCGCCTTGCGGCGTTTGAACCGAAGTCAGTCCAAGGTATTGACCAGGTGACGCATCGCCGCTCGGATTGATATCAAGCAAGAATTGCGTCGATGATTCGAAACCTTGACTGACCCAAAGTTCACATCCATCTATTCCATTGGCGCCCGCAGTTAAGAGGCGTTGTTGTTCGACCATCCATGCCATTGCATCACATGATGACGCTATACCATCAGCCATACCGGTTGCGAAATCCGAAATCGGACCATAGAGGAGGGGGACACTGCAAATTTGGAGGCTACTTCGCACCTCATCATCGTGCAATTGTCCATCGAACGCCATACCTTCACCCAGACCATCATCGACACCAAATCGAAGCACGAGTCCTGAGGGACAGACTGCAGGTGAGGGTTGGAGGTTTTCGACCAATGCAGGTGCTCCTTGACTACCAGCCTCACCTTGAATGCCGTTGTTACCTAAGAGTCCGTTGGTGCCATTACTTCCGACCAAGCCGTCGCATACCGCCTCACTGGAAGCGATTTCATCTTGAGTGAGTTGGTCATTTCCATCAGCATCAATTCCACTGAGAATCAGGATACCTCCAGTTGGACAGGTGATGTTACCCACCTCCAATTGTTCAATTTCCAATCGACTTGATGGCGGTTGTATGGTATTACCAGGCGAACCTTGAGGTCCAGAAAGGCCTTCTTTACCGTGGCATACTTTGGTTGAAGAAGTGACTTCATTTTCATCAAGATGGCCATTTGAGTTGAGGTCGTTGCCGATATAAATTTCAGCTCCGCCTTCAGTACAGATCGAATCTGCGACACGCCCTTCGGTCCGAACGAGCATTTCATAGGCATTCTCGCCAGTATTACCCTTTTGCGCTGAAAAAGAATCGAGTTGAACATAGGAATAGGTCGAGAGCGTAAGAGCAAGTACCAAGAGGAACGTTTGGAGGAAAGTCAGAACAAATTTCCTTTTGGATTTATGCTGAACTTTTGAGTTCGTTTTGTGCTGCTGCCTTGCGTGTACTCCTGGCACACTTTTCCGGCCTTGGTTGAGCGCAGGTTCTCCTGCAATAGTAGCGTCGACATCCATTGTTGGGGGGGTTGACATGATTTGACTGAAAACTGTCAACGGTATCAAAACCTTCGGTTCAATTGTGATTTAGGTGTTCTTCATGCTTTTGAGTCTTGTTTCGAAGGGGGTGAGTTCAAGGGCGTCCTTTGTCTGCACAGGAACATGGACCTTCCTGAACGTCTCGCGGCTCAATTAGCCGGCGATGAAGGTCCGACGCGTCAAAAAGCGGCGCGTTTGGTCGTTGATTTGGCAGTTACTGCTGGAGCAGAAGGCTTTGTCAAAGTCGACCATGCTCACGTCTCTGGCGTTTCAGTCATCACCGGTGGGCATGGCTTACGTCGTTTTTTGTCTGACCTCTCAAATTCAGGTGATGGCAAAGTTACGATACCGACCACTTTGAATTCCGCAGGTTGCGATAAAGAGAAAATGAAAGAGATGGATATAGATTGGCCCGATTTCCTTGAACAACAATTTGAAATTGTTGAAGCCTATTCTGATTTGGGGATACAAGCAACCCTTTCTTGCACACCTTATGACCGTGGAGTCGATGATGAAAGCGGAATTGCTTCATGGGCGGAATCCAATGCAGTGTGCTTTTCAAATACATGGACTTCCTTGATTACAAATCGAGAATCAGGCCTCTCGGCATTAGCGACAGCACTGACTGGTTTTGCACCTCGATGGGGGCTTCATCTTGAGAAAAACCGACAACCAAACATCCATGTCCGAGTGGAATGCGAACTTCATACGCTTTCCGATTGGTCAGTGCTTGGAGATTGGATTGGAAAGCAAGTTCGGCCTGACTGGAACGTTCCTTGGGGTCCAATGCCGTTCATTCAAGGACTTCCTTCACGGGCGAGTTTTGCTCGTAAAAAAGCACTTACTGCTGCAGCGGCTAATTATGGAACGCCAATGCTTTGGGCTGAGGGGCTTTCTTCAGACCCGCCCTTAGTGCGTAATGGAGACGGACAATGGATTGCTCCTAAGGCGGGCTGGCAAGGCGAATTGGTCTTTACTGCTGCCGATTTGCAGGCACGCTATGACGATTTAGCACCCACGGGACAAGTTGATTTGATTGTGATTGGGTGTCCACAAGCCAGCCTTGAGGAAATTAGAATCACAGCATCAGCCGTCCGTTCCTATGCGGAAATGGGTGACAAAATTCCGGACCAACGGTTATGGGTTTTCACAAGTGGAGACAATTACAAATTAGCATTGGCCGATGGTAGTGTCGAATTGCTTGAAAGTGCAGGTGCCGTTCTTTTACAAGACACCTGCCCTGAAGTTACCCCTTACAACCGTGCACATTACAATCATCTACTGACCAATTCACTGAAAGCAGAACATTACCTTACCAGCGGTTTGAACCGTCTTCCAACAAGTGTGATGCCGATTGCAGATTGCGTTGCTCATGCATTTGACCCTGAGTTATCGGCTGGCCCGCGTCCGCTTTTAGTTTCCAAAGCACAACCGCAACATGCCAGTGCAAAAACGCACCAAACCGAGGACGTTGTCTTGACTGGAGCCCCGTTACTGAGTCAAGAGAATTATTGCATAACAGGCCCAGCATTGGTCACCGATGTTCCCATTACCTATCTGGGCTATGTCCACCGAGATACTGGCGTTATCGAAGAAACTGGCCATCCACTTGACGGCAGGGCTATCGAAAATTCAATTCTCATCTATCCAAAGGGTTCTGGCTCGACCGTTGCACCATTTGTTTTGATGGGATTATTGTACACCGGCAAGGGTCCAATTGCCATTGTCAACCGTGATGTCTGTCCGCTCACATTACCTGCTTGCTCGTTGTTGGGATTACCATATGGTCATGGTTTCGACCAAGACCCTTGTATGGCCATTAACGACGGAGATCTCATTGAACTTAAATCTGAAAGTGGCATCGTCACACTGACCGTTCTTGAACGAGTACAATGAGGTGATGGCATGAGTGGACTGAAAATTCTTGTCACAGGTGGTGCAGGATTCATTGGCTCATCATTATGCGAACGTTTGGTCGCTGAAGGGCATTCAGTGTTGGCGTATGATTCGTTATTCCGAGGCAGTGAATCAAATCTTGCTTCTCTTCAAGAGCATCCAGAGTTTCAATTCATGCAGGGTGATGTTCGTGACATCGACCGTTTGGACGATGCGATTGAGCAATTGGGCGGAGTAGAACTCATCTACCATCTTGCAGCAGTGAATGGAACCAAGTGGTTTCATGAGGCTGCCCATTCAGTCATCGATGTCAACATCAATGGAACGCTTCGAACATTGGAGTTAGCGATGGCTCACGATGTACGCTATGTGTTCGCATCTTCACCAGAAGCCTTTGGCGAGGCTTTGCAACAACCGATTCAAAACGGTAATGAGATGACCTTTACTGACCCATCCCTTCACCAACGCCATTCCTATGGCGCCAGCAAATATCTCGATGAAGTTGCGTGCCAACATGCAGCTCGTGATGGGCTGGATGTCCGAATCATTCGTCCTTTCAACGCCTACGGTCCACGACTTCTCGGTGATGAGTATGGTCAAGTGGTGGCGATGTTTTTCCAGGCAGTCCTCTCCAACGAATCGATTCAGTTACACAATGGTGGTCAGCAAACTCGCTCATTTACATGGATTGATGATGTGGTTGAGGGCTTTATCCGAGCCGGACTTCGAGAGAAGGGAGTTCAAGGAGAATCTCTTTCAGGGTGCGCTTTGAATATTGGCTCAACAGAAGAAATCACGATTCAGCAGTTACAAGAAACTCTTTTCTCTATTGTTTCAAACGATGCAACATGGACGAAGGAGTTACCTGAAACGAAAGTGGTTGAAGGGTACTATGGTGATGCACTACGCCGTCTACCGGATTGCAGTCAAGCGGAATCACTGCTTGGATGGGAATCGTCAACATCCTTGGAACAAGGTCTGCGCGCTATGTGGTCAGTCTTACGATGAGTCTTGTTGTGAAGCGTAGTGTTTGAGGACTTTCACGCCCCAAGAATCGGGAGCAGGTGTGAGTCGGTCATGGCCATGTTGGCATAATACATCCAATCCATTTGCCGGTATTGACGCTTCAGTGGTCCACACTCCTGTGACCCGTAAGACTGCGAGACGTGCCACTGCATCAGGAAGTGGCGTATCTTCGATGAATTCAACCTCAAGTGCAGCAACTGCTTCGTTGATGAGTAATGGGTCAAGATGATGAGGAGTAAATCCCGCAAGATTCCATTCACTTTCACCTTTAGGGAGTGGGCTTGCCGTTTCATCAATTGCCTCGACCATTGAATGAGAACTCGGCATCAAGTGAAGGATAGCTCTTTTGGTCGTGCGGAGATTGTGAAGCGTGTCCCTGTATCGGCCTTCACGGTTACAACTAAACGAGGCAATTAACAGCGGAGGGCCTGTTGAAACTGCCATAACGGAGGTATAAGGAGCAAGGTTCTTGTTTCCATGTTCATCTTGTGTCGATGCAATGACCAAAGGACGTGGAGATAACAGACCAGACAACCATCCAGCACGTTGTGCATGTTCCAGTTCGTTGACATCGATTCGTTGAGCACCTTCCATGCCCTTGCTTGGAAGCGGTGTGAACCAGTTATCTAAGGTGCCGTTTTTTATTTCTTCAATCGCATGGTCATTGAATTGGACATAGGACTTCCAAGATTCAGTTTGCTCTATTTCACCACGCTCAGTTTTCCGAGCAATCGAATCTTCCGCATAGATATTGCAGCGTTTGAGATAATCGAGTACAACTTCTTTTCTGTCCATATATTCACCTCAGTCACTGCTTGCTGATTTTCTTTTGAGTTGGAGTTGCTTTTCATCGTATGTATTCCGCATCATCAAAAATACAGCAGGGTTTCCCACCCATACTTCGTTGTCAGGAATATCCCGAGTGAGTGTTGAACCCGCACCAAGGACTGCATTATGTCCAACCGAACATCCAGCAATAACCGTTGCACCCCCGCCAATAACTGCACCCTTTCCAATTTGAACCGGTTGCCATTGCATAGAGTTTTTCGAAGGGGGATATTTGTCATTGAGGAGTGTAGCGTTTGGACCAATAAACACTCGGTCACCCACTCCGCAGCCATCGGCGATGTATGCACCGCCCTGAATCCGACACTCATGACCAAGAGTAACTTTACGCCCAAGATGTACCAATGCACCAATGGAACAATTGTCGCCAATTCTTGTGTCCTTTCCAATATGACAAGGAGTCCAAGCGATACTTCCTCTTTCAAGTTCGATACGTTGGCCACTTAATGGGGACTCCTCTTTCATTTGATCCCTCATTCACTTAAGCCGAGTTCTCGAAGAAGCATACCTACGTGACCTTTGGCTTTGACATTATACCGGAGCCAAGAAAAAGCGCCATCCGGTCCTATGACGAACGTAGAACGCGAACAACCCATGTATTCACGACCGTAATTTTTCTTAAGGCGCCATGTACCATATGCTTCATGAAGTTCGCCTCCTTCATCCATTAGAAGAGGGAAGTTGAGTTCCTGCTTCCTGATGAACTTTTCATGAGAGCCTTCGGAACCTTTGGATACGCCGAGAACGATATACCCTTCAGCACTTAAGAGCGCCATGTTATCTCGGAAATTACATGCTTGAGTGGTGCATCCCGGTGTTGAGTCACGCGGGTAAAAGTACACGATAACACTTTTTCCAGCAGAGGTATATGCTGCTAAGTCATGAACAGTGCCGTTCGAATCTTCACACTTGAACAGTGGGGCGTTATGGCCAACTTCATGTGTTATTGTTTCGCTCATGATGCCCGCACCTATCCAAAGGTCATGAAACATTGCATTTGCTCATATTTTGTCAAAATAAAGAGATTTTCTGGCGATTGTATGGGGTTTTAGCCTCTGTATATCGCTTTTATGCGATATGCATTCCATCTATCGCAAAGTGGGTGATTCATGGCTGAGCAACCGATTCTTTCAATAACCGGGGGGTGCTAAGTTGGGCCATGGTGGCTACGCGTATGTCTCGGCGATGTCGTCGCTATTCAAAGCAAATTTTGCGTGTTAGCACCAAGATTGAACTGCAAACTATTGCCAGCCTCATCCAAAGTGAATTGGATAAGCGTATTTTGTCCTATGATGAAGCACTCACTTTGGGCAACCTCATACAAAACCGGGCAGATCAATTACCAGGCGACGCTATCGTTTACGCTCTATCAGACCGCGATGCATACCGGAGGACTTTAGAATTGTATTTGCGAGACTCACTTTTGACCCAGACCGAACAAATGTTACTTTGGGAAGAGCGCCGCCGACTTGGCATTTCAGATGTCGAGCATGAGCGCTTACTCGAACAACTTCTTCTTCAATGGCGCCGCCAAGGAAAGAAAGTCACCATCGACCGTTTCAAAACTCCCGGGGGTGGGACATCTGCTTAAGATTCAATTAAACCAATCGACTTTAGCAACACTTCTCGTGTTACTGTTTATCGTCCCATCTTTTTTGCCCATTGCTGGAGCAGATGACGCTGAAGAAGCAAGCACCAGTGCTCGGAGCGGAACCCTCGACTTTACGTTCCGTGACGCACTTCAACTGAGTAACTCTGGCTCTGCCATTCTTTTGTCGAATTTGTACCTTGAACCCGGCGACCACATCGTGACGGCAAATGTATCTTATACCGGTACTGGAGATGATAACCTCCAACTGGTCCTCCAACATAAAGGCTCATCAATTCTTGATTTCGCTGATGTCCCCGGCTCTACAATCGACTTTGGAACGCTCTATGGAAATTCTGCAGGGTCACAAATCGATATCCCTCCTAATTCGTTCACCTGGACAGCCTCGTCTGGAGCTGGACAGGAATTGAGAGTCAAAATTATAGGGACGCAAGAATCGGGAATTAATCTACTGGATAATATACAACCACTCGGACTCCCCTTTTCTGTAGAACACAAACAAAAAGGGGACGCAACCCCTACAAACTTCCCAGCCATTTCCCCGGCGAGTTCTCAGATGACGTTATCAAAATCGAACCATTTGCTCAATGTTACTGCAACCAATTCTGGTGTAATAAGTCTTAATGCACAACTTTCAATTGTATTGACTCAAAATGGCACCCCCACTCCTTTGACCTATGTTTCGAATCAACCTCTGCTTGAACCCGGCTCCTATCCACTTTCATCCACGACATTACCAGATCAAGCCATACTCACTGCCGCACTCGATGCTTCTTCCTTAACTGGCGTCTACGAATTTGTTGCAACCGTCACCTTTACCGGGTTGCAATCTGAAACGATCATAGTCAGCGAACCGGATACTTGGGTCAAATTCTCCGATTATAACGCGGATGTGATTGAGCCTTCAACTTTAATCGTTGAACCCGGGGAATCCGCGGTCTTGACATTCCTCGTCGAAAACACAGGCGAATTGCCGGATCTCTTTTCATTCGTGGTGACTGAAAGTGAAACTCCCGGCTGGGTTTCTGTTGGAGATGTGCCCGACTTCGGAGCAACGATCAATAAAGGCCAGATACGCCTCATCTCAATTCCTGTGAATGTTCCCGCTGATGCAGTACGTTCGACGACAGACACGATAACGGTCACGTTTACATCCGCTTCAAGCCCTCCTTACGCGATTGTTGCCACCGGCCGAGTAATGGTCGGGGATTTCTTCGACGGCACAGTTACATTGATCACCGGCGTTGTTCCAAAACCAATCACACCCGGAGGTTCGGAGAATTTTATCGCCACTGTTGAAAATACAGGTAGCGTAGCAACTTCATTTTCACTCCTCGCAGGATTTTCGGTGAATGCATTGAATTGGACAATCAATATCAACACTGCGACCACACCGGTCATTGCGTCTGGTGCCACTCACCAAGTTTCTATTACAGTCACAGCGCCACCGATACAAAACCCGATCGTCACCAGTGAACACAACATGGCAGATGACGTGCTCAGCATTTGGATACAATCTCAACCGAGTGGTGGCGGTGTACCTGTGGTCGATCAGACCTCCCTCAAAGTAGAACCCGCCGTTGTCCTCGACCCAGGGCTCAGCACTGAACCCTATGAGGTCACGAATGAAGAAATCGAGGCGATGATGTCCGGGACTGTATTTTCGCAGCATCCTGAGATGAACATCCGTGTCGTTCACAACCTCCCCGTGAATCTTGTTGTCGAGACGCTCGATGCAGTCATTACGGTTGAAAAGAGTTTCACTGCCCGCAATGATGGCGGTTTCAGTGAAGTAGGCCGATGGGATTTAACGGTTTCAAATCCGATTCTCACTGGCTTTAACCCGGGTGATACCCTCACTTCAGCGCTTAACATCGCAGGCCCACAGGCCAACCAATATCCTCTGGCGGGAACCTTTTCGGCTGCAGTGACTATTACGCCATCGCCCAATCCTGCTCTTCTAGCGAGCGGAGTAACCGCACTTCCATTCACTCAAATCTATGATGTAATCGTTCCATCAATCGTTAAAGGTGAATTCCTTGACATCGGGCCTTATGACATTAATGTCGGCAAAGATAACGCCATCCCTATGCGCTTTGCAAACGCAGGCAATGATGCCTCTTCTTACCGCCTCCGAGTTGTTAACGACCTTCCCGAAAACTGGACTGCTAACTTTAGCGATACTGATTCTTTAATCACGGGCCTAACTTCCGACCTTGCTGATGGAACGATTGATGCAAATATCCCTGGTGGCAATGTAACTCACATGAAAATTGTGACATTCAATGTCAAAAGCGACCCACTTGCGCCAGCAGGATTGCACCAACCGATTCGAATTCGGATTGAAGACCCTGTTTCAGGACAACTCCTTGAAGATGAATTTGTGTTCGATGTTATCGTTGGTCAAGTCTTCAATGCTACACTCTCTCCTACCAACCAAACGCTGCACATGGATGTTTTAGAGGACACTTTCACCTCGATATATATTCGGAATACCGGCAATGCCCCTACCGACTATACGATTGCCTTGGATACGTCTTTGGCTGGAGCCGTTGTCTTTGAAATCGAGTCACCCACCAATTCGAAAATATTTATCGCAGCAGGATTCGAAGAAGCGATCCGGATAAAAATGACTGCAAATTCGGATGCGAATGCCGATGGAGTTTACATGGCTACAATCCTCGTGTCTGCAAATGACGGCCAAATCGCACTCTCTGCGGAGATATTTGCGAATATCTCCGAATTGCATAGTTTCAGCATCACGGCACCGACTCAAATGTCAGTGACGCCGGGGCTGCAAGAAAAAGTTGAATTCGAAATCGTGAACAACGGTAATTCCGAAGAAACAGTGACCGTAAATTTCACAGTTCAAGGAAATTTGACCTTGTCGGTTTATTCAATGACGGTAACGCTTCCAATCGGTGGTTCTGTTTCGGATCAAGTCATCGTCTTCATCCCAAGCCTAGGCGGGACAGATTCATTGGTGCAAGGCGACAGTTACAATCTTACCATCACTGTATATAATGGGACTTCAAATGTAGCATACCCTGGCTCTAAGAGCGTTCAATTGCTGGTTCAGCCACTGTTCATAGCCGAATCATCCGATTGGCCTTCGGTAATGGAGTTCCGGCCACAGGCCTTGCGTACTTGGGAGGTGACACTCACCAACACCGGGAACCAAGATGTTACAGTCAATGTGTATTACATGATTACTCGGCCTGGATTAACCAACACTTCTTCGACGGATTGGGAAATGGTGACTGAAAACTCTTTGCTTGTTCTGCCACGAAACACCCCAGTCGTTCATTCATTCACAGTTCGTGGAAATGTTTCTAACCCACTCTTGTCGCTAACAGCAGACCTCACCTTACACCTCCAACCGGAAACCACTGCTGATGCTGATGGAGTAAACACTACTGTAGATGGAAAGGGTGAATTTAGTACTCAATTGATTATGTCCCGATTCTATTCCACCGGGGAGATTGGTCTCCAGCCTGCACTTGATGACGGCCCAGTTCTTCAGCCGATTCCTTACAGCAATATACCAATTAGTAACGGTTCCGCCGTCGCCTATCAGGTTGAACTGTGCAACGCAGTGCGCCTCAAGGACATCGCTTCCTTAGGACAAAACCCATTGAACTATTCTTGGGGTTTCACTCTTATCGAAACGAAAGCAGATGGAACCACAGTCCCCCATCCTTTGGATTTAGAACAGGAATGTGGTAAAACTACTTCACTTGGCCCAACTTCAAGATACAATCTCCCATTGATGGAACCTTGGAATCCTGGAACATTCACTCTTGAAATAGATATCCCGAATCGCGGCAGTATTCTCCCGGGTGACGGTTGGGACTTGACATTCCGACTTTACCACCCAGATGAAAACGCGGGTTACACTCAGTTTAATGAAACCACATTCACACTTGTCTTAGCAGTGTTCGCCGATCCAATGGTCATGAGTATTGAATTAGTCGATGATTTAGAGGAAGGTAGCCAGAATACAGTTACCGTGGTTATTCAAAATGTTGGTTCTGCAAAAGCCCTCGATGTGAGTGTTCATCTGCAATGTGATGGGTTGACAGTATCGACATCTGCTGAAGACACTCCTTCTCTCATTCCTGGTTCAGTTGGCGGTGGAATAAATAAAACTATGATTAAAGAGTTCGGCCCTGGTGATACAAAGACCCTACAATGGGGAGTTACAGCTGATTCGATTGATTGGTGGTTACAGAAAACGGATGTCACTTGTACCGCAACGGTCACTTCGTTCAATAATGAGACCAACGTCGAAGGAAATGATGAAAAAGTGTTCATAGGGGAAGTAACCTCTTGGTCTCCTGGAGTTCAAAACAGTTTCATTGCATGCGTTGCATGTTTACTGGTCTCACTCATCTTATTCCGCCTCACTGCTCAAAATGATAATTTCCGCTTACTTGGAATTTACTCTGGAGTTCTTAGTCTTGGCTTCTCTTTCCACCTCTTTGGCGAAATATGGTGGGGCTTTGCCGTTCTTGGCCTTTCAGCACTTTGGATCTGGAGAGTAAGTTGGGGAAGTACTGAGGAATTCAGATTACTCCATGAAGATTACCAACGTGCACGTAAAGGTGTATCGACCTTATATGCCGACCACTTCGATGAATTAGGGAAAGCGCGTCGACAACTTGTCGTGATTTTGGCTGTGCCAGTTCTTGGCATGCTTGCAATCGTTCTTGGAATCCCACCTACGCTCACAATTGACAGTGTCAATATGATTAGTCTCGTATCCTATGTTGCAGTTGTTATTATTGGAGTCTGGATTCTCATCAATCGAGCAGATTCCATGTATGGTACACTGTATGGGCGTCTTACTGATATTGAAGTGAAGTCAATACGTCTTGAGAGGGATTTGGGAGACCCTGCTCGTCTCTTTAACGAACTCGCAGCAGATGGATTGAATCTCGCCGAGATTTTCGGTGATGTAGAACCTTCGAGGTCCCTTAATCCCGAGGCAATTTTTTCAAACGAGGAGGTGAATGACGATGCCTGATATGAGCCCAGTCGAGTCATTGTCTTCTGAGGAGAAGAAACACGATGAACTGCCACAGTTTGAGGACGAGATGAACTCAGAAACTCCCGCACCACCACCATCACCGGGCATTGATGATGAATCATCAGCAGACCCAACCTCCGATGCCGAAGCAACACCAGAGATGTCTGAACAGGCTATGGCAATATCTCAAGATCTCGAAAGTATGGTGTTGGGAGTTGCTCATGATGACACCAATTCATTAGCCGGTACAGATCTCGAAATCGGTGAAGCAAGAAGACTCTTACATACACATAAACTTCGACGAGCGTCAGCAAGTGTAAAGAATGCGGAATCATCACTGGTTGAACTCGAAGAAGATGTCTTGTATCTTCGACGTAACATCGCTATGCTACATCGATTGTTGAACGAGAAAAAAGTGAGTGAAAAAGATATCGAAACGATTCTCCTTCGTCTTCGTAGTGCAACAGGTGCTGCTGAAATCGGTGACGTGGGTGGAGCGGCTGGAGAAGTAGAATTCCTCGTTGATGATTTGATTGGCGGAAACACATCGACCCTCAATCCTTTCTTATTCCGTCATTTTTGGATGGGATTAGAAACGCGATGGCCTGCTGGCGGTGATGAAGGCGTTCTTGTTATTCGTATCATCAACGATGGACCTGTTGCTATGCCGCCTATGCGCCTTTCACCACCGGTTCCAGAAGGCTGGACTTCTACCCCATCCTCAGTTGACCTTCCAACCATCGCTTCAGGTGGAAACCTCCCCGTCCGATTCAATATCGCTTCGAACCGCCGTCAATCTTCTGACGAGGTACCTCTCTCGCGCAAACTGGCAATCACCACTGGTTACGAAATCCGAACGGGTGAAGTCTTCGTCACAATCCGAGCACAAAACCGTTCAATGGAACCCCTCTCTGATGTTCTTCTCACGCCATGGTTCCCACCAGGCTATACCTCTGACACAGTTCCTTTTGTAGCACGTCTTGCTCCCGACGAAGTGGCGATCATCCGAATGCCACTTCGAATCAACATGAGTTCTGGGGGTACGTCCTGAACTCAATCTTGTTCCACCCTATTTTGGGGGATTTTAAATGGTGAAAATATGAAAGAAAATACAAACGAAAAAAGCGATACTCTCGCAGCGATTGGTATTGGTGCAATGATTGTTTTCATTGCTCTGATTTTGGTTGCCGCGGTTGCAGCAGCAGTTATTATTCAAACAGCTGAAAAGTTGCAACAGAATGCCCAAACAACTGGAGCTGATGCTTCGGACATGCTTTCAACGAAAATAATCATAATTAGCGTCGTTATTCCAGTCGTCAACGAACTGTACATCACTTTTGAACTAGCACCTGGTTCAAACGATATCCCTCCAGTGAATGTCGAATGGTCTATTATTTGCGCTAATGGTGTTGATTATGGCACTTTTGCTCAGGCTTCACTTGTCGGAACTACTGCACTGGTGACGGCTACAGGCAACGGGCAATTGGTTATCGACACAACGTACGACTTACAGCTTAGAAATGCTGCCGGTGGAATACAAAATTGCCTTCCAACTGCAAGTGCATCTCATACGCTTTTGATTCAATCCGTTTCAGGTGGCTTTACAGAAGAAACTTTGGATTATAGCTCGGATGTCAGCCCAGGGGAGATGGTATATTGAAGACTGAATCCCGAGAAATTCAAGATGACAAGTTGGCAGCGATTGGTATCGGTGCTATGATTGTCTTCATTGCACTCATTTTGGTCGCAGCAGTTGCAGCAGCAGTTATTATTCAGACAGCAGAAAGGCTCCAACAGAATGCACAAACTACCGGTGAAGATACCTCCAGAAATTTGGCAGGGAAACTCTTGGTCCGCGCTGGTTTTGTCTCTACCGGTGGTCCAACTGGTGCACCAGGTACTTTCCTACCAGGTGAGGCATACGCATTGTATGTTCGCCTTGCACCCGGTAGTTCACCGGTAACGATTAACCAGATATCATATCAATTTATGTGTGATCTAGGTGTAGTCGAGGGTGGTTTTAGCAATGCAGCTCAAGGTGTTATTGCACCAATGCAAACTGGAGTCGCTATGCCCCCCACCCAACAATTACAACCTGGGGACCCCTATGTTCTTTGGATGGATGCTCAGTTGGTAGGCTTAATTGATTGTTCCCCTGACAACACTGGTATAGGTGGTGTCCCTGACACAACGATTCGGCTCTATCTTCACGTCGGAACCGGTGGGTCCACCTACGAAGTTCTCACAATTGGTTCAACGGCTGCTGGCTCAGAGGTGATTTGAACTTCTTGGCTTCGGCTAAGAATGTAAGGAGGAATATGTATGGCATGGCCTTTTAGTAAAAACACCGCACAAAACCAAGATGCAGATGCAGCTCTTACCGAAGAGCGCCTTAAAATCATGGCAAATATTGCTATCGAACAGGTACCGCTTCCGGAGGAGGGAGAACTCAACGCTGAAGATGCGTGGACCATTAGCCCTGGGGCTACCATGGCTCGGCTCAACAGTATCGGCAGTGTCCCTACTGTCGCAGCAAGTCTTGCTCCAACAGCGTCCCCAACCCAAGTGAGCACAACAGTTGATACTTCTGGACTTGAACGTCTTATCAGTACGCGTCTTGACATGGTTGAAGACGTCTTGCGTAAGGTAGAACTTCGATTGACTGACGATACATCTGCAGCTCAAGGCGATGGGTCTCATTCAGAAGGTGGCGCTTCCAGTCATGGCGGCGATACCATCGTAACCGCTTCTGGTGAAGTCATCAGCGTATCAGGTACCGAGCGATTAATGGAGACCGATAATGCTCCACTCGTTGAACTGTATGAAGCACAAGCTTTGGCAGCAAATCCCTTTTTACACGCCCCTTCATTTGGCGCAACCACTGAATCCAATAAGGTAGGCGCACCTACGATTTCTGCGCTCTTACTCGACAACATGTCAGGTATGGCAGCAGTAAGTTTTGCTCAAAAAGCAATGGCTTCGGGAATGCTTTCGGATGGTGAAGGTCGAAAGGTACTTGCAATTGTCCAACTTGCAGAACCCGGTCAATCAGAAGCAGCTCTCGACGATCATTTGACGCACAAGGAGTTGCTCACGTTTTCATCGCTTGTAAGTTCATGGCGAAACGTGAAATCACTTCGAGGTGAAGTCTGACATGGGTGCTTCGGTCGGGGTTGGAGGTCTCATTATTGGGATCTCTATGTTAGTGGTCTTTTCAATGGCCGTCACATCATTGAACAGTCAAACGGCAACCTCGCTGGAAGCCATTGAATCCGCTCATACCCCCGAACCAATTCTTACCATTGACAATGCTCTATTCAGAGATGTGATTGATACGGTCGACATTGATTCCGGTGGCACAGGCGGCTATGTTAGTGGATTTTTAACCTCTGCCGATTGCCCTGACTTTGAAGCCTCATTTACTGCGGTGGGAGGGGTTATTACCTCGGTTGACTCAATCGGAAACCGTGGTATTTGTACAACACTCGCCCCAACTCTTACAGTCTTTAATCAACCTGGTAGCAACGATGATGCAACATTTACTGGTAATGTAATACCCTACCTCTACGTAAACGTCACCAACAGTGGCACTGAAACTCTTTCCACCACTGAGTCTTGGATCTTCTTTGACGGTTCATCTCCAACCACGATACAATCGAATGCTCCTCAATTTAATCCTCCAATCAGGATTGATAATTGGTTTTCTGGGCAAACTATTGCATTGATTTGTGATGATTGTGATGTTACATACGAACGTTTGAGTTTGACAGTTGGTGAAACCAGTGTCTCTCGGACCATAGAGACTAACTAAGGTGATTGAATGGCAGACGGTGGTGCATCAACAATCATTATGCTGGTTACAGCATTATTGATATCGAGCGCTGCAAGTGCAGTTCTTGTTCAAGAATGGTCTTCTACAACTCGTGCAATTCAATATCAACAAAAGGGATTGGAACTTTCTGCAGAGATTGGTATTGATTTTGCAGGTGACCCAATGATGGTGTCGATTACGACTGGACCGCCTAATGTGATTATATTTTACATTCAAAATACCGGTTCTCATCCAATGGACGCTACTTCTCTAGCAGTTTTGGTGGACGGAGTGAGCATCCCTAATCCTTCGATTACAACCGCCTTTGTCCCCATTGCTTCGGCACAATGGAACCCCAATGTTTTACTTGAAGTGACGTTGACGGATAACGCCCTCAACGCATTGAACGACGATGACGAAATCTCAATCTATGCGACTGCGAGGTCCGTTGTCGTATCGGGTATCTCGATGAGTGTAAGTTTAAACGAGGAGGTGCAACTTCATGAATCCTAGTGAAAACGATCCATTCAAGGCTGCACATAAACCCGTTGAAGACGGGTTTCCCTACGACCTAGAAACTGATTCACTTGCTGATTCGATGGGTCTTCGTCTTCCAAATCGTTCTCTCTATGTCCTCCAAGGTGCTGTCGGTGGTGGAAAATCTTTGATTTCACAACGACTTGTATACGGTATGGTCGAAAACGGAGTCAAAGTCTTGGTTATTACAACCGAATTAACCACCCGTGGTTGGATTGAACAAATGGAATCAATCGGATATGGAATTACTGACGCTATCCGTGAAGGAAAACTTATGGTTTTCAGTCGGTTTGGTTCCGTTGCTGAATCAAATCCCGATATCAGCCTTGAACAACTCTTGGATTCTGAAGCAATCGAACTTGCTGATGTAGTGGTTATCGATTCAGCAAGTTCGCTGATGCCTTCCCATCTCGATGACTCCAGCCGATTCAAATTATTGCAACGCCTTCGTCAAATCGCTTCGAAAGGTCGTTCACTCATGCTTTGTGTGGACCCGGAAGAAATGGATGCGAAATTAATGCATAACCTACGCAGTTCTGCTGAAGTTGTATTGGACCTTATGACCGCCATGATTGGAGGAGAAATCAAACGCAACATCGTGATTACTCGTTACTTACGTGCTGCTGGGCCAATTCAAACTTCCATTGGATGGCGTGTTGAACCAAGTATGGGCTTCATTGTGGACATTACGGCTGTGAGTTGAAGGAGGTATTGTAGATGGCTGAAGATGAAACTGGATTTGCGAAGGGCGACCTTACAAGCGTCATGAATGCGCACCCTCACGTTGCAAAATGGGTTGAGGATTTTGAAGCAAGGTATGGAACCCGTCCGGTCTATTACGGTCCTCTTGACCGAGATGCGAAAAAGCAGCGCCCACTCAACCTCATCTATCTCGCCAAAGAACCAATTTTCATCCATATTTACGAACCTCCTGCTGATGAAGAAGGTGGTGGACAGGTTCTTTGGTTCGGATTGGAACCGCAGTTAACGGAGGAAGAAGAAAACATCCGCCGTGAATTGGTTGAAATCCTTCTCCAAGAAGCACCCAGTGCTCCAACCTTCACAACGGACGATGAATTCGAGTCAATTCTCAGTCAAATGATTGAGAGGTATACAGTGCTTGAAGAAGACCTCACCACTTCAGTACGCCGTCAAGGAAGAATATGGGAGATGATGGGATTGGATGACAAGCGAATGATCGTAACTCCCAAACAACGTGAACTTTTGCAATATACCATTATTCGTGACTTGATTCGAAATGGACCACTGGAACCTCTCCTCTCTGATGAGATGTTGGAAGATATACATTCGATTGGTCTGAAGAATGTCCATATGGACCACAAGGTGTTTGGAATGGTAACATCAAACATTCGATTCCGAGACCGAGAAGTTCTTGCTCGATTCTTGCGTGCGATGTCTGAACGAATTGGTCGCCCGGTCTCCGATAATAGACCAATTATCGATGGTGCTTTGCTTGACGGTTCCCGTATCAATATTATTTTCTCTGACGATGTTTCAATGCTTGGCCCATCGTTTACCATCCGTAAATTCGCTGAAGAAACGATTTCCATTACCCAATTGGTTGCTTGGGGTACAATTTCAGCTCAAGTTGCCGCTTACATTTGGATTTGCCTTGAATACGGAATGTCGGTTCTTGTATCGGGAGAAACAGCGTCTGGAAAGACAACGACACTCAATGCGATTTTACCGTTCATCGACCACAATGTCAAAATCTATTCTGCTGAAGACACTCCTGAAGTCAAAGTACGACACAAGATTTGGCAACGACTGGTCACTCGTCAGTCGAAGAATGAAGATTCAAGCGTCGAAATGTTCGACCTTCTCAAAGCGGCTCTACGTAGCCGTCCACGTTACATTATCATTGGTGAAATTCGGGGTGTTGAAGGGGCGACAGCCTTCCAAGCAATGCAGACCGGTCACCCTGTTATCGCGACATTCCACGCATCCTCGATCGTTAAGATGATTCAACGATTCACAGGCGACCCAATCAATGTTCCAATTCGTTTCTTCGATAACTTGAATTTCGCTATCTTCCAAGAAGTAGTCGAAGCGCCTGGCGGTGGAATCGCTCGTCGTGTCACAGGTATCGATGAAGTCATCGGTTACAATAAACACAGCGATGGTGTCCTCACTCGTGGAATGTTCGAATGGGACCCTGTAAAGGATAAGCACTATTTCCGGGGAATGTTCCAAAGCCATTTGTTGGAAAACAAAATTGCTGCAATGGCAGGATTTTCTAATAAGCGTGATATTTACGATGAAATGCTCAAGCGTGCAGACGCTCTTCAACGCATGGTTGACAGAGACCTGACGCATTATGATGATGTCTTTGATTTACTTGGAATTTACTACAACAGTGGTTGGGAATATTTCGACAAGGCAGTTGATACTTGGAAAGGCATAAACCATGACTGAGGGATGATGTATGCAGCGACTGTCTTACTGGCAAATCGCGCTACGTCGTGTAGAAATTCCGATTATCCAATTCCTTGTGTTTATGGTTGGAGGTGCAGCTCTTGCAGGTTTAATCTTTGCATTTATCTTCATCGCAGTGACTGGAGGCATGGGTGATCAAGGCCTCTTCTCTGGAACTTCAGGCGTTTTATTCATCATACTTTTACCAATCCTCACGGGTGGTGCTGCGATGGCATTTCCGCTCCTGGAAGTTCGCCGTTCTGCGAATCTCATCGAAAAAGAGATGCACATGTTCATCACGCGAATGGGTATCCTTTCCCTCGGAGAAGTTGCGGCTCAATCGATATTCGATATTCTTAAACAAATGAGTGATTACGGGGAATTGGCAAATGAAGTACAGAGTATTGAAACTTTAGTGGATAAATGGCATACCTCTTTACCCGAAGCATCTCGAATAGTGGCTCAGCAAAGCCCGAGTCCTCTGTGGGCTGATTTCCTCGACCGAATGGCGTTTTCAATCGAAGCAGGACAAGCAATCGATGAGTTCATGCGTTCGGAACAAGAAACGATTGCAGAACAATATTCTACATTATACGATACACGTCTTGAATCGGTAGATGCGATGAAAGAAATATATGTCTCATTGGTTACTGCAGGATTGTTTGGTTTGGTGATTGCAGGTATTCATTTGGTGCTGTTTGAAGTTGGTTCTGCCAGTGACACACCAATCATGGTAGCAAGTCGAATGCGTTTCTTATTGTTAGCAGGACTCCTGTTTACGGCTATCCAAATTGGAGGGGTATTGGCATTCCGTGCTACGATTCCTGAAGACCCAACGTTTGCCCGAGATGACCTTGATACGCCATTCCGAATCAACTTCGTCCGTTCTTTGGTTGGTGCCAGCATTCTCACGGCGATTCTTTTGGTCGTGACACTTTTTACCATTCTCTCTGCTTGGGAAGCAGTTACATCTCAATGGGACCGTTACGGTCTACTTTTCATTGCAGCCCCATTGTCGCCAATGCTTGTCCCAGCCATTATGGTCTCTCGCGAAGAGCGTAAAATTTTCCGGCGTGACGAAACATATCCTGATTTCATTCGAGCCCTGGGTGGCACAGCACAGGCCCGTTCAGCTGAACCGTCAGCGACAATCAAGGCGCTTCGTGGAATTGATTTTGGAATGCTTGACAATTCCATCGACCGTTTGGAACGCCGTCTTTCTACACGAATTGACTCTGACCGCGCATGGGACTACTTCAACGCAGATACGAATTCTGCCGTCATCTCACGTTATACCCGGATTTACATTGAAGGTTCTCATTCATCAGGCCAGCCGGCTCGTACTGCTGAACTTGTTTCACGTTCGGTGGGTAACCTCCTGTCATTACGCCATCGCAGGTCACTCTCAGCAACCACCATGCGAGGTGTTGCGCTCGGTTTGCTTATCGCATGTGTCACCAGTTTGAACGTCACCATCTCAATTGTTATGAAACTTGGAGAATCAATTGCAGGTGTAGCCACATCGTTCGTGCTAACTGACGGAACCGAGGTCAGTGTTCTCTCCGAATTTGGTGCAGGACTCGCTCTTCCGATCATGGATGATGCATCTGGTGTCGAAGAAAATATCAGATTGTTCAAAATCATTGTATCTATATTGATTCTCTTCCAAGTGTGGGCAGTTTCAGTCATATCAAACCGATTGAGAGGCGGGGGAAAGACGACTGCTCTTGGGCAATCAATACAATTGCTATGGGTTGCTGGAATTGCTTCATACGTCACCTCGCTGGTTTTAGCAATGGCATCGTCAATGTTCAATGTGTGAAGAAGCAACAACAATAACCCTGTCCTTGAATCGCAGGCTATGCAAAGCCCTCACCCCCCAACCCCACTTCCAGCCCCACCAGCAGTTCAAATCGTTGTACCCCCTTCAGCATCTCCGTATCAACCTGCGGCAGGATTTCAGCAATCTGCAATGAGTTATTCTTTTCATCGATGGCTCATGCTGGGTGTTGTTCTTCTTCTTGCTTCAGTGGTTTTTGTTGAAGTTATGGCTATGGATGGCATTCCCTCAGCAGTTGATTACGACCCGGAAAAAGAAGGTGCGATTGAAGAAATGGCAAAGGACACTGAGGCACATGCCGATATGACACGAGTAATCTCCTCTGTTAGCAGCATTATGCAAGCCTTTGGTTTGGGAATGATTGGTTATGCATTACTTCGTGAATCACATGATGAAAAATATGAGCATACAGCCTTACGAGTCACGGCGGTCATCGTTGGAGTATTGGTACTCGCAAACATCGCTGCACGCGACCTCTCACTTTTCTGAGGCTAGCGTTTCTTTTCTTGAGCAATACGCTTTTTTGTTGTGGCCCATGAACAAATTGGGCATTGTGTGAGGTCATGGCCTCGAGCAGGACAGTATTCTCTGCCGAAAAAAATGATTTGCAAGTGCAATTTGTTCCATAGTTTTTTTGGAAAAATAGCCTTGAGGTCACGTTCAGTCCGTTCTACATTGGTATCATTCGATAAGCCCCAGCGAGCAGCAAGGCGATGGATATGCGTATCAACCGGGAATGCTGGAACTCCAAATGACTGAGCCATTACGACGCTTGCAGTTTTGTGACCAACACCTGGTAAGTTCTCAAGATGCTGGAAACTTTGAGGTACGACACCATCATGCCTTTCGACCAATAATTCGGAGAGTCTGTGGATATTTTTTGCTTTTGTTGGCGCTAACCCGACTTGACGAATATCATTGAGAATAGTTTCCACACTAAGTTTCACCATCGCTTCAGGTGTTCCCGCCTTGTCAAACAAGGCTGGCGTGACTTGATTGACTTTGACATCGGTCGTTTGAGCGCTCATTAAGACTGCAACCAGTAATTGGAAGTCGTTTTGATGATCGAGAGGAACTGGCGTCACAGGGTAAAACTCTTCCAGCATGACGGCAATTCGCTGTGCTTTTTCACTTCGCTTCATTTCATTCACCTTGTGGCGTTAACAATTGGGGAGGTACTCTGTAGACATAATCCAAACTATCGCCGAGGAGTTGAATTTCAAAGTCACGTTGTTTGAAGACGACCTGCTCAACTTTTGCATCAATCCCATGGAGCGGCATCGTTGCAGCAAAATGACCGTTTTGATAGATGGAGAGGCTTGTTTCGACTTGGTCAGGCTGGGAGGTGAATCGTAGAACATCCTCATTGCGTTCAACACGCCCGTTGATGGAAGTGAAAAATGCTTCAAAAAGTGTACCAAGTTCGTGCCACTGTTCGACATGGACACTGGACATCGAGTCACCTCACGATTCAATTTTGACTGCGTAGGCTTCACCAGTTTTCCATCCGAAAAGTAATCCCAGAGAGACTGAAAGGAGTGGGATTCCGTTACAAATGAGTGATTCCATAGGTTCACTGACCGGCTGGCCAGCAAGGTACCAAATGAGCATCGCCAAAAGAAGGCCGGGAATCAGCATGACAGCACCCATGATGAGGGTTCTCAAGAGACGCATACCACCGCCAGCAAGCGGTGTGACATGAAGGTGTGGTTTGAATCACTTCAAGCAAGTCGTCGAGACAGTTCTTCTCCAGAGAGTGAATTCAAAACATTTTCCGATTCAATCCAGCCTTTACGAGCAGCCATTACTCCGTAACTGATATCTGCTAAACCACGAATTGAATGGGCGTCTGGATTGATGATAAGAGGGACGCCTAATCCCTTCGCATGTTTGCATAAGCGCCAATCTAAGTCCAATCGATAGGGGCTTGCATTCAATTCCACAGCTTTCAAATGCCCATCATCGTTCTGTTCAGCCATGTATTCAAGAACAGCAAACATATCCACTTCGTATCCATCCCTTCCTTGCAATATTCTTCCAGTCGGATGGCCGAGAATTGTGGTCGAAGGATGGTCAAGACAGCGCATCAATTCTTCTGTATTTTGAATCTCATCGCGTGCTTTCCACTTCGAAATCGCATGGACAGAGGCGACGGTGTAATCCAGTTGTGCAAGCACATCATCGGGATGGTCCAATCGGCCTCCCTCAAGAATATCCGATTCAACACCATGGAATAAACGGAAGTCTACACCCTCATCCGCCCATGCACTGTTGTATTCTCGAATTGTATCACCTTGTTGTAACAAATCTTCAGCACTTGCCCCATTTGCAATTTTCAGAGTGGGTGAATGGTCAGCAACCCCCAGCCAATTCCAGCCCATTTTACGGGCAGTATCAGCCATTTGCTCAAGAGTAGCCTCGCCATCCGAAAGCGTGGTATGATTATGCAGTGCTCCGCGAATATCTTTCCCTGTAAGCAAGGACGGTAAGCCTGAAGATTCTGCTGCCAATATTTCGCCGGTATCTTCCCGAAGTTCTGGCGTCACCCATTCAAGGTCGAGATGGCGATAGATCTCTTCTTCATTGGTAGCAGGGAGTGAGAACTGTGCTGCTGCCATTCCTTTCAAATCTCCAGCCTTCGCATCTGGAATCAGTCCGAACTCATTGAGTTTCAAGCCACGGTCAATGGCCCGTTGACGCAATGCAATATTGTGTTCTTTACTGCCGGTGAAATAGGCCAAAGTGAACGGGAATACTTCGGGAGGTACCAATCGAACTTGGGCGTCAATCGTCCCGCCGCTTTCCAATTGCTCGTAATCATCTCCGCCAATTGCCTCCAATACATTCGGGTCAATGTGCCCGACTGTGAATCCACCTTCGAAGATGCTTGTGTCAAGAATAATACTGATTTTCGAATCTCCTGCACCTTTGATATCTGCGATACCTGGTAATCCGAGAATTGCTTCCGACACCATTTCACGGTTTTCATCCTTGACAGCGACAACCAAATCCAAATCTCCAATGGTTTCTTTGCGCCGTCGAGCACTCCCTGCTAACTGTGCTTTTATGACGCCATCGATTGTTGCGATTTTGGTTTGAAACGCCTCGCCATACATTAAACCGACATCGAGTCTACGACGTGCTCTGAAGCGTGCAAGCAATTCGATGCCATCCAGCATCCGTTGTTGTGATTTTTCACCAAAACCCTTCATGGGTGCAATTAATCCATCAAGCGCCACCTGTTTCAAGGCCGCAACAGAATCGACACCTAATTCTTCTTTCATCAATTTGATTCGCTTCGGCCCAAGCCCAGGGATGCCGAGCATTTCGATCAAACCCTTCGGCGTTTGTTCATGCAAATCGACCCAATCGCTTGGCCAACGTCCTTCAGCAATGGCTTGAGTAAGAGCAGAACCAAGGCCTTTTCCAATTCCTTTTATCTCTAAGAGGCGACCAGTTGCGACGAGTTCTCCCAAATCTTCGGTGAGCCCGCCAAGCATACGGCTCACGTTTTGATAGGAACGAACCCGAAACACATTCGCTCCATTGAGTTCAAGCAAAACAGCGACTTGGTGAAGAACAGAAGCGATTTGGTTACGGGAAAAATAAGGCGGGCCACTCGGTCGAGCCTTCGGGAGTGTGAAACCGCCACCTGCCATGGAGGACGATACACTCGACCCTTCTCAAACATTGCTCTCTCCATTCCCAATGGAACTTCATGTTGAAGAACCATAAGTCATAGGCTCCTTCATGGTCAGTACTGATTTCATCGAACATCTGGCTGAATTGCTCTGTGGTGTTTCCGTACTTCTCTTCACCTTTATCGCGACCTTTTCACGCTCTGAAAAAGCAGAAAATATCGTTCAAAATATAATTGCTCTGTTGTTGGTAACAGCAGCAGCAGTACTCTGGTGGCTCTCGCTTTCCGGTGGAGAATTATGGGGTTCAAATTACCTTCCAAAACCACTCTCACTGGTCTGTATAGTGATCGCAATTGCTGCCCGAATGAATATCAAAGGTGAAAACGTCTCTTTCGGAGCCAATCCACACACCATCGGAAAATCCGGCGAAGAAGAATAATCAGATTATTTCGCCACGAGGTTGTGACGAATCGGTATCGACGGGTTCAGTGCTCGCCGCTTCCTTTTCCATTTTCTTGTCGATGAATGTGCGCATATATTCCGGTAATTCGCCATTGACAAAAATCACATCGTTGATGTGGTCCAGTTTCTTGAGAGAATAGTAGATTTGCATTGCAGTCATTGGCGTTGAGGAACAACCAGTACATCCACCATCGAGTGAGAGCATGATATTCCCATCGGTTGTATCGATAACAGTAACAACACCATCGTGTTCATCAAGGATCTCTTGAACTGGGCCGATTTCGGCCAAGACCTCCTCTGCAGTGATGCTCATCAATCCCATGCTGTCGTATCTCCCCTTTCAATAATTGCTTGCTCAGCCGGTATTTGAAACGGTATCGGCGGTAAGGTAAACCCCTCAAAAAGTCGTGCAGTGGGTGTTTTTTTGAGGGAACCACTTATCAAGGGCTCTTTGGTCGCCGGCATTACAGGTGTTCTATAATGATGGATAATATACCAATGATTGCCGTAGGTGCAGGTCTCGTCGGACTTGCTATTGCGTTTATGCTGTACAAACAAGTGAACAAAGTGGAAATTGACAACGAGAAAGTTGCCAGTATCACAAAAGAAATTCAAGAAGGTGCAATGGCATTTCTTGTTGCAGAATACAAAGTACTTGCTGTGTTCGTCGTAGTTGTCGGTGCAGTCTTAGCATTTTTGAATGACACTGATACTGCAATCGCCTTCTTTGCAGGTGCGATTGCTTCAGTCATTGCCGGATTCTCGGGAATGCGTGCGGCAACTTCTGCGAACGGTCGAACCACAATGGCTGCCAAGAATGACGGTAAAGCCGGTGCTTTGGCAGTCTCATACAACGGTGGAGCCGTCATGGGCCTTTCTGTTGGTGGACTTGGTCTGCTTGGAATCTCACTGATTGCATACTGGCTTGGTGCTGGAGATGATGGCTCAAACCTTTCAGCAGCAGCAGGATTTGGTATGGGTGCTTCATCCATTGCACTCTTTGCCCGTGTCGGTGGCGGTATTTACACCAAAGCTGCCGACGTCGGTGCTGACCTTGTCGGTAAAGTCGAAGCAGGTATTCCTGAAGATGACCCACGAAATCCAGGTGTTATCGCAGATAACGTTGGCGACAACGTTGGCGATGTCGCTGGAATGGGTGCAGATATCTTTGAATCCTTTGTCGGTTCCATCATTGCAGCCATGATTATTTCGAGTTCAGATGACTTTAACGGTGGCGTGGATTATGTTATTATGCCAATTATGCTTGGATTAATTGGTTACATTGCTTCTATTGTTGGTGTCTTTTCAATGGTTCTTCTCAAGAACCTCAAGGATGCAGCAGCAGCCCTTCGATACACCACCTTCATCGGCGCTATCCTCTTTTGGATTGGTGGCTATCTGGCTCTTTCCGAAGGACCTCTTGGTCAAGGCTTGATCGATGTTGATATCGGTGTTATGCATTCGGTTGTTCTCGGCAGTGTGGTCGGAATCCTGATCGGTCTGGTCACCGAATACTATACTGGTATTGAACCGGTTTTCGGCATCAAAACTAAGGCAATTCAACACATTGGACAAATGTCGAAAACAGGACCTGCGACCAATGGTATTGCAGGATTGTCCGTCGGTATGATGTCCACCTTTGTTCCAATTCTCCTCATCGCAGCAGGTATTCTTGGTGCGAACCACTTCGGTGGTGCGGACTACGGCCTCTACTGTATTGCTATGGCTGCCATGGGTATGCTCGCTACAGTCGGTGTCACCATGACCGTCGATGCTTACGGACCAGTTGTTGACAATGCTGGTGGAATTGCAGAGATGAGCGGCCTTGGAGCAGATGTCCGAGCAATTACTGATGAACTCGATTCGATTGGAAACACAACCGCTGCAGTTGGCAAAGGATTCGCTATCGGGTCTGCTGCTTTGACCGCACTTGCATTATTTGCTGCTTACATGGCAGAATTCGGCGGAGACATGAACTTGTCACTCGATAACCCACTGGTTGTCGTTGGGCTTCTCATTGGTGGCGGTCTACCCTTCGTAGTTGCTGCAATGACCATGACTTCAGTCGGAAAGGCTGCTGGTGACATGGTTGTTGAAATCCGACGCCAATTCGCAGTCATGAGAAAGGCTCTCGAAGCAGATACTCCAGAAGGTGTTGACGTTGCTGATGTCTCAACATGGCCAACACAAATTGAAGCCGAAGGGGTCATGTATCCTGACAGTGCTTCCTGTGTTGATATTTCGACCAAGGCAGCCCTTCGTGAGATGGTCGGTCCTGGTGTTGTTGCTATCGTCGCTCCAGTTGCAGTAGGTCTTGCACTTGGTTCGGAAGCACTCGGTGGTCTTCTTGCAGGTTCTTTGGTCACAGGTGTTCTCATGGCTTTGTTCATGGCCAACGCTGGTGGTGCTTGGGACAATGCAAAGAAAGCAATCGAACAAGGCCACATTGAAGGTGCAGAGAAAGGCGATGCTGCCCACGAAGCAGCAGTTATCGGCGATACCATTGGAGACCCATTCAAGGACACCTCGGGTCCATCACTCAACATTCTCATCAAATTGATGGCCATTGTTGCAGTTGTTCTTGCCGGAACCGGCAAGCTCACAGAAACTGGACTTCTTTGATTCGCTTTGAAGCGTTAGGCTCTTGAAGAAAGCCCGCTAGGGTAGGAACATGGGCCGTAGGTTCGAAGTCACCGCAATGTTGCTGCTCTTGATGTGTACCAGCGTTTTAGCAGGTTGTACGACTGGCTCCCTCGCCTCATCCAGTTCTGATTCCACGACTGAAGAACAGAAACTGCTTCCTGAATGGGAAGTCGGTAATCAGTGGCTCTATACCTTCATCACTCCACAATTTGGTGAAGACAGTGCTCGATTAGTCGTTGCCGAAGTTGACACTGAAGAAGGCGTCTACACACTCGGCATCTCTTCAGAGCGAGAGGCACAACGTCACGCAGTCATCAATCATAACCCATTCATTGGCAGAATCACTCTTGATGGATTATCCGTCTATGAAAACGGTGAACCACAATCAGTCTTCTCCTTCCCATGGACAATCGGTGATACCTGGGGATTCACTTTGTTCGGGCAAGATTGGACAGCAACAACTGATTCCATCAACAACGGTGACGCTCGCGTCTCAGCCACATCGGCTGAAGGACACGAAATATCCTACACTTTCAGTGGCTCCAAGGGATTCCTCGAAAACTTTGTTTGGCGGGATGCTGAAGGCCAACGACAATTACGAATGGACCTCAATGTGGCTCGAGACAGCTACAGTGGCGATGTCTTCTTTTATCGTGCTCGTGATTTAATCGACAGAATGTATGAAGAGAATGACCAAGAAGTGTATGATACGTTTCTCGATGAAGGCCATCCTTCTGAAGGAAATTGGAATACACTGGTGTGGTACCTTGATGTTGAAATAAGCCAAGGTGGTTCGGGTTCACTCTCGATGAAAGACCATGCAGGGGCTTCTCCTCTTACCAGGGCATGGGGCTCTGGTGCAACAGAGAAAGGCGCTATTGGAACCATACCCTCGAATTCCGGCGAGTATTCGCTGACCGTAACGGTTCGTGGCCCTGAGTCGTTTGTTCACCTCAAAGTTGCAGGTGCACTCGTGTTCCAATGGGAACTGTGAGGGTTACCTTTGCCTACGCTCGTCATGATGCATGGGATGACTGGGGATGCCAGCATGATGCGCCCATTTGCCGAAAAGATTCTTCCAGAGGGTTGGACTCTTATTGTCCCTGAAGCGAGATATTCTCACCCTCGTCGTGGACGAACTTGGTGGCGCTATGAGGACGAAGATGCTGATGCAACACGTCGGATGACGCTGTCACGTAGAGAGCTCATCGATGTTGATTCTTCACTTTCACAACTCGAACAACTCATCGCAGAACATGCACCACTCGGCCCTTTAGTGGTTGGTGGCTTTTCACAAGGTGGTGCAATGGCTCAGGAAATGTTGCAGTTGCCGCTTGCAGATCGGATTGTTGGCGTCGTGGCGATGGGTACTCGACTTGTTCGAGAGATGGAACTTCGTCTTCGTCTTGCCGAACTCGAACCCAAACATCTGTTTTGGATGCACGGTGAACGAGATTTGAGAGTTTCAATTCAAGATGGTTGGGCGGTAGCTCATGTGTTCGAATCAGCGGGGTGGGCTATGGAATTGATTGAACATCCAAAAGGCCACATGATTCCAATGGAACACCATGGTGCGTTGAAGGAATGGTTAACTGCGTTGTCGCAAATACGGTTGTAATTGGTCATATCCACCAATGTACACGGGTTGTTCACCTTTGATATCAAAAATGACCGGCACAGTACGATGCCCAGTTGCTTCGACTATTTGCTGTCGCAAATTTGGCACTTCATCGAAATTAAACTCGGTGAATGTGAGCTCTTTTTGGTCAAGAAAACGCTTTGCTGCAGTACAATAGCCGCAGAAGTTCCCGGTGTAGATGAGAAACTCTGTATCCAATTGTTGGGCCTGATTGACGATGAATTCTTCGCTCATAACTTCAACTGGGCACGGGTCTACTTGAGGCTATGCGCTCCAAGTCACCACTTCGTAATCAGGGAAGCCTTCATCACTCGCAAGGAATGCATGGATGTGGGGTAGAGATTTTTGAATTTGATCCGCCTGAAGACGATAGACCTTCGTTTTGACGCCCAGATTGGCTGCCATTCGACTCAACACTTCTGCAGTCAAAGTTCCAAAGCCGTGAACATCATCAAGAGCGACTCCAGAGTTCGTCCCCTTCCGCATGGTGCCTTTGGTCGAAGATTGGTCGGTGATGACCACCATTCGATTCACGGGTGAGCGCTCAATTTCATCAATGGCCTGTCTCATCAAACCAATGGTTCCAGTCAGGCGTTCAGATAGATTTAGTGAACGGTTGTCATAGCTTTCAACCACGACAACATTTGCATCTTTAATATCCTTCACCGGTATACATCCTGCTTCGACAAGGTATTCCAAAACGACCCTGTCTCGGCCAAAGTAAAGCAGGTGAGGCATGGTGATTCCAAACGATTCTTAGCCATGTTCTTTGCCCTTCATTGTAACGAAAGTATTATCCCAAAGCGGGTTCAAAATACTGATTATGGCTTTTGAGTATAGCGCTTTTCAACGGAAGGATAAAAAGACCATCCATACACCCCAAACTATGTTAGCGGAGCGTTCGCACAAGTTGGCCTCTTTTGTAGCCCTATTGATGTTTCTGATGTCATCGATTTCATCCGCTCAAGTGATGTTCATTGACTTTGAATTTGAGGATGAAGATTCTACGCCTCAAGTCGAGTCTAACACACTTGAACTCGCTGATGAACATCCAGCCCATTTCACAGGACGTTCCCCTACAGACTTCGATAACGATGGCGTTCTCAATGGTGCTGATGATTGTCCAAATGGCGTTACAGGTTGGACTTCGACCTCGGGGACAGACTACGATTCTGATGGTTGCAAAGATGACAACGTCGAAGACGATGATGATGACAACGATGGAGTTTTAGACGCTACTGATATTTGCCCGAAAGGATTCATGCCTTGGACTTCCAATGGAGTATTAGACTACGATGGTGATGGCTGTAAAGATTCTGAATCAGAAGAACTTGATGATGATAACGACGGCGTTCTCGACGGTGCTGATGATTGTGCCGCAGCCCAAACTGGCACTTTAAGTTGGACTTCCAGTGCAGGAACAGATCACGATACTGATGGCTGTCAAGATTCCGGAGAAGACACTGACGATGATAACGATGGAATCGTAGACACCAGTGAGACGATATGCCAACTTGGCGATTTAGGTTGGACTTCCAATGGAGGAACAGACTACGATTCTGATGGCTGTCAAGATTCCGGAGAAGACAACGATGATGACAACGATGGAATCCTCGACACCAATGATAAATGCACCGCAAACGATAGCGATTTAGGTTGGACTTCGACCTCGGGGACAGACTACGATTCTGATGGCTGTCAAGATTCCGGAGAAGACCTCGATGATGATAATGATGGTATTTGTGATACTTTCGGTCCTGGTTCTTACGGCACATCGAGTAATTGTGTGGCCTCATCTACTGATGCAGATGAATGTGACGTTGGTGCTACTGGCACTTTAGGTTGGATTTCCAA
>CAJJCM010000005.1 GCA_905182635.1 uncultured Candidatus Poseidoniales archaeon
CAACGATGGTTGCACCTGCCATGGAGGCGCCTCCAACATCACTGAAACTTCTATCGTTGGCCTTCCAGTATCGTTTGAGAGCAATCAAACTCTTGACCTCGCACTTGTGATTGAAAGCAGCATTGAAGTTCAAACTGACGCTTCACAAGGCGGTTTCCGCCTTTTGGTAAGTAATGGTATCATCGAGTTTGAGAATCTAAATCAAACACAAGAACTCGAGGATGGTTGGACGCATACCAGTGAAGGAAACTCATACCGTGTGTGGAATTTTTCTTGGACCGCCCCCCATGATAATTCTACAATCGTTGAATTCATTGTATATGGGAACGCAGTCAATGGAAATGAAAATCCAATGGGTGATGCTTGGAACTCGTATGGCGTTACACTACCAGGCTCGAGCTTCGATGGAACTTTGCTTCAACCAGACATCGACCAAACGTATTCACTCACTGATTTTTCAATCATTATCGGAGGGCTTTTTGCCATCCTCACTTGTCTTTACATTGTGGTGAAATAATCAGTTGACGAACTCGATTTGTTGATTACGTAAGGCTCGTAATTGTCGATTTTCACTGGCACCATGGATTTGTTCACTCTTGACACCTGTTAAGACAAGCATTACGCGCAGTTCCTCGCCCAATTCCTCCTTGACCGCTGCACCCCAGATAATTTGGGCATGTGGTGAAATTTGGTCTTTGATGATTTTAGCACAGCGTTCAGCTTCTCCAAGCGTCAGATTCGCTCCTCCAACTACGTTGATGAGTGCGCCTCGTGCATCTGATGTATCGATATCGAGTAACGGTGAATGCAATGCTTCCATCGTAGCAGCTTCAGCACGCCCAGGCCCAGAAGCGGACCCTAATCCAATCATGGCAACACCGCTTCCAAAGTTGATGACAGAACGAAGGTCTTCAAAGTCGAGGTTAACCATTCCGTCGATGGTGAGTAATTCTGCAACGCCGGTAATTGAACGAACAAGCAATTCATCTCCAACTCGGAAAGCACTGGAAATGGGTAAATCTTTGACACCCTCAATCTCCAACAAACGCTCGTTTGGAATCACTAAGATCGTATCACAATGTTCTCTCAATCGTTCAAGTCCCCATTCAGCATTTTGCTTGCGAAGGGCTCCTTCGGATTGGAATGGATAGGTGACCACAGCAATCGTCATGGCACCTTGTTGTTTTGCCAGTCGAGCGATTTGCCCAGCAGCACCCGTTCCTGAACCTCCGCCCATTCCCGCTGTAATAATAGCGAGTTGAGTATCATTTGTAATTCGTCGTAGTGCCAATTCGGATTCAAGTGCAGCAGCTTCTCCTTTGGAGGGGTCTCCACCAGCGCCTCGTCCACGAGCGGTTCTACCAATCAAAACCTTTTCTTCAATCGGTGACATAAGCAATGCTTGAGCATCGGTATTGATAGCATAACCTGTAACGTAAGAATTTTCAAATAAACCTTCGTCGCAAAGTCGACCGATTGCATTACAACCAGCTCCTCCAACACCATACACTCGAATGCGGGGTTGGAGTGACTCCAACAGTGCCTGAAGTTCTACTTCACTGCCTTCTCCCAGAGGAGGAGTCGCAGTTGTTGGACTTGAAATTTCAGATTCTGTAAGTTCCAATACACGTTCAATCAAGTGTCGCATGAGGGTCATGCTTACCCAAGTGACCTTGAATGTGCCGCACCTCTCGATGGCTAAACCAGCAGTTTTTGGAGGGTTTTTCTCACACCACTCAGTCGCGAAGACCTTCTTGAGTGACTTGATACACACATTCACCGTCAGGCAAGTTTGGAGAATCGACTAAACGAGCAATTCTTCGTCCACCCTTTGCTTTGCGGAGATAAAGTCTGAAGGTCGAAGCGTGGGCAAGAATGTGACCGCCGATCGGCTTTGTAGGGTCGCCCCACATAGCATCGGGCTTCGAATGAACTTGGTTGGTTACAAGAACAAGTGCATTGTTAATATCTGCAAGTTGTTTCAAATCCTTGAGGTGGCGATTGAGTTTTTGTTGGCGGTTTGCAAGCATTGCTCGGCCGATAAATTCAGCTCGGAAATGGCTTGTTAGCGAATCAACAATAATCATCTTGACATTGAGTCCTTTGCTCATTCGCTTAATTTCATCAACCAAAAGCATCTGGTGAGCAGAGTTGTACGCACGTGCAACATGGATTCGACTGAGCACTTGATCGGGGTCAAGTCCGTATCCTCGAGCCATCTGTGTGATTCGCTCTGGCCGGAATGTATCTTCTGTATCGATGTAAAAAATATCGCCATCTAATCCACCTTCTTCCAAAGGAAGGGTACAATTCACGGCCAATTGATGACCGATTTGTGTTTTTCCGCTGCCAAATGCCCCGTAGACTTCAACCAAGGCTTGGGTTTCAAAACCACCGCCGAGTAAATCATCAATCGATTGGACTTTGGCGGAGAGTTTGAGAACTTCGCGTCGTCGTTCAAGAAGTGCACCACCGGAGAGGAAACCACCGATGTTTGCCATTTTCTTAGCACCGTTAATGATCTTCGTAGCAACTGCCTCACCGAGTTCAGCTTGGTCCGCAAGGTCGCCAGGTGACATAACTGCGAGAGCGAGGAGTTCATCAAATCCAGCTTCACGCAGTTTTTCTGCAGTGGCAGGACCTACGCCAGGAAGGTCTTCGATGAGAGTTTCGGGTACGTCCTCTTCGGGTGGCATCAATACAGGTGCTTCCTCCTTCGGGTCTTCATTGTTTTCAATTTCAAGTTTTGCAGATTTCTTTGTTTTGGTTGCCATATGTGTTCACTTCCAACTCCCTCTGGTCTGCCAACAGTATATCAAAGACAGAAACAGGGCGCGGTAATTGATGGCCTCGAGAATGCGGCAAACGAACACTCTAAACGATAGACCCGACTGGTATTTTTCACTTTAAGTTCACTTTTCGCAAAACGGAAAGTGAATGGATGAAGGTAATCTCTACTCTTCAGGTTCAGGAGTTGTCATCGGATTCGGGACACTTTCGTCAGCGACATAGGCGATGGTGACGGTATGGTCAACGGTGACTTGTTCATCGCCATCTCCTTCTGCCGTAACATCGATTTCGAGTTTCCAAGTTCCAGGTTCGATAAAGTATTGGTTGTGCATCCAACTTGCATCTTGTCCGTCGCCAATTTGTTCAGGTGCTGATTCTGTTGCAATGGCATCGGTTGAATTGAGCAATCTCCATGTCACGGTAACCGATTGCCCTCCAAAGGGCAATCCCGGTCCGCCATTTGGTGGGTTTGTTATGGTAGAATCAATTTTAATTTGTTCAGGCGCATCACAGATACAGTCGGGGGTGGTCTCGATGTTCATGGTATCCGGAGTCGCCGTGTTATCTTCAGACCATGTGATTTGTTTGTCGATACGAATGGTTATGTTTTCGAAGTATTCATTATCTTGGTCATCGATTGCACCAATGGCGGCAGAAAACAAGCCGTGGGTAAGGTAGGTGTAGGTTATTTCACCGTTTTCTGCGGCGTTATTTTCGACCATACTAGAGCCATCTCCCGGAATATAGTAGAAGGTCACCATTTCACCAGCTGAGGATTTGGTGTAGGAGAAGTCAAAGGTTAATTCGACCCCAGTTTCAGAAATTTGTTGATTATTTTGCACAACTTCTTCAATAACACCGGAGGTTGTATCGTAGTAAACTACGAAATCGATAACACTGTTTTTGCCCTCCTCTTCTTCGTCACCCAAACAACCTGCAAAAGATGCGCAAATAAGCAGGGCGCATAGCAAGGTGGGGATTGGCAAGTGGGCCCGCATATGCAGAGACAAGCACTCCTTCTTCATCAATCCAATGCCGGATTTGGTATTTTTTGCTTCAGAATCTTGAATATTGCCACCCGTATTACGTTGCAGCGCCATCGGTGCATTGAAGAACGGGAGGGGTTCAGCCAAGGCCATAACGAGGTGGGGTAGTCTGGATATCCCGTCGGGCTCATAACCCGGAGATCGATGGTTCAAATCCATCTCTCGTTACCAAGCTCAATACTTGTAGTAGTCGTGTTGTGGTTTTAACAGATCCATTGCCGCTTGCAGTCGAGCGTTTGCCGCCGCTTCACCGCGCTCAATAGCCCCAATTTCTTCCGTGATTCGAGTGATTTGTTGCTGACAAGTATCGCTTAAACTGACTCCGGCATCAACTGCAGATTGTAAGGTAGTTTTTGCCTCACGAGCGTCGGCTTCAGGCAAACTCGGAGGTTGTAATACAAAGCGCCCATTGGCCAAAATAACAGGTCCAGCAGCGTGAACGGTTGAAACGAATCGACTGACGAGTTTCTTGTCGAATCCAAGCAGTTGACACGCCTCCATTGCACTGGCTACATGACCCGGGGATTGCTTTTCACATTTGGAAAAAGCCTTCATCGCAGGTCCCTTTTTCCCCGCAGTTGCATAAATTCTACCTGCGCGTCGATAGTCTTCCGCTGGTGCAGTCATTTTTTCAAGCAAATGAGGTGCACCGGCTGTGAGGGTACGAATCAGCTTTTTCCGTTCACGATGGAGAATCTTCACGCTTGCTATCGCCCGTTGAACTTTACCCCGGGCCAAAAAAACATCACAAAGAATCCGCAAACCTTTGACCAACATAATTTGAGCATCAGGCGTTCTTTTTTTCTGAGAGAGAAACATCTCTGTGAATTGGGTTGCCATGACCTCTGACATTTCCATTCTCCCGTCCTCGATATACCGCTCCAATTGAAGCAGGGTTTGAGCGGGGTCATTCATTCCAAACATGGCGACAATCACTGCTGTGAGTGATGACCTATGATGCCTTTGCTTGTTCGCCTCGGCCAAGGTAAAACTCTTTCAGAACGATACCTTCTTTCAAAATTCAAGCCTTGGCGTTTATTTGGCTGAGGTGATGGGGAAACATGGACGGACGAGTCAGCATCGCAATTACAGGTACGCCCGGCACAGGTAAAACCACGCTTTGTGAAGCATTGAGCACGTCCTTTACGGTGCTTTCACTGCAAGACTTAGCGGAGCAGCATGGGTGCTTAGATGCGGTCGATTCTGCCGACGATTCAGCGCCGCTCGACATCCACCTTTTAGCCGAAAAATGGCATAATGAAGGAGAAGGAATCACCTTCATCGATGGTCACCTCTCTCACCTTCTTGAAGTCGATGCCATCGTTATTTTACGATGTAACCCTGTACAATTAAAGCAGCGTTTGGAAGGCAGAGCGTATACCTCATCAAAAATAGCAGCAAATGTGGAATGGGAATTGCTTTCTGGAACATGGTCTGAACTTTTAGAATTTGAAATTGAAGCACCCATTTTAGAACTTGACAGCACTTCGTTAACGATTGAAGAAATGCAGTCGCAGATTATTGAATGGGTGGGAAATAAATGCCCATCCCTACCACTTACAGAATTGAGTTCGCAAGCGATTGGATGGATGTAAGTCACCATTTTTGCTCACGATGAACCGCAACAACAAACACCTCTCGCTCACTGCAGGTGATTGAGAATCATGGCTTTAGAAAAACTACGGGACGCGTGGGAAGGCCTGCTGAATCCAATTTTAGATTCACTTGCAGGTGTAAAACCAGCAACGGTAACATGGGTTGCACTCCCTATAGGCATTCTCGGCGGACTTGCCGTTTTGACCGCAGATGATTCTACTTTTGGCGCGTCCATGTTGTTTGGCGGCGGATTATTGATTATTATGGCCATGATTTTGGATGGTTTAGACGGCCCTTTAGCACGTAAATACGGCAATGTGAGTCGCTGGGGGGACTATCTCGATCATACCTTTGACCGTTTGCTCGATTCAATTTGGATTCTTTGCATAGCAGGCTCTGTTTTCGTGGGCGATTTCACCCTTGGTTTAATAGCAGCATGGCTTACTTTACTTGGCTCATATATGGGGACTCAAGCGCAAGCAGTAGCCGGTTCGCGTAACTACCGTGGTTTCTCCAGAGCCGATCGAACCATTCTTTCGATTGTAGCCATTTTCCTCACCGGTATTTTCATCCTTGCAGGTGTTGAAGATTTTGGGATGTTCCCAGGCATCCTCGACCACATTCCAATCAATCCGTTGAGTGTGATAGTTTTGATCTCTGCCTTTGGCGGATTGTGGACTTTCCTCGTCCGTTTCCAACAAGCCAAAACCGAGATTTCACGTATCGATTCAGAAGACCCATTACCTCAGCCAAATCAGTCTTCTGAAGACGAGTAATTTCTACCTCGTGGTCACCCCGTAGGGGTGTGTTGAAACCCTTGTTTAACGGTTGAATATGCGACATGCTCATAACCGTTGCTTGTGACAAGAGGGATGATGACAGACAGTGTGCTCAATATTGAAGGCAGGAGAAAAGCGATTTTCCTTGTGTTTTGCATGCTTCTTGCATTGGCGCCACTCAGCCATGTATCGGCTGAAGACCTCGGTGCGCCTGCTAATTTACAGGCCCAAGATATCCATGCTGAGTTTGATCCAATGTCCGAGACCACTACGGTGACCTGGAGAAACATCGATACCGACGGTTCAGTACTCCTTGGGTTGTTTAACGCAACCTACAATGTCTATCGTTCAAGTGACCTTATTACTTCTGAAAACATTAACAATTTGACACCCTTCCAAACTGGAATCATAGCCTGTTCTTCCCCAGCAGTTCTCAATATCGCATTCAATTGCCGAGGAATCAATGGGACGGTAAGTGAAAGCACACACGCGACTTCTTTTCTCATACCCCCAGGTGTGAATGGCAGTTTCTATTATGCCGTAACCACAACGCTTGCCGATGGGAGTGAATTATTTGATCTGGACATCAATGCTTCTGTAATCGCAACTCCAGTATTTGAACAGACAACGCCCATCCGTACGCCGTACAACCTCATTGGCTCATTCGACCCAGGCACAAGTAACACTACATTGCAATGGGTCAATTATAACGACATTAACCCAATCCTTCCAGTATCGGGCGAAAATGCATACCAAATCCACCTCTACAGAACACCATACCCAGTTACTCGAGCAAATGGGGCTATGCTGGCTACTGAAACACCGATTGCAGTGCTCCCTGCTGGGACCTCTTCCGTGGCCCTTGCGGTGCCAGAAAACACCGACCGTGCTGCCTATTATTCAGTTACCTACTTGCTTCCAAATGGGGTTGAAATTGGAATCGATTACATGGATATCCGTTTCCTTTCAAACAACGCCATGACATCGCCAATCGTTGAAGATAACATGCCCCCAGGCGATGCTATTTTGATAAATGCTGATTTTATTGCAAATGCGACGACTGGAGGTGGAACGACTACTGTTACGTGGAATGATGCGAGTGGTACAAACGGGGAATCTTACCGAATCTACATGTCCGGTACATCGTTTAGTTCAACCCTTCGTTGGGACGTTCAATATCTTGCAACGGTTGAAGAAGATAAAGAATCGTTTCCTTATGAGGTTCCTACGGGACGCTTAGGTTCCGCATACTATTGCATAGTCACGGTCGATTTCCATGGTGCATACAACACAGATATATCTGCAGCCTCTTGTTCACCCGAAGTAGAAGAAGATGCGTGGTCTCCATGGATTGCTGAACCCACTGATGTTTATGCTGAATTCATTGGCAACTCGACCACTCGAGTCACTTGGACCGACCAACTCGGTGTCGAAGGGGAGCGCTACCATATTTGGTCCGGTGGATTCCGAGTCACCGAAGAGGTATGGGCGTCTTTCAACGGTTCTCTCACCTGGCTTGGTTCAGTGAGCGATGGTATCGGCACGTTCGATGTAGCCCTCGCTGATGGACTTCAAGCTGAGCAACCATTTTACTTTGTAACAACCGAGGCTCTTTATGGCCATCTTTCAGGAACCTACATGGATAAAGGTTTGAATCAAAATGTCTACCAAATCGATGAAGATAACAAAGAAGACACGGTAGAACCATCTCGAGTCGGAATGAAAGTCGTTGATTCGATAGGTCCACTCAATAAAGTCAGTATCGAATGGTTCAACAACCTATTAGAAACCGATGAAACCTATCAAATATGGCGCCATTATGGCGAACCATTCGGTGAAGATGAAAGCGAAATCAGCTCCATTCATGAAGAAGGTTGGGAACTTGCGATTGACAATATCAACGCAGGAATTTCCCAAGAACCTACGTTCTTCCGTCAACTTGACATTCCCGATGACATTGACCGTGAGGTATGGTATGCAATTACCATCACGGATAAGTGGAGTAACAGTAATCCTGAGACTTATTCTGGAATCGGCTCGAATGCGATTAAAGTGACAGAGGATACGAAAGCCCCTCAAGCATCTCTTCTTCTCATCAATGAAGACAATGAAGCCTTTACCAGCCCATCTTTGGTCGCTGGAGATTATAAGGTTCAAATTGAGTTTGATGAGTACCTCGATGTCAGCCCAACCATAAACATCACGACAGTGAATGGGGGCGATGTTTCTGGCGGTACCAGAGAAATGGCTTTGATTCAAGAAAATGCTGGGAATCCAGACCGAGGGCCAGTGTATCAACTCGACTTCTTTATTACCGCTTCAACCATTGCTGGCAACATGGTTTTTGAAGTGGAAATGGAAGATAAGTCGAATAATCAAGCCACACAAAATTGGACCGATAGAGCCGTTGACGCCGTTCCCCCTCAAGTGACCATTTATTCACCTTCATCGAGTTCCGATAGTAATTCAAAATATCTCTATGGTAATGTTATCCAAGTTCTTGCTGGTGCTCAAGATGATGTCCGAATCGATTCATTCCAATACAAATTCACCTACAATTATGGAGCTCCTCAATCCGTTTCAACACCATGGACTGAAGTAACTTCTGTTACTGATCTTAACGGCGATAACAGTTCAGTTGTTCTGGACCTTGACTTCTCCGCCGGTAACTTCCTCCCCGGCCAACACGCGGTCTTTGTTCGGGCAATCGATTCCGCAGGAAACGAACGTTCAACCAGCGTGATTTTTCTGGTCGATGACTGTCGAAACCGACTCGATGGAACAACTTCATGTAACTATGTTGAGTCGCTTCAGCCTGAGCCAGAACCGATTACAATTAACCCTTCGATGACGGACCCTCCTTACATTCTTGTATGGATTCTTTCCGGAATCTTTGTCTTCTCTTTAATCGTAATGCTGATGGTTATTCGAACCAGCATGAGCGGTCCAAAGAAGAAGAAGAGCGGTGATGACGATGACGAAGATGAAGATTGGATGTCAGAATTTATTGGTACTTCACAAGACCTTGACATGAATGCTGTGACAGATACCAGTGACAAGTCTGAAGAAAAATCCATTGCACCAGAAGAGAAGGAAGAAACGATGGAGAAAGAAGAGGAAGAAGATCCCTTTGCCGTGAACACTGTTTCACGTAAAACACGTCAAAAGAAGGACGTCCCAGAAATTGTCACCGAAGAAGATGACGATGATGATGGAATCGATTGGGGCGAATACGATGACGAAGACGACGAGGAAGAGGAACCAAAGCCTGTTGCTAAGAAGCGCGCAGTCGGTCGTCGGGCAGCTCCTCGAAAGGCGCCAAAACGACGCACAGTTGGCCGTAAAAAGAGTGACGATTGAATCACATCTAAGCGGTGAACTCAAGGGCTGACTCTCCTTCGACCAAAACATGTCGGAACCTCCAGTGCGTATGGTCATCGAGGCATCGAATGACTTAACCGATGAAATCGAAGAAGCCATGGACCATTTATTGGCATCTTTTGACCCAAGAAAGAACAAATTGAATGTTCTTCTTTTGGCTATACCACTTGCTCTTTACGCCAATTATTCTCATATGGGCGAACTTGCGTTTGTCTTCTCAATGATTGCGATTATGCCGCTTGCTTTCCTTATGGGTAAAGCCACTGAAGAAATTGCTTTGCGAACTGGAGAGGCCATTGGCGGTCTTCTTAATGCCACGTTTGGAAATGCTGTTGAGATGATTATCGCAGGATTGGCCTTGTACACGGCTTCAAAGAATCCAGAGATTGCTGATACAATGATTACAGTCACCCAGGCATCGCTGATTGGCTCCATTCTCGGCAACCTCTTGTTGGTACTTGGACTTGCTATGGTTTGGGGTGGAATAAATCACAAGGTTCAGCATTTCAGCCAAGATGCTGGACAAATGAACGGGTCTCTTCTGTTGCTTGCGATTGTCGCCCTTATCATTCCAAGTGCGGTTCATCATGCCGGTGGTTCATTGGGTGGAGTGGCGAAACTGTCTCATTATACTGCGGTGGTATTGTTAATTGTCTACGGTTTGGCTCTGTTGTTTCAACTCAAAACGCACGTCGATGTATTTGTTGCAGAAACCGGTCATGGTAGCCACGAAGACCCACACATGACCAATAAAGATGCATGGACTCTCCTTCTTGTTTCAACTATTCTCGTAGCTTGGATGGCTCATATTTTAGTTCACAATCTCGAAGATGCAGTTGTCAAGTGGCACTTGCCAGAACTCTTTATCGGCGTAATTTTACTACCTTTCTTCGGTAATGCAGCTGAACATTTCACAGCCGTTATCGTTGCTGGTAAAGATAAGATGGACCTTTCCATTGCCATTGCCATTGGTAGCAGTGTTCAAATCGCCCTATTTGTCGCTCCAGTGATGGTTCTGTTTGCTTGGTACCTTGGGGTTGGCCTTACCTTAGAATTCGGCTTGCTCGAAACTGCAGCGACCTTCATCTCAGTTCTCGTAGCCAACTCGATTCTGAGCGATGGCAAATCAAATTGGCTTGAAGGCTCGATGTTATTGGCAAGTTATGTCATTCTCGCCTTGGCATTCTATCAAATGTGAGGTGGATGGAGTGGTTCAAAGTAAAACTGTTGGCTATTCAATAGCGATTTTCGCGGTCTTCATCATGGTCATCGGTACGGTCGGATATACCATAGAAGGGCAGGTTGAAGATATCCCAGCTGCAAGTACCACTGGCTTTGTCTTCTTTTCCGGGGAAGCGTTGCCAAGTAATCCAGCAGGACTCTTCGTTCGTGCGGATACATCGATCACATGGGAGCGGGAAGATATCTTTTTGGTGATTGCAGATGAATCGAAGAAAAGTCAATGCGACAGCATACGGGTCAATGGTGGGTCCTACATTGAAACAATTTCAGACAGCCAAACGTGTCAATACGGCGATACGGGATATGAGGCGACTTCTCCTAAGGGAGTCACTAGTGTACAATGGCACGTCACCTCAGGTGAATATTACGCAGGCATTGGAACCGTATTGGACACGCCTCCTGCAGGCACAGAATTGAATATTGATTATGAAGTCAAACTTTCCGCTTCATTTCCGACCTACTTTTTCAGTTTCTTGTTCGGTCTTGGTGGCTTTGGTTTGTCTCGAATGGAATAATCATTCAACCCCTTCGTAATAGGTTTCAACCGCTCGGTCTAATTCCATCCAAGCTGTTGCTTCATCGATTGTTTGCGTGACACCATTCATCCGAAGTGCATGTCCATCGACCCACAAATCCATACAATCTGCACCGTTGAAAATGAGATTCGCAAGATGGCGGTTTCCAGAACGCCCAAACGGCCTCATTCGAATGTCATCAAGATTCCATGCAGCCCAATCCGAACTGCCTTTGGTGGCCATCGAAAAGACATCTGCTGCTGGAAGCAATGTCGCATCCCAGTGGTCATGGCGTTGAACCAATGCTGCAAGACGCGCTTCAGCCAGCATATCCAAGCCACTTCCCGAAGAAGCCGCTCCATCGGTACCAATTCGGACATCGACGCCAGCATCATTGTATGCAGGCAGAGACATAGTACCTCCACAAGCAATTTTCATATTGGATGAGGGGCAGTGAACTGCCGTCACCTGATGTTCTGCCAACATTCGGATTTCATTTTTCTTGACCCACGAAGCGTGAGCACACACCGTTCCAGGTTTGAAAAAGTCCAGGCTGTCGAGATATTCGACTGGATAGAGGCCAGTTCGTTCATGACAATCAGCGATTTCTTTTCGAGTTTCACTGACATGAATGTGAAGGCGTGCGTTTCGCTTTTCAGCGAGTTCTGATGCCCTTCGGAGTGTATCCTCGCTGCAAAGATAGACTGAATGGGTTGCGATGGCATATTGAATCTTATTGTCGGTTTTCTGTTGTTTGAGCATTGTATCGAGTTCTTGCAGAGCAGACGCTGCATCAGGGTGAGACGGCAGTGCAGCATCGCTAACTGGACCACCGACTAAGCCACGTAACCCAGCATCTCCGAGCACTTTTCCAGTAACGGCGGGGTAGAAATACATGTCCGCAGCAAATGAGGAACCTGTACGAATCATTTCTGCAGCCGCTGCTTGTGCACCAACACGAACGTATTCAGGATTCAATTTTGCTTCAGTTGGAAACACCGCTTCGTTGAGCCAACGGTGAAGTGGAAAACCATCACTAAAATCTCGTGCATTCAATTGCATGGCTAAATGTGTGTGCCAATTCTGTAAACTTCGTGTAATGAGTTTCCCGGACCCATCGAGATCGTGCTGAACATCCTCATCACCCTTTGACTCGGACCAGTGTCCATCATCGTGCAGGAGCACATCCCCGACGTGTTTGTGGCCGCTCTCATCATACAGGACCGCGTTGCGATACCGTACACTTGAATCATCGGCCATGAACTTGGGTTAGGCTCAACCCTCATGAACACTTTCAACCGTTTGCCTTATGTCCATTCGATGCTGCGGATGAATTGCGCCACTGTGGCTTAGCTGGTATAGCACCTGATTCGTAATCAGGAGGTCGGGAGTTCGAATCTCCCCAGTGGCTCTTCACTGATCGACACTTCGTGCGATGGTAAGGGTAAATGCCTCTGCACTCGCCTCAAGACTTGCAATAGCCGGGAGCGTTTTTCCAGCGAGATAATCCAAGCATGCACCCCCGCCGGTCGACAGATGGCCCATTTTCTTGCCCAGTCCATGCTTGACAACGAGTGTAGCAGTGTGACCTCCGCCAACAACCACATATCCTTTCGTTTCAGCACAAGCATTCAGCATCTCGATGGTTCCAAAAGCGAAATCAGGCAACTCAAAAACACCAGCAGGGCCATTGAGATGGATAGTTCCTGCTGATTTAATTGCAGCAGAGAGATTCCGAATCGATTGAATCCCAATGTCAAAAATAGGTGCATCAATTGGAAGTTCCGAGAGAGAAAGGTCGACACGATTATCCTCGACATTTGCTGCAACGTCGACAGGGAGGTGTATTTTGTCACTAAAATCACTCAACAGTGATTTGGCAGTCTCCACTGTTTGGTGCCACATTTTGCCCAATTCATTGACCAAGAAGTCATGGTTGGCCGGCCCGATTTCGACACCGGATAATTCCAAAAGTAAGTTTGCGACACCACCCGTCGGCCAGAATTCATCGCAAATGTTGTTTCGAAGCATGTTGTCAGCCACGAGAATCGAATCATCAACCTTGATTCCACCCAATACAGCTATGCAAGGGCGAGCAGGATTCTCCAATGCACGGTCAAGTTGATTCATTTCATGTTTCATCAATTCACCAGCAACACATGGGATTAAGTGAGTAAAACCAACGCCGGATGGGGTGCTTCGATGCGCACATGCGAAAGCATCGTAGACAAATAAGTCGGCAACACTTGCTAAATTCTGAACCATTGTTGTTTCCGAATGCGTGTTGAAGTCACCTTTGGTTTCGAGCTCTTCATCAAACATTCGAACATTGTTCAGCATGAGAACATCTCCACATTCCAAGGCTTCAATCGCCTTCATCGCTTTCTCACCAGCGAGGTCGTCCACCCACTGTACTGGCCGCCCGAGAAGACGACCGAGTTCACGGGAATGCCCGAGGGTAGAGGTAAAATCCTGTTTCCCCGGCCGAGATTGATGAGCAAGAAGCACAACTTTAGCACGTGTTAAACGATTTAATGTGGGCACAATAGCCCGAATACGAGTGGTGTCAAGGAACGATTTGGTGTCCGGGCGAAGTGGACAATTGATGTCGACGCGAACCAAGACCGTTTTGTTGTCAACATTGACATTGTCGAGGGTGAAGACACTCGCCATTGAACATTCCAAACGCTTTCGGTTTTTCATTGCAACGGATGAAAAGACCCTACGGTTCCTTTTCTAAACTGCACAATCGCGCGCCTCACCCCTCCTCATTGCGCGAAAGGTGATAAAGCCGTAAAGTTCGCTCTCAAAGGATGGCGCAAGAAGAACCTGCAGAGGATGAATCCCTCAAAGGGCCACGGCGTCGTGCTGGTACCAGTACTTCTTCATTCGGCGTTTCAAAGCGAGAAGGTCATGATGCATCAGTATACTATGGCAGTCGCCTGTACGATGGCATCGTTTCAAGTCGAGAAGTTGGAGAGCAACAGGAACTGCCACCGACGCTCGCAAACTCACTTATCGTTGGCGACTCACGAAACTTAGATTTACCCAACAATTGTGTTCAATTGGTTGTCACCTCGCCGCCTTATAACGCCAGTAAAGCCTATGACGAGGATCTTTCCCTAGATGAATATCTTGAATTATTGTATGATGTCTTTGCAGAGTGTTATCGTGTTCTTGCCCCGGGTGGGCGTATGGTCATCAATGTGGCCAATCTTGGTCGCAAACCGTACATCCCTCTTTCCAGCCACATCAACATCATGATGAATCAACTCGGATTTTTGATGCGAGGTGAAATTATTTGGGATAAATCAGCAAGTGCCGGCTCCTCATGTGCGTGGGGTTCATTCCAAAGTGCAAGCAATCCTTGTCTTCGAGATGTGCATGAATACCTGCTTGTCTTCTCAAAAGGAAATTACAAACTCATGCGCGAGAAATCAGAACGCACAGAAGGGCGAATCGACACGATCCCTCGTGATGATTTCATACACCATACCAAATCGATTTGGTCGTTTCCTACCGAGCGCGCCTCCCGTGTCAATCATCCGGCACCGTTCCCAGTTGAATTGCCAAAACGCTGCATAGAGATGTATTCCTTTGCCGGAGACATCGTACTCGACCCATTCAATGGTTCCGGTTCAACTTGTGTGGCTGCTAAGATGACTGGCCGAACTTACATCGGTGTCGACCTGTCAGAAGAGTATTGCGAGATTGCCCAAAACCGTCTTGATGAAACTGAGGCTTGGATAGCACCGGTCGTCGAAGTTTAAGCGGAGCCGTTTTGAACGGTCGCCATCACCCTTCAACCATGAGCGGTTGGAATGAGGCTGACCTCACCGGCCCCGACGGAGAAGACTGGAGAGTTCCAGTTTCTGAATTGGCCGCCCGACAACATCGCTTGAGTGAAGGCTTAGCCGAGGCCGGAATTTCAGGTGCTTTCATTCAACATCCTGTCGACTTATACTACTATGCAGGTGGCCGACAAAATGCATCGATGTATATTCCTGCTTGCGGTGCCGAAAATAGCCAAGGTGTGTTATTTGTTCGGCGGTCACTTCAACGTGCTCAATTCGAAGGCGGAGGCGATGATACTCCCCACGAAGTACTTGCATTCCCTCGCATGGCACAATTGGTTGCTACACTCCGTCAGCGTGGTGCGACCTCCGCACCAGGGCTTCAATTTGGAGAAATACCCGCGACCTATTCACAACGGTTCGTCGATGTATTCAGTGAATTAGGTACATGCCCGGATGTCACTGCTCTCATTCATCGACAGCGGGAAATAAAATCTCAATGGGAAATGGAGCAAATGGACGCTGCAGCAGAAGTTCAGATTCGAATGTTTGAAGCAGTCGAAACAGTAGGCGGTGAAGGCATCAGTGAACTCGAATTAGTTGCCGCAGCCGAAGCAATTAGTCGTTCAGAAGGTTTTGGCGGGAATGTACACATGCGCCGATACCCCCTCCAATGCGACCGAGGCGTCATTGTATCCGGGCGCGCTGGAGGAATCCCATCTTTCTTCGATTCTGCAGTTGGCGGAACGGGAGCCCACCCACTTTCGGGCATGGGTTCGGGTTTTCGGCGGATTAAATCCAACGAACCGGTTCTGGTCGACCTTGTCCATGCTCACCGTGGCTACATTGTTGACATGACGCGAATGTTTGTCGCAGGAACATTGTCTAAACAATGGCATCAACGACTTGAAGACATGTTGGCCGTCAAGGATACTGTTGTTGACGTGCTCGACCGAGGCGATACCTGTGAAGATGCCTGGAATGAAGCCTATGCGCTCGCAGTAGAACTTGGCTATCAAGACCATCTCATGGGAATGAACCCAGACCAAAGTCGATTCCTCGGCCATTCTGTCGGCCTTCAATTGGATGAAACTCCAGTCGTTGCAGCAGGATTTGACCGGCCTTTACCAGTTGGAGGGACGATGGCGATTGAGCCAAAAGTAGTCTATCAAGAAGGCAGCATCGGCAGTGAGGACACTTGGATTCGTGACGAGAATGGAATGCGCCCAGTGACTGCTGATGGCGCTTGGCCTTGGCTAACGGAGTGGTAATGATGAAACAAGAACCAATAGAAGACGATATGTGTGAAAAGATGGAAGGCTGGACTCGCGAAGATGTGGGAAAGCGAATCCCTGAAAGAAAAACACCGAATGGGACATATTTTAATGAGCCAATCGTCTGTGTTTTCTGCCAATTTTGTGGTTCGGAATTCATCGGTCCAAGTCGAGAAGCAGGCGGATTTTTAGGTGGTCATGAGTGTTTGCATGCTTGGGAACTCTCGCAAGCCATGGGCCGAGACGACGGTATGGTTGAATGAGCAAAAATTTCGACCATAGTGTTCAAGTTATGTCCGCGATGTGTTGTTTGTATGGCAAAGCCTTACTCGACCGGCCACATTGGTGCCGTAGCAGCAAACTACACCGAAATGCGCCTCGCAGGGGCTGTAAAAGAGCAATTGGTAGACTTGGTCTGCAAAGAACTCGCTCGTTACGTCCCTGAGATGGAAGCAGCAACCCTCTCGCAAGACCCTGAACGAAAGACGCTCGATGACCCGTACCGAACTCGGCTGAATTACAATCGTACTCGAGAATTGATGATCGATAAAATCGACGCCGTTGAATCAGTTGGCTCTGCAGCCGTTCAAGCCGGTATTTCACACATTGAAAAGCACCTTTCAACAGTGATTAAGCACGCTGAAGTCGCTGCTGAAAAAGACAGAGTGGCGACAATAAAACCTCGTCATTTAGAGATTGCAATCACCGGCATGAATATCGCGTTGGACAGTGAAGATGAGGGGCATCAGGAAGTTGCACAAACCGAAGATTTTGTAGTGAGTCAAGGCGGTGGTATTTTGACTGAATCCTCTCTTCTTTCGCTGGCAAAGACGCATGCTAAAATGCCTGTCACCAAGGATGCGATTGATGAATTACTCGAAACTTATTACATGGTGGTTGAACAATTGGAATCCGATATTCGAAGCAATGCACAATTCGGTGGCAACCCGGTCCACTTTATTGAGTCGATTAGCAAAATGAAAACTTTGATGTCACTGGGATGGATGAGGTCAATGCTTAGCAAAGCAGCGGAAACTGCTCGAGAGCGAGGCTACAAGCGAATCGATGTTGAACAAATTGTTCATTTAGACCCGTTTGATTCGGCATGAACGCTTGACAAAGAGCAGTTCTCTCAAAGCTACAACAATGCCCGAATTGGAAAAGATTGAGGTTGAATAATGCTGGCATCTTCGGTGATTTTTTCAGCGCTTATCGCTGGCGTCATCGCCATATTGGTGACGCTGGCAATCGAACGCTGGGGTGGACTTACTGGGGGTTTACTTGGTACCATGCCTTCGACTATTGTCCCAGCAGCAGCCGGTATCTCTCTTGCAGGCGACCAAGCATTGTTGAATCAGAGTTTAGCCATCATTCCTTTAGGAATGCTCATCAATGGGCTCTTTCTTGCTGTGTGGATCTATCTCCCTCCAAAATTGGAGGGCAAAAACTCCCCCCTCCTTCTCACGACGTTTGTTGCTTTGCTGGTTTGGTTCTTGTTCGGAATGGTGATGCTACAAGGCGTCGATTTCGCCATTGACAATGGCATGACTACATGGCAAATAGGCTTCCTCGGACTTGTGCTTCTCATTGTACTTGCCCTGGTAATGAATTGGAAAGTCCAACCGACGCCAAAGGGAAAACAACCCGTAGCTGGTAGTGTGTTGCTTATCCGGGGGAGTGCTGCTGCTTTTGCAATTGGTGCTGCAGTATGGCTGTCTGCTCAAGGACAACCGTTTGTGGCTGGTCTTGCCGCGGTATTCCCTGCTATTTTCTTGACCAGCATGGTCGCCTTGTGGCTTGCACAAGGCCCAACAGTACCTCGTGGTGCAGCGGGACCGATGGCAATGGGTGGGGTCAGCGTAGCCATTTACGCACTTGTTGCTATGTATTCTCTGCCTGCATGGGGTGTTGTATTCGGTTCACTCGCCGCATGGCTTATCGCGGTATTTGGCTGGTCATTCCCAGCCTTTCTTTTGTTGCGAAAGCGCGTTACGACGGATTGAGTACACGTGTCCAGCGCTCTGCAGCAGGAACGCCACTGATGAGAAGTTTTACTGCTGTTACCCCTTTGGTAGCAGAAATCTTTTCCCGTAAATCTCTCAAATCGAAGAGGCAACACGGACAATGGGGGCGTTGCGGAGTGATGGCGAGTTGAACTTCCCCTTCGGATGAAACGTCGATGCCTTGAATCTGTTCAGAATCTGCCAAAACGACATCGGTATGCGGGTCCTTCCATGACTTAAGAATCCGAAAAATACGGCGCTGGAGAGATTGAATTTGCTTTGCGTTCATTCTCGCACCTCGTGTGGCTATGGTTGGCTTGCTTTACTGTTCTTCTGTCTGAAGTTCAGCCTCGATTTCGCCTAATTGCAATTCATTGAGTCGGCCTTCGGCAGCGGTCAATTCCGTTTTACAAAGTCGAAGTAAATCTGCCCCTTCTTCGTAGAGTTTTAGAGTTTCATCAAGTCCCAAGCCTCCGCGTTCAAGCGTAGCCACAATGGCTTCCAATCGTTGTATTGCTTCGGTATAAGTTTGTTTTTTATCGCTCATGTCTCTTCCTCATCGGTATGTGTATTTTTAATTTCAGCATCAGCGGAGCCATCCGCGAAATTGAGTATGATTTTCTGTCCGACTTCTAACCCTTCAACACTGCTGAGGACGGCTCCATCTGAAGTTTGCGTCATCGAATAGCCTCGTTCTAAGACCCGTTGCGGATGTATGGCGGAAAGCGAAGCCTCAAAATGTGCTAAACGGGTTGCTTGAAGGCCAAGACTTTGGTGGGCTGAGATTTGGATTCTTGAAGAAAGCGCCAATACCTTTGCCTTAGCACGATTCAATCCTGCCATGGGGGCAACCCGTAAGCGGGCGTGAAGAATACTCAAGAGCTGTTTGCTGTCATGTATTTGCCGACGTGATGCGACACTCAACCGTTCTTCGAACTCATCGAGTAAATAATACAACTCCGGCAGAACAGGTACAACCCGTTCTATCGCATCTGATGGCGTTGAAGCACGTAAATCTGCAACCAAATCGGAGACCAAAATATCCGATTCATGCCCAACAGCAGATACCACTGGTACGGGACTGGCGATGATTGCGCGAACCACCGGTTCGAGATTGAATGCCCACAAGTCTTCTGGAGACCCGCCACCCCTACCTACGATGACTAAGTCGACGGGAGGCTCACCTCGCTTCTTCGCCACGCTTGGATTTGAAAGTCGTCGAGCAGCAGCGAGGCCCCGAACAATTTCTTCGGTTGCCCGAGGGCCTTGAACCAATACGCCGATGACCGTTCGACGTAAGCCCGGCCATCGGTTTTCAATTAACCGCTGCATATCGGAAAGAGCAGCTGAACCGGCTCCAGTAATGATGGCGATGTGCCGTGGGAGTGGTGGAATCATATGTCTCGGCCGGTCAAGTTCGCCTTCTTTCCTCAATTGCTCAACAAGGAGTCGTTTGGCTTTTTCAAGTTCACCGAGTATACTCACCGGCTCGATACGTTCGACATTGAGTTGTATCTCGCCTCGCTGGATGTAGAGGTCGAGGCTCGCTAAGACGACCACTTCACTACCTTCCTTGATACTCGGGTCGATCGCACAACGACCTTTCCAAATAACTGCCCGCATTTGTCCATCTTTATCACGCAGAGAGAAATAGGTATGCCCACTTGCATATTGCTTCCATTGTGTGACTTCGCCTCTTAACGCTTGGTTTTTGAACAAAGGGTCTCGGATGACAGTCTGCTTGACCAGTTTCACAAATTGGCCGATTGGTAGAGCCCCTGTTGTGACTTCACCTCGACCGGTCATGTATCAAAAGGAGAGTCCACGGTTCTTGAACACTGTGCGCTTATTCTTTATAGGTCTTTAACCAGCCACGGCGCCAAAAGAACACGAGCATTACGCAAGCAAATGCAAGCATAATCGAAACTATTCCCCAGAAGCCACCCGCTTGTTGGAGTGGTAAATTCCCGGTATTCATCCCAAATATTCCAGCGATGAGCGTTAACGGGAGCATGATGGCACCAATTATGGTCAAAGTCGTCATGACTTCAGTGAGTTGTGCATTGGATTCCGCTAATTGCATACTGATGTGGCTGAGGTATGACGCTCGAGCGGAAGTCGCACCAGAAGAATAGTTGTTGGCGCGCTTTACCAGGGCGACAGAAAGTTGATTCAAATCTGAGAAATAGCGTTCTGCAGCCGAGCCAATCAACCGTTCATTGGGCTTGAGTAAGCGCATTGTAACCGTGTTCAATGATTCAATCGATTTACTCGCTTCGCGAAGATAGCGTTTCAAATCGTGTATACTTTCGAGAACATTGTCGTACCTTTTACTCGGGTCAAACACCTGGAACTCCAGTTGGTCTAATTGCCGTGAATACGAATTCAAAATTGGCGTCCAATCGTCAGCGATGGAGTCAAGTAATTCATAGAGTAGGAAATCAATTCCCAATGCAAGGTCTTCTTCATCAGCCTTTTTGAAACGAAAACGGAATTTCTTCAAAGCAGGAATGCTATAATGCCGGACCGTGATGATTAAATTATCTTTGATAAAAATTGCAACCGGTTCGGTATCCAATTGGTTGTCGGCATCACGTGCATTGATGACAATAAAACGGTGATTTTGGAATTTCTGAGCAGTTGTATCTGCAGGGCCGAATACGTCTTCAACAGCCAATTCGTCAAAATCCATATTTTCAAGTAAAAATGTCCGGACTTCATCATCTGGACGAAGAATGTCCAGCCATGCTAAACCTTCGTCTTGAACGGCAGCCTGCACACTGTTTAACTCGTACTTTTCCCGGTCGATTAAACCGGATGTAGCAGTTTGTAAACGCAACTCGGCCATGACTTGCCGTGACGCTCACCTTTGTTGATGTTTTCATTCTTCTTCGGGAGTAAAAGACTGGTTTGCGCGGTTAAGTTTCCTTTGCCGTGTCTCGAACTTTTGCCGCTGTTCGACTTCATCCAACTTATGCTTCACTTTCCAAGAAAGAAATCGTATGACGATTGCAAGAGCAATGATGTCGACGAAAAAAACAATCCAATCGCTGAACTCCCAATTGAACATCATGCTTCACCATCCTTACAACGGCGGTCGAATATCAATGTCAACATCGCCGTTAGGCATGCCGATGCAAGCAAGTCGTGCACATTGCTCGACCAAGTAATCATCAAGACCAGGTGGGAGGATTTCAGGCAACGGGACCTCGCCATAGAGAAGAGTAACCATGCAGGTGCCGCAGGTACCTGAAGTGCAATTGGTTGGAATTTTAACATCGGCATCTTCCGCGTGCTCTACCAAAGTATTGCCTGCGACATAAGGGGCCTGTCCAAGGAGATTCGGGCCTTGTAAAAAACGTACAACCGGACGGACCACTTCGGTCTTCGTTGTTTTTTCGGCATTAACCGAATGTGCGGACATGACACCACCTCAGCGCATATCCTTGTGGCGTGTCCAGCGGCCAGTTTGCTTGTTGAAGTACAATCCAGCCTTTTTCATCCACTTGTTGAATTTCGTTGCTCCAGCACCGGTTCGGAGGATGAAGTCTTCCCGGTCTTCTTGAGCTTGGATGTATTCCTTTGCACCAAGCACCTGGTCAATCCAGTCATTGATGTCCATGAGTCCACCTGCGAGTCCACCTTCTTCGACGGCTTTCACCATTTCATCAGCAGTTGCACCAGTGGCGACTAAATCTTTGCGAATAAGTTCGTTGACACTTGAAAAATTCATAGAAGCAGGCTTTGGAGGCACAGGGTTCCGAGGCCGCTTGTCTTCATCGATGGTGATTCGGGTGCCATTGGACAACCGATCTTCGACAAGGTCGGAAAGAACAGGGGTGAAACTGTTTTCGCATTCCCAGCAGATGAATGCCCAATCTTCCGGTCGGTCTTTGTCCCGTGAAGAACGCGGGTCCAATTCATCGCCACATGTTGGGCATGCGTGGAAAATAAGAGCAGGGACGTGGTTACGGCGGAAATCAACGATGTCTTGAGGAGTTCCTTCAAGTTCCAACATTTCGTGGTCACGTGCAGCTTCGAGACCGCGTGTTTCAAGTTGGTCTCGAATTTTCACTTTCTGGTCGTCTTTGCCTTCATCATGAAGGTTGTTTTCGAGTTTGACAATCAACTCAACCGTTTTACCAAGTCGGTTCATAATGAGTTTTTTGATTCGAAAAGATTCAACTTTAGCAATCTTGAGTCGTTCTTTTTGTTCAGCAAGTTCGGAAAGTACATCCTTCTGCTTACGTTGGAATTTGATTTCTTCAATTTTGGATTCTTGTTTCTTTTCAGGTGCAAGAATTTTTGAAAGATAACGCTCTTTTCCGTGACTTTGAGGTCCGGCGGAGATGATTGAAATCACACCGTCAGCGATATCCGCTTTCAAGCCGTAGTTTTCAATCAGCATGTCTTTGTCGATTTTCTTCAAATCGCCAATTTTCAGGCCGGAATCGGCCAACTGCTGGGCAGTTGTTTCGTCGATACCTCGACGTAGTAAAGCAAGATATGTGTCCTTCTTAGCCATAGCATCCCCTCCGACGATTCTAGGCGAGGCGACCCTCCTAAGAAAAGGCTCTCCTCGCACGGTGTAGGAATATCTCTGTCTTTGACCCCTTATTAACTTAGGATTCGAATGCGAACTCGTTGAATGAACAACATAATTCAATCCAGTCATCGAGTTCAAGCTCGTCGGGCCGAAGGTCCATTCGCTCATCCTCAAGGTGTGCTGCAAAGGCTTGTTTCCATCGTGCAGCATGCCATCCTTTGACTCGACCCAAACGGCGAGGCACATTTTTGAGCGTTGAACGCAATTTTTTCCTGCGTTGGTCAAAAGCGAGGTGAATCATTTGGCGAACCAATCGAGCATCACAAGCCCATTCTTCACCATGGGGTTCCATGGAGATGTAGCAAGAATTGACTTTCGGCATTGGACTGAAGTGGTGCGGTGGGATCTTTTCTTCAATTTCACTCACCCAATCCAAGGCAACCGTCATGCCAAGTGAGCCGACATCGCTTTCGTATTCCATCACCAGACGTTCAGCAAATTCTTCTTGTACCAACAAAACCACTCGCTCCAATTCACAGGTTCTTGGATTTCGAAGATATCGAGTGAGTTCTTCGATAAGCGGTGATGAGATTTGGTAGGGGATATTGGCAACAACTTTGGTGATTGAATCGGGCCACTTCACAACCAATCCATCCCCTTCGAGTAAGGTCAATTGTTCAGTCAGTTGTTCTGGACCAAAGGCTTCGTTCAAGTGGGTGACTGCAACACTATCGATTTCAATCGCCGTCACTTTACAACCGGTGGCCAATAAGACCTCAGTTAGTACACCCGGCCCTGGGCCAATTTCCAACACATGGTCATCCGGTGAAACATTGCCCAATTCAACCGCTCGAGCGATAAGGTCATCATTGACCAAGAAATGTTGGCCCAATGATTTGTCGAAAGGCAGCTTATCGCGGAGACTATCAATCAACCAACGGGCGCCCCTCATGCCTTCACCGGCAAGAGCAGGTCAAGCAACCGTGGTTGGATATTTCGGTCATCCAACTCTGATAAGAATCGCTTTGCCAGTAATTCTCCAGCATCGATGTTACATGCTTCATTGAGTGCAGCAAGGGATTCAAACCCACTTGAACCACGGGTTTCTACCATTTGCATTGCCTTTTTGTTTCCAACGCCTTGAAGCAGTTCGAAGGCATGTTGTTTGAGCGACATGTTTCCAGCAACGTTAAAGAAAGCAGCAATGAAATGTTTTTCATTCTCTTCAATAAAAATTTGAACAACTAAAGGGAGATCCGCTTTGACGTGGTTTGCCAAACGTCCAAGGTTGGTCATGCCAAGCACTTGTTCAATGTGTTCTCGTTTTGAGGATTCGGCACCGATGTAAACACGAGCAGTCGCCAACAGTTGGTCGAGGCCTGCCTTTGGTTGTAATCGGCACAGCAACAACTTCGATTCACTGATTGCGACAACTACGTTGCTGGCGAGGTCATGGTCAATGACTCGGGCCCAC
>CAJJCM010000006.1 GCA_905182635.1 uncultured Candidatus Poseidoniales archaeon
CCGTTCATCTCAATCCAAAAGGGCTTCGCTCAAGCGGAGCGATTAAGAAGGGGAGACAAGACGCCGAATTACTTGGAGTTGTTCTTATGGCACGTATGTATAAGTCTCGTAAAGGAAAGAGTGGGTCAAGTAAGCCCTATGTCGGTGAAGCACCAGAGTGGTCAAACACCAATGCCAAAGAGGTAACACAACTTATTATCGACCTCGGAAAGGCAGGACATTCCTCCGCTATGATCGGTACGATTCTTCGAGACCAACACGCCGTTCCAAACGTCCGTCTTGTTCTCGGCGGCAAGCGCATTGCAACTGTTTTGGCAGAGAACAGCATTGGTGGAACCTATCCAGAAGATATGATGAACCTCATGCAACAAGCTGTTGGAATCATCAACCATCTTGGAAGTGGAAACCGCAAAGACCTCCACAACAGACGCTCTCTCGAAATCACCGAAGCAAAGATTCGACGCCTTGCTAATTATTACAAGGCAGAAGGTCGCCTACCATCCGAATGGCGATACAAGCGTGAAGAACTCCGCCTCATGGTTGAGTGAGTTCACTTTTGACACCGACCCACTTCATGTGGGTGACTTCATGAATGGTCACCTTCTCGATTCAATGGGTGCGGCTATGAATGACTTACTTCTTACTGCATCTTTCTCCGATGTGAAAAGTCGAATCCAAGCATTCTCCAAGCAAATTGAAAATGCTACTATGGTTCACATTCATGCCCCTGCAGACTTATCTGGTTTGTTGGCATTATCGATGTTGGAATCCGCTTTTCTTGATACTGGAGTGAAGTATCGTCGTCGCTTTTTACCCTCACACCAATCTCTTCCACGTGATGAACGTGTTCAACCTGAACTTTCAACAGATGGTTTGTTGATTTTTATTGACCCATTTGAGGATACATGGACCCTCGAAGAATTACCTGAAACTGAATATATTCACATCACACCTCTTTCTGTTACGGTTCGCTTGGGTTCAACCCAATCCGAACGTCGTGGTGCACTTGATGTTGTAGCGCAATGCGCAGCATTAGCAGCAGAACTGATACCGAACGGGCAAAAAGTTCGACTTTTGCGACCATTTGCTGGCTGTGGTCTGTGGCTTCGTGATGCATTAGATACGACCTTTGACCCGATTCACACCGCCATACGAGACCATTTGCATGCCGAGGGGTCTTTTCGAGTGGTTCCTCTCCCTGAAGTGTCTTCACCTGCTCCTGAAATGATTCCAGGTCTTTCCGAACGAATGTTGGCTCGACTTCAGAAAGGCTGGCCAAAGATGGATGCCAACTCTCGTTCCTCCGCACTGAGTGAGTTGATTTTACCGACGCTTGCAGACCCGACACTTTCGACCCCTCGGCTCGAAGAACTTGTTTGGCATCGTCTTGTGATTGGAACTTCCGATGTGGATGTGATGAGTCAGGTCTTCTTGGCTGAAAAAGCATGGCCAGGTGATGCCGGTCAAGCAAAAATACATGCTTCAAAACTCGCCGATACCTTTCTTAAAACAGGCCATCTCCAAGAACAAGAACAATCGACGGGTTGAAACATCATAACACTCTCGGACATCCATGGCGATTGAACGTTTACTTACCGGTAGTATACGAGACCAAGTTCAAGATTTGATGTCGACCGAAGATTTAGTCATCGAAGCCTTTCGTGATTTGGTCAAAGATGAACTCAAATCACACATACGCAACAAAATCGATGAAGACCCTGAGTTGAAAGCTGAAATCAAAGAAGCAGTTACCTATTACTTCCATACCAAGGCACGAACGATTTATTCAGAACTCAAAGCAACCCGTGCAGCGACTCGTCTCGGTCTTCGCCTCTTACCTGATGATTTACAAGGTGAAGTTGGTGAAGCAGTTATTTCTCTTTTCGAGAAGGAATTGGGTGCTCTTCTTGAGAAGGCACTTTGAGGCTCTTGGTAGACTATAAGGCGCTTCTATTATGTGCCATGCGCGCTGCGTTCAATGCAAGGTGAAGTCATGACAGCACGTCCGTTCTTGTTTGTGCTGATTTTCATCGCCTCGATGATGTCGCCATTGGTTGACACTTTTGTTGGCAATGCTATCGCAGAAGATACGGTTGTATGCTGCGATTCAGCCAGTGTGGAATTGCACTTACTTGGTTCTTCATCCGCAGGATCAATGTCTCCCTTTTCCCAAGATTTAACCGATACCGTCACCACAGCAACCATCGCTAATGCTGTTACTTCCGAAGAAACGGTTGGAAAGTGGGTTTTGCCGAATGTTTGGCCGGGTACGATTCCTGCCAATACCTGGGTTGTTTCGATAAAGTATGAAGTGACTGACGCAGCAAGTGCTCAAGTGAATGCAACGGCGACTTTGAAAATTGGAAGTCAAACATTCAGTGCAGCTACTGAAGCAGGAAGTTCGTTTTTAGCTCAAGGAACAGGTACACTGACCTTTGACATCGACGTCGATGCCACAACGATTTCTGATAACGGTGCGATTGAACTCACGCTCACTGCCCGTTCGGTTGTGTTTACATTACCGACAGGTGATGCAAAGTTGGAGTTCATGTGGGGGTCTGAAGACAGTGATTCAACAATCGAGGCAGAAATCCCACTCCTTGAACTCACCCTGCTCGAACCTGAAATAGAAGGCTCAGAAGTCTACTTTTCTGTGCTCATTGATTCGAATTGGGGAATGGATGTCCTTTCAAAATCGGATTCTCTTGAAATGTTGGTTGGTGGGATTGCTCTCACCGGTGACCCAATTGAAACAACACACGATGATGGAGTTCGTGTTACTTGGACTTGGGAGAAAGCCAAAGGTGGCATTGAAACAGTGACCGTGGAGACACGACTGACCATTGAAATTGGTGATGAATCACTCACTGGCTCGACTACTTTCGAAATTGAAACTTTTGATTCATCGGGTGGAACGGGCACCTACTACCCACCAGATGAACCCTTGAAGACGAATGGAGACGGAAGTCCTCTGTCAGTTACAGGTTTCTTCTCTCTTGAATCATCAGATGTCGGAGTCAATCTTGAACGTGAAACTCGAATTGAAATTGGCGGTGAAATGGCCTTTTGGATGCGTTGGGGGATGGATCACCTTGGCGATGAAGTGACATCGCTTTCTCCAGTGCTGAAAAGTTTTGATGCAGGAGGTGTGGGCGATGATGAGCGTGTGAGTCGTTCGATTGAACAAATTGAAATTATCGAATTTGAACGTCAAATGTTGAGCACAACTGGCTCTGGTTTGGCTTCGTATTACCTCAGCGTTGGACTTGGACTGGATGTTGAAGAATTACTCGCATTCCAAACGAAAGATTTCGATACCCTCTCGATTAAGGTAGATTTGAATGGAGAATCCAATGTCGTCAACCACCCGGTCACTTTGATAATTTCGTCTTCGAAAGTGATTGCCAATGGTGAGCGCATTCAGATTATTGGTAGTTTCATAACAGCTCAACCGTCCCCATTGTGGAGCGAGTATTCCCTCTCTTTGAGCGGTTCCACCACAGCCTTTACTTCCTTTGCAGGTGCTACTGTGGATTCTACTGAATCCGTTTCACTTAGTTATTCACGCCTTCCTTGGGGTGAATCACTCACGTTGGAAGGCGAGAATATCGACCAAGACGAACAATTCCGTGTCATGGCATCTCCAACGAATTCCCCGATTCACAGCCCTCTTCCTCTCCTTCTCCTGGTTATAGTCGGTCTTGGAATCGGTTTCATGCTTGCGTTACACTTTGCCAAAAACCGTAAAAGAAAGATGTTGTATGTTGAACTCATCTTGATTCCTCTTGTTGCATTGATACACTTCATTGCCTATCCTCCTCTGTTCGTCGGTGGGGCGGTTGGCACGACCGTCCTCATTTGGTGGGTGACAGCCGTCACCAGTCCACGTTCGCGGAAAACACTCGTCCAAGAAGCAATAACGCTGACAACACCGATTATTCCTTGTCCTTCTTGTGCCACTCCGAATCCGG
>CAJJCM010000007.1 GCA_905182635.1 uncultured Candidatus Poseidoniales archaeon
CTTACGGATCCATCATCAAGAATTATACAGGTGTGATAGCCTCCACCAGAAAGCGTTGTATCCGTGAAAATAGAACCTTCTTGGAAACCTGCCACATTCAAATCCGCTATTGGCAAGATTACATTCAGTGGTTCAGCGATCTCTTCGAAAGATGCAGTTTCTACTTCACCGTTCAGTGAGTTTGTCGCAACTGAAAGACTGAGCGCAAGCATCAAAAAAGACAAAATAATTGACTTGACATCGATTCGCATGCTCTAATGGAGGAGTCCAATCTAATGAAACTTGTCAAAAATCATCCTCAATATGATACTTCATTCTCCTTTAAGATAATATATTACCGACGGATAATTCAAAGAGAGGGAAAGCAATGTTGGTTCTGCTCATGGGTCGTAAACCGGAAACGATGTTGCAATTGGTTACGGGGTTGGAACAGACCGACCTGAAATTCGCAACCGGTACGAGCATCAATGACCTCAAGGATGCTTTCAGTGTTGAGTTTCCGGCTGCTGTTATTATGGGAGCCGGCCTACCATTGGAAGTACGTCTAAGCATCATCAAATACGTCTTTGAACACAGTAAATCCACCACAGTTCACATGAAGGACTGGGCATCGGGTTCCAGCGGTATGCTTCCCTTCGTGACCGGCATCGTCCAAGGATTATTTGCGAAAACGGATGAGTGACTTGAGCGAGAAACCAGTTGGAATTGGCTAAAGTGAGTCTGTTTATTCACGAGAATCAAACTCCTGCGAAGCAAGAATGAGACTCAAACAAGGTCTTTTGATTGAGCAGGGGCGCGTGCTTGAGCAATTGTTTTGTAGACGCCAAACAGAGCCCAAAGAGACAGCATACCTAAACTCAACATAACTTCCCATGATTTCTCACCATCGACTGACCATGCGAACATGACCATCAAGATTGCTGCTACTGCGCCTCGTCGGACGCCTTGTGGAATCGCGAGACTCTTATGGAGGTGTTCGGGGCCACCGCCAAACTTTCGCTCATAAAATTCACCTTGAATCACTGCAGCAACAATGAGGATTGAAAGCGTAGTAAAATAGAACAAGTTCCCTTCATCAAAAAACATTTCAGCAAGATTCTCCTGACGTTCGGCTTCAACAGCTTCAGGGTCTTCTTCAGCAACGAATAAAGCATCATAATCGCCAACACTAATTGTTCGCAGTGTCAAGTTCTCATCATTATCATTGGTTGTTGTACCAGGTGAACTGATCGAAAACGAAGCGATGTTCCATGCATCTCCGGCATCAAAGAGTCCATTTCCATTGACAGCATTTCCAACCAATTGGAACGGGATAATACCAACATCAGAACTTGGGGCCGTCCAAATGATGATCCAGTCATTTCCGACGGCCGATTGAGAAAGTGCACCAGGTTCTTCAGCGACAGTCCTCGAACCTTCACCTGGTGTGAGTGTCCCCTTGTTATAGTCCCAAATCATGAAACCGCCATCCGGATTCGAGGCATGCTGAAGTGAAATGGTAAAATTGTAGGATTGGTCAAGGGTATATGCTCGAGGAACACCCGATATAGAAACAACAACAGAATTCGATGACGCACCATCTCCATGGCAACTGCATCCAGTTTCTACAACGAGGTTTTCACCGCTCTTCCATGGTGGTCCACCGGGCATTGCCAAAGCGGGGGCAATCAAGAGGAGTGCCATCAATCCAAAGACCAACAATCGGGAGTTGCGTGAAAGCATAGTCGCACCTAATCCTTTCCACCTGTGGCCGCCCTTTGAACGTTCCTTTTCTTCATGTCCCTTCTCGGCATGAACAAAGCAAATTATTCCGGCTTCAAATCTCTTTTATTGCACTGTTTAATTGCGACATCATTGCTTTGCCATCACCGAACAGCATCATGGTCTTATCCATGTAGAACAAATCGTTGTCGACACCAGCGTATCCAACGGAGAGTGAACGCTTGATGATGACCACTGTTCGTGCCATGTCAGCATCGATAATTGGCATACCAGCCAGAGGACCCTCGCCACTCCGAGCGGCAGGATTGGTTGTATCGTTTGCACCGATGACTACAGCGACATCACAATCTGGGAATTCACTGTTAATCTCGTCCATTTCAATCAATTGTTCATAGGGAACACTGGCTTCTGCAAGTAAGACGTTCATGTGTCCAGGCATTCGACCCGCAACAGGGTGGATTGCATACTTGACCTCAGTACCAAACTTCTCAGTAATCAAATCTGCAAATTCTTTGACCTGATGTTGGCATTGAGATACAGCCATTCCATAGCCAGGGACGATGATGACTTTCTGTGCACCATCGATCATCATAGCGACTTCATCAGCATCAGAACCGACCTTTGTTCGAGTGAGTGAAACTTTCTCGCCACTGCCACCGAAGGATTTGAACAGGACATCCAAGAGGGTTCTGTTCATTGCCTTGCACATAATAAAGGTGAGAATAAGTCCGGATGCTCCAACTAAGGAGCCAGCAATGATAAGTACTGAATTACCAATAATAAATCCTGTGAATGCTGCTGCAATTCCGGATAAGGAATTGAGTAGGGATACTACTACTGGCATATCAGCCCCACCAATTGGTAGGACAAGGATAATTCCAAGCGCACATGAGATGCCAATAATGCCCCACATGTAATTGGTATTGGTTGGGTCACAAATACTGAGGTAAATCAAGACACCAACGGCTAGCATGAGAATAATTTTGACTGGATTGAGCCAAGTTGGACCCCATGTTGGTGTCTTAATCCACTTTCCAAAGACACTGATGCCGCCTTTGAGCTTGTACATTGCGAGCATTGAGCCGGTAAGCGTCATCCAGCCTACTAAGGCGGAAAGTCCAGCTGCAACCATTGTGACCGTTAATTCTAATCCAACTGGAATAGTTTCAGCATTTTCAAGGTACTTCCATATTTCAGAAAGCGCAACAAGAGCAGATGCTGCTCCGCCAAAACCATTGAACATTGCCACTAATTCTGGCATGCCAGTCATTTCTACTCTGACTGCAAGCCAGTAGCCGATGAGTGAACCGATGACGAGTCCGGCTCCGATGAGAACCCAATTTGCAGGTTCACTCGCCAGTTCCATAGTTAGAATCGTGGTGATGACGGCAACAAGCATACCCATTGCACCAAGTTGATTTCCGAATGGAGCAGTACGTGGATGCCCCAACTTTTTGAGTCCTGAAATAAACAGGATTGCAGAGAGTAAATATCCAATTGAAACCCAATCTTCCATCTTAAGCACCTCTGCGCTTCTTTCCAGCAATCATATTGAGCATACGATTTGTAACAGCAAACCCACCTACGACGTTAATCATTGCCAGAACGACTGCCACAAAGGCGAGTATTCCTGAAACGGCAGTCTGTTGGGCATCATAGGCAACGTTTGCACCAAGCAATGCACCAATAATACTGATACCAGATATTGCATTTGCACCACTCATAAGAGGTGTGTGCAAAGTAGCAGGGACTTTCGTGATCAATTCAAATCCGAGGAAAATGGCAAGTATGAATAATGTAATGTTTCCGATTAAAATTTCTGGGGTCATTCGAGTACACCTCCGAGGCGTGTTTGTTTTGGATGTAATTCTCCATTATGACAAAGAAGGACTCCGCCCATGCCGTTAACATAGAAATCAGAACCTTCAGGCGCACCGACTAAGACATCATCATCTTCACTGATAACAATTTCACCCTCTTTCACAAGAGATGTGATGAATGTGGTCAAGTTGTTTGAATACAACATACTGGAAGTTGTTGCAAGTGTTCCTGGTAGATTTGAGGTTCCGACAATGATGACACCGTTTTCAGTTGTAATGACTTCTCCTGGTACTGTATCTTCACAATTTCCACCAACATCAGCATTCATATCGACGACTACTGCGCCAGGTTTGAAGTTGAGAATTGCACTTGATGGAACTGTAATTGGTGCCGGTCGTCCGAAGATTCGTGCAGTTGTGACAATGATATCAGCATCGGCTGCAACGCCACATACGGTATCGTTTACTTTTTGAATAAATTCACCAGTTAATGGCTTTGCATATCCTGATTCATCTTCGAAATCATCCATGCCATCGACTTCAATGAAGCGTCCACCTACGGATTCGATTTGTTCAGCAGCAGACTTTCGAACATCAGATGCATAGACAATTGCTCCAAGGCGCTTTGCAGTTGCTATGGCCTGAAGACCAGCAACACCACTTCCCATAATAACGACCTTGGCTGGACGAATCGTACCTGCTGATGTGGTCATCATTGGAATTCCTCGAGCGACATGAGCAGCACCAAGGAGAACGGCTTTGTACCCTGCAAGATTATCTTGACTTGAATTGACGTCCATCGATTGTGCTCGTGAAAGTCTTCGAGGAATCATGTCCATCGAAAGGAGGGTAATACCCGCATCAATGCATGATTGAACATGCTCGGGATTACGGAATGGGTCAGCGACACAGGCCACTCGAGCGCCCTTAGCGATGCCATCAACACCGGGGAATCGGATCGAGATGATTGTTTCGCATGACAACACTTCTTCTCGTGTCGTAATTTTTGCTCCAGCGGAGACATAATCAGCATCCAAGTTGTTGGATGCTTTGCCTGCACCGGTTTCAACGAATACTTCAAAGCCAGCTTTCAATAACTTCTTCATACTTGAAGGAGCAATAGCCACTCGCGTTTCGCCGACAGGTTCCATAGGTACTCCAAGTTTCATACAACGTCCTCGAATCCCCTTGGCCATAAATTCGACTGGGGATGTTCTTGGCACTAAGAGGAGGTTCTTAGAGGAAACGCTTCGAAGTTGTCAATTAACCAGACGAAAAAATGATTTTTTCAAGTGATTTCAATTTTTTACTGAATGCAAACAACCATGTTGCTTATTGATGGTCGGGTATTGGGGACATCAAAGAGGGATTTACTATGAGCAGTCACCGAAGAAAAATCGCCGTTATTGGAGCCGGAAATGTAGGTGCAACTTGCGCATTCGTACTTGCACAAATGAAAATTGCAGATATTGTGCTGTTGGATATCTATGAAGGATTTGCCAAGGGTAAAGCCCTTGATATGTCACAGAATGGTCAAGTCCTGAATTACAATGGAACCATTACTGGAACTGCAGATTACAAGGATATTGCTGGTGCAAGCGTTGTCGTCGTCACCTCGGGATTCCCTCGACAACCAGGGATGACACGAGAAGACCTTATTGCCAAGAATGCTGGAATTGTCAAACAAGTAGGTGAAGGTATTCGTGACCATGCTCCGGATTCGACCATTGTAATGGTCACCAATCCGCTCGACCTTATGACCTATCATATGCAAAAAGTCACCGGATTCCCTTCTCACCGCGTGTGCGGCCAAGCAGGTGTATTGGACAGTGCACGAATGACTCATTTTGTTGCTCAAGCGGTTGGATGCTCAGAAGAAGATGTTCAAGCAATGGTCTTGGGTGGTCACGGAGATACGATGGTCCCACTTCCTCGTTTTACAACCGTTGGTGGAATTTCGATTACGCATTTGCTCGATGAGGAAACTATTGATGCGATCTGCAAGCGAACCGCTGCAGGTGGTGGAGAAATTGTCAAACTGCTCGAACGTGGTTCTGCATTCTATGCACCGGGTTCAGCAGCGGCAGTTATGGCTGAGGCCATTTTGAACGACCGAAAGCGGTTGATTCCTGCCTCTGCCTACCTTACGGGTCAATACGGTCTTGAAGATGTATACATTGGCGTCCCCGTCATTCTTGGTGCAAACGGTATTGAACGGATTCTGGAATTAGAATTGTCCGAAGGTGAACTTGAATCACTCCAAGGTTCTGGAAACTTTTACAAATCTCAATTAAAAGATTTACTTGGTTACTGACTTGATTCTCGAACGATTGCAAGAGAGTTATGTTGCCCTTGCGTGGTAATGAATTTTTCATCGATTGTTCCATTTTCCACCCGTACGAGTTTTTTTCCTTGTCGGCCTCGTGAAATCATTCGAGCGAGTACTTCTTGACCGATATAACATCCTTTGTCAGGGTGAACAAGTCGCCCTAGCCCAACCGAAAGAGGGTGATTACTCGCGGTGATTTCAAAACTATTCCAAGGTAGTTCGTTCTCGATTCTCCATTCATGAAATGATTCTGCATCATCGGTACAGACGCATTCAATATTGACAGAAGCAATAAGGAGTGAATAATTCTCTTCGATGTAACCGTGTGTAATTCCGCCTACGGATTCAAATGTTCCAACACTGGAGTTTGATATTCCGTATTCGATGCAAAAAATATTTTGTGATGTGACGTCAACAATCGACACCTTTTGATTGAGGATACGTGGCGTCACATGTTGAAGTAGTGATTTAAGCTGAGATTTATGTGTCTGTACTGCAAGGAATCCGCCCATGTGAAAGACTGTTGCGAGGTCGACAATTTTGGCTTGTGTCGAAGTGAACACAGTTTGGCGCACCTCTCCTTGACTCATGTCGGCTATTTTATTTGAAGAAAGACCATCGATAAATTGCAAAGCATCGGAGCCTTGCCAAACCGTCAATGCAGCATCGTCGTAAGCCACTCGTGGCATAGTTCAACCTCAAGCGAATGATTCGCCACATCCACATGAGGATTCAGCATTTGGATTTACTATTTTGAATCCTCCACCCATTAAGCGGTCGATGTAATCGATTTCAATACCATCAAGAAGATGGCTTGAAGCATTCGGAACCAGTACACGGAATCCATCAACAGTCACTTCTTGACAACTTTGATCGGTATCGTCAACAATCTGTAAATCATACATATAGCCGGAGCAACCGCCGGATAAAACACCGACTAAAAGTGCCATAGAACGGTCATCACCAAATGCATCAACGAGCATTTCTTGTGCCTTTGAAGAGATGGTTAAGTTGACATTGACCACTTCAGGAGTCATGACTTGCACAGGGCTAGAAGTTTCGCATGTACCGCAGTCCATGAACCATCGAAGCACTGCTTCAATATGAACCTGTTCTTTAATTTAGAACATCTCGAATGTTTCAACGGCGTTTATTCTTACGCTCAACTTCTTTGAGAAGAATACCACAACGACGTATTTGTTCTTTAGCACGTTTGATCTCTTCAGGTTCAAGTCCTCGAGGAATCGATTGCTCAAAACATTTCATTGCATCTGGATAGCGCTCCATTTCAGCATAAGCACTGCCCATATTGTACAGAGTCTTCCCGCGAACTTCTGATGGACGAATGAGCATGGCTTGATGATATGCTTCGACACATTTTGGGTATTCTTCAAGATAATAATATGCATTTCCACGACCATTAAGGATTCGAATTATCATTTCATCATCACCAGCAAATGAGGGGAGTGCTCGGTCAAAACACGAAAGAGATTCTCTAAATTTACCGGCTTCAATCAGTCCAACACCCTGATTATACCACGCAACATCTTGATTTGCAACCGAACTTGAATTCACTTCAGTATTGACTGTAGCAGATGCGAGTTGTTGTGCTTCAAGTGCTGCTTGTGTCAGGTCAAAGGAAGGTTGAGTTTGTTGTTCAACCGGCAATGGCTGTTGTTGCTGAGGACGTTCAATCAGCGCTTGCGCTGAATCAATAAGCAGTGATGAATCAGGTTGCGCAGTTGTATGAACCACTTCTTCTGCCTGTGGCTCAGGTTGAGTCTGTAATCCGAGAGCATTCATGTAATAATCAGTTTGAGACTCTTGTTGGTCGACTACAATCTCAGTTGGTTGAGGTTGAGCAGGTTCAACAAATGCCTGTTCAACAGGGGCTGGAGCAATTGCTTCTACTGA
>CAJJCM010000008.1 GCA_905182635.1 uncultured Candidatus Poseidoniales archaeon
CCGGGTAAAGAGGGGCCCCATACCAATCCGATATCTTTCTTGGCTGAATGTTGTTGTATGTCATCATAGTCTACATGGAAAGGCATCGGGAAAAGTGCAAAAGTAAACATCAAAACCGCTATACCGAGCCATAAAAAAACATTCCACCGGGACTTTTTCAATTCCTCTTGACGTTGGTCCAAAGTAAGGGTTTCCTCCTCTTCATCTTGGTCGGCATCAGTAGGAATTTCTTCATCGGTAGCCACTACACCTTCTTCGGTCATGTTTACCCCGATTTAAAGCGAGCACTTGAAAGGCGCGACGGAATGACGGCAAGTATGGAGGAGTATAGCGTGAATCACGAAGGGGGAGCGTCGCATGGCGTTGACCTTCGAATTGCTATCCTTTCGAGAGGGCCTCGGCTTTACAGCACCAGAAGATTGGTTGAAGAGGCGAAAAAGCGTGGACTGGACCCTTATGTGGCAGACCCAATGAAGTTCTCCTTATTCGTTGCTGATGGCCGAATTGATATACTTCACAATGGCGAGTTGTTCAATTATGATGCTGTTATTCCTCGTATTGGTCATTCGATCACCAAACACGGTGTTGCGGTACTCCGCCATTTAGAACAATTAGGAATTTGGACTGCGAACACAGGAGCGGGTATTCTCAAAAGTCGCGATAAACTCCACGCATCTCAGATTCTTGCTCGAAACAGAATTCCTGTACCCCGCACAACCTATGTCCGAGATATCATTGATGTTGAGACCGCGGTTGATTTTGTCGGTGGCCTACCCGTAGTCATCAAAGTCACGCAAGGAACACAGGGACAGGGTGTGTTTTTGCGCCACACTATTCGAGAAGCTCGCAATCTCGTCCAAGGGCTGCTGCTCACTGGTCGCTCAATCTTGATTCAAGAGTACATTGCGGAATCCCACGGCAAAGATATCCGTGCCTTGGTGGTTGGAGACCGCGTCGTTGCAAGCATGAGACGCCGGGCCCGCGGAAGAGAGTTTCGGAGCAACTATCATCTCAATGGAACGGTTGAAAACGTAGATTTGTCAAAAGAATTTGAAGAGGTTGCTTGCCGAGCAGCCCGTGTTCTCGGCCTGCATATTGCTGGTGTTGATTTACTTGAGTCAAAGAATGGACCCTTGGTTCTTGAAGTGAATTCATCCCCGGGTCTCGAAGGTCTCGAGAAAGCCAGTGGCGTCAATGTCGCTGGAGAAATCATTGATTATGTTACAAGTGAAACTGCTTTTGCAGAAGTCGATCTCGACCAATTACTCAGAACTGTACCTGGCGCAGGAGTACTTTCACTTCAAATTCGTAATCACCCGGCATTGGTGGGCCAACAGCTTGCTAGTTTATTCAAATCAAATGCCGACATCCCTGTTTTTGCGCTTTCTCGCGACAACAGTTTGATGTGGAATCCTTCTGATGAACTTCAATTACGATACGAGGACGTGCTGATTTGTTATGGGGAGCTCACAGAACTGAGGTCCTCCCTTCGTCAAGCAATGCTCGATGTGCCACGAAAAGCCTTTGATGTCCCCTCATCCGAAGAGACAAATGCTTGACTCGGCGTTGGACCCGAGGGTGCGTTCTCGATTCCTGTTCCATGTGAACGCGCGGTGGTTTGATATGGGAGTCCGTCTTCTTCTCTTCTGCTCTACGGAGCACGGGATGCACCCCCGCCTTAGGCGGGAGGCGGTGAACGCCAATGAATACGCGGAGAGGAGAGGAGCGAAATCGCAAGGCTATGAGGCCGAGCCAACTACGGCTCAATGATACCTCAGTTGTGCTTCCGCCACGCCTTATTCACATGCAAAATCTGCCCTGGTTGGCCTGTTATATGCAGACATTGAAGGCTGAAAATAAATCACTGAATACTCAAAAGTCCTACGCCAGTGGATTACGCGCTTTAATTGAAACTACCCTTTCTGGGGAGAATGTTCTGAGTGAATCTGATTATCAAGCAATGACTGTGTACGAATTGGCTGAACGAATGGAACCGCTCAATGGACGGATGGACCGGTGGACACATGGATTATCTGAGTTACGCCCAACCACCTACAATGCGCGTCTGGCTGCTGCTCGACACCTACTCAAATGGCTCGGGCATCGCTGGCCCGACCATCTGGTTCGTGCACGAACTGGAAAGCGCCTTCCTCGTACTTTGAACCGAAGAGAAATGTCGATGGTTTTGGATGCTTCTGCAAAAAGTGAAAATCCCGTCGCCTCAATTGTCGTTACAATGATGCTTGACACCGGTTTACGTGTCAGTGAAGTGTGTAATCTTGACCAGAATGATATCGACCTCGAAGATGGGTCTGCTCGAGTCTACGGCGGCAAAGGAGACAAAGACCGTCTGGTACTCTTCACTCGCCGAACCCTTGAACGTATTCATGCATGGATCCCGATTCGAGATGCTCGAGTTCGTGATGATGATTTCGCATTTCTCTTGAATTCTGCAGGGCGGCGCCTACAACCTCGTGGCGTTCAGCGATTGATGGATTCACTCGCAGGAGATGCGGGACTTCCGAAGGGAAAATTGACGCCGCATGTATTACGTCATAATTTCGCCACTGGTTTATTGGAACGTGGGGCTGATTTAGTCACCATTCAACGCTTACTCGGCCATTCCAGTATTGCGACGACTCGGGTTTATCTTGAAATTTCTGACCAAACATTACGTGAAGTCTATCATCGAGCTCAGGCCACTCGGGAAACGATTGAGGCGGCGGCGGCAGCAAGAACCGCCGATGAAGATGAACTCGTCGAAACCACACCGTCGACCAGTTCGATTGGTATTGATTGAATCAGGTACGTTTTTGTTTTTGCTTTTTGATGGAGGCGGGGCCTGCCCATTCTCGGTGTGGTGTGATCTCTTGCCCACTGTGGCCTTCTATCGGACAAAATTTACCTGAACGGCAGCGTGAACACTTTTCTTTTGACGGCATTTCGACGGTTTTTCTCAACTTGCCGTATTTCCGTCGCGGCATGGAAGGTTGTGTGTCACGACGGTATTCAATGCTAACGCATCATTCAGTGAAATGATTTCACTTTTTATTGAACCACGGCATATCGGTCACATTGCGCGGCACGCGCAGCGTAGAACCTTTCCTTCCGTCAGAAGATTTGGAAGGCTTGACCGCTTTCTTGGTCTTTGCAAGAGTTGATTTCTTGACATCGCCGGCTTTCTTAGAAACTTTCTTTGCTGCTGCTTTGGTTTTTGAAGTTGCTTTCTTAGCCGCCGTCTTGGTTTTTGACGCCGCTGTTTTAGCGGCTGAAGATGATTTCTTAGCAGTCGACTTTGTTGCTGTCTTTGCTTTTGAAGCGACTTTTTTAACGGTGACAGAGGCTTTGTCTGCAACCTTGGCAGCAGCACCTACTTTCTTTGCAACCGCAGCACTAAGGCCTGCATCTTGGAGTTTTTTAGAACCTGCAGAAGCAACCTTTGAGACCGTGTCGATTTTTGCGCTGATCAGTTTTTTTGCCGTAACTGCCCCGATTCCAGGAAGTGCAGTTAACGTGTCGATTTTTGAATTCCCCTTTGCGGTCATTGGCTCACCAATCACTCCATGATGGGCGCGACTCATCAATTCTTCTCTTCACCCGTTTGGAATGAAGCGTTGGATTGATGGTGTTTGGACGAACCCGCGCACCATGGGCAACCGAGAGTATGGCGAGGGTGTACTTGTAGTCTATGCCCAAGTTGGTCATGCTAAAGCGAATCATCGAGTTGAAAACGACACCGGTTTTTTGAGACCGAAATCATTCAGTTTGCCAAGTAAAGTGGTCTATCTCGGAGATGTTGCCACTCATGCTCTGGCCTATCTTGAACACCCAGAAACACCTCACTTTTCTGAACCGCCGCAATTCAATGAACAAAGGTGGACCTTTCAAACTCAAAGCGGAGGCCTGGGGTTGACCATCTCCTCTGAGTCATATTGGGGTTTTGGCTTATTCAATTCAGGCTACCTCAACCGTATCGTGCTCAAAGGCTCGCCTCAATCATACGCCCGATTACTGTTCGACCTTTCTGCATCGCTTGGGCACCGGCCATGGGAGTTCATCCACTCATCATCTGCGCGAAAATATCTCTCAAAGCAGGATGGGGATGTATCTCTCGAATCGAATGAAAAGGCTTGGAAGAGGGCTTTTGAAACAGCACGGTCGATCTTTGATGAACAACTGTTCATGGTTGGAGAACAAGGAAAGGCGGTTCAGAAGCGAATAAAAAATACCCCCGATTCGAACGATTGGACGGCTAAGAAAGCTGAGGTGGCCATCAAACATGCCGATTATGATTTAGAGGTGGCCAGGGGCGCTCTTGCGGACGGAAACGCTCCCGGTTTCGAACGCGCTGTTGCAAGGGCTGAAGCCTACTTCATCGAAGCAGACCCTGATGGGAATATTGCGTATTCGATGGAGAGTTTGTATGAAATTCCTCAAGGCCAAATACTCAGCCATACCACAATCGATGAAGGGGTTTCCTTTGTTGATTTAACCTCAAATGATGAAGAAGAGTAGTTTTCTTGGCCGCGTCGCGTTGATAAAGGAGTGGCAACTCGCACAGATTGGTCCACATGGCTTCAAAGAAGAAATCCGACGGTAGCGGTATTCAACAGGCTGCAGGTCTTATTCGATATTTCGATGAAGAATCAGAAGATGCTTGGAAGATTACTCCGTTCCAAGTTTATGCAGCATGTATCGGAATTGGAAGCTTCTTCTACCTTGTCAATCAAGGCGTCGTTTCATGGATTATGGGCCTGTTCTGAAACTCTGTTTCAAATCGGTTGAATCATAATAATTCGATTTTCTTTTTGTGCCATGCATTGTGCAACTTTCATTGCAGTTCGCATATCAGTCGTACCGCCAATCACTTTCTCGCCATTGATATCGTGAAGAATCAGTTTATGAGTGAGGTTGTAAAGTACGCCTTCTTCAATACGTTCGAAAACCCAATGTTCGTTTTCAATTCGAACCATTGCGGGAATCTCAACCAACGGGCCCATTTGTGAACCAATTGTTTGCGTACGGGATTTCAAGCCTTGAAGGTCTCGAACAGGGCTCCAATTCCTTCGACGAATCGGTGCATGCATTCTTTTGTTTTTCGCAACGCCTTCTCTAAATGCTCTACTCATGAGGGTCCCATCCCTTGAAGTCGTTCGACTTCGTTCTGAAGCGGACTTCGTCTGCTAATAAGAACCGCGACGCGTTCGATGGGAAAAACAGGGTTTTGTTCAACCTCTGGTTGTACTCAATGGTTTGAAAGTACATCGAAGCGATGAAACAGGAAATGGCTCAAGCGGTGGCTTCATCAAATACCGACGATTCGACAAATCGGAGACGGACGATATGAGCGAAATTCCAGAGGGACAATACTACACCAAAGAACACGAATGGTTGCGCGTAGAAGGGAATGAAATAACCATCGGAATTACCGACCATGCACAACATGCTCTTACTGATATCGTCTACATTGAACTCCCAGGTGAAGGCGAAGTCCTTGCCGATATGGAAGAGTTTGCAATTGTCGAGTCTGTGAAATCTGCCTCACCTATTTTTGCCCCGTTTGCTGGAGAAATTACCGCTGTCAATGATGCATTGGAAGATGCCCCTGAACTTATGAACTCCGACCCGTATGGCGAGGGGTGGATCGTTCGAATGGTCTTGGAAGACCCGAATGCTGTTTCATCATTAATGGATGCTGCAGGTTACAAAGCAGAGATTGGCGAGTGAAGAGGGTGACTGAGCACAGATGGAGCCTCTACGTAGATGGCTCCTGTCTTGGAAACCAGAACGTCGATGAAAATACCCCCGCCGCGTGGGCGGTTGTGATCGTTACAGGGGATACAGGTTTAGGAAAGAGAAGTGGTGAACTCCACGAAGAATTTGCTGATATCGTCGTGACCGATAATGGTGGTGAACATTTCATTGGAGCCGAAGTTGGCTCAAACAACACTGCTGAACTCTCAGCGTTTGCTGGTGCACTGCGGTGGCTCTTAGTCGAAGGTGGAAGTGATGCTGCAGTTATCCGGGCAGATTCTCAATATGCCGGAAATCTTGCATCCGGTGTATGGAAGGCCAAATCCAACCGAGAACTGGTTGCTCATGTTCAATCTCTCTGGGACACAGTTTCTGAACTTCGAAACCTTACTTGGGAGCATGTCAAAGCCCATCGCGGTTACCGTTGGAATGAGCGCGCTGACCATTTGGCTCTTCGTAAAGCGCAAGGAGAACCTCCTGTGCCACTGACGTTTTGGAAACCTGGTCAACGTTAATCTTGGTCAAGCCGTTCGATAAGCCAGGCCCTGAATGAAGCTGAGAGGTCATTACGACGTAATGCATGGTCAACCTGCGCTTGGAGCCAAGGCAAGGGTTTACCAGAGTCATACCATTGGAAATTTGTCAGTTCGACCCCGAGTAGACCGTCGTTTTCCATCCAATGTTGCTGAATGACAATCGATTGAAGTTCTCCATGCGTTGCTACATCGTATTTTTGCAACAAACTTTTGGTATCGGAGGTAAACAAATAACGCCCACAGAGTACAAGATTTGATGGGGCGTTTCCCGGTGCTGGTTTTTCACAAATTTCAAGAATCCTTTCCCCTTCCTGGCGAACCACGCCATAATTGGATACTTCATCGGGTTGTACCGCCAATAAGCCAACACAAGGGAGGCCGTTTTTCTCAAAATTTTCAACTAATTTCATACTTGCATTCGAAGGTGAAAAATTGTTTGGTGAGGTATGTTGGTCAAGTAAAATATTATCACCAAGTAAGACTAAAAAAGGCCCATCGATATCATCTAAAGCGCATTCGATCGCATTTCCTAAGCCAAGAGGTTCATGCTGAATATGGACAAAGACCTCTACATCGGCAAACGGCGAAAGGAGTTGTGGGTCAAGGTCTGGGCGTTTATTTTGAAGCCAAGCATGGTCTCCAAGCAACGCCTTCATGTCTTTTCTTGGTGATGAAATAATGTGGAGGCGTTGCGCTCCAGCAGCAACTGCTTCGCGTGCAAGATGTACGAGTGCCGGTATATCGACGAGTGGAAGCGCCTCTTTTGGCACAGACGCGCTGGTTGGGAGCATTCGAGTACCGAGGCCTCCAGCAACCAGTAAGGCATCCTGAACTACCGCCATGAGACCTGCTGGATGGCGTAGGCTTTCAAGCGTCGCCCTTCTGCCTTGGAATATGGGCAGAACTCTTGAGTGGCGGTGGTTTGCCATTATAGGCGCCATATTGGTCGGTCAATCCTTTGTTGATTTTACTCCCGAAGGTCCTTGGAACTCACGTTCTTTCTCTAGAGGTATGCTCGGATTAGTCGGATTATCGTGCCTTTATCTGGCTTGGTTTCGATGGGCATTTGACCGTAAAGGCGTAGCACCGACAATCAATTTGTGGACTGCACCAGAAGAGACATGGAGAAATGTGTTACTGATTGGACTTGGATGTTTATTATTTGTCAAAGCAACGGCATGGGTTGATGTGAAGGGTTGGATGCCCGAACCAACTGGGATGATTCTAACGCTTATTGGATGTTTAGTTGTCCTTAATGCACTCTATGTTGGACTGATTACAGTCGGGCCTTTGGCTCCTTCCTCGGAAGAAGAATGAGCTCAATCATCGATGAAGCCAAGTTCTTGGTCCAGTATATCATACGCATCTTCTACCGATGGCAATTCTCCTGAATCGTCCATATCACTGTGAAGAGCAGGACGAATTTCAGGAAGAGTGGGTTGTTCCCCCTCTCCAGCAAACCAAGCTTGCCATAGAAGGCTTCGTTCAGGTCGCCGATGTGTGAGTGGTTCCCAAAGCGGTTCAAGTGGGCAGCCTTGTTGTTTGAAATCTTGCAGACGTGCTGCGAAATGGTCAGGTGAAACTTCTTCCATTCGCATCAATAATTCACGCATTCGGGAGCGAACGACTTCGTCGCCATCTTGCCAAAGAATAGGGAGAAGGTGGCGTTCGTCCTCGGGGTATTGTTCGATATAATCGCGCAAAAATGGGACAAGATTTCGGCGGACAATCGGAAGTGGGTGATGTGCTAATTTTGCGATAGTATCCGCCCATAATTCGGAATCGAGGAATCGTAAATCGCCTACAGTTGAACTTGCAGCGGCGAGAACTCCTTCATCTTGGTCGGCAAGCATGTCGTTCAGAAACGGTACCGCATCCCATTCGAGACGGCGGAACATTCGGGTGAGGACATCTGACATCCCTCGCTTGACAAGAAGTTCGTCACGCTGATGAAGGCGTTTCGCAAGTTCAAGTCCCGTGTCTCGATTAAATTCAATCGCCTTAGCAAGACAAAGAGTCACACGAGCTGCTACTTCAGCCTCAGGGTCTGAGGCTCGGCGAAGAAGTATGGTATCGAGACCAAGGGGTTCGATCAAGTTTGGTCGCTGAAGGAGCAGGCGTACCCATTCCATCAGCAAAAGACGCCGGTCAAGGGTGTCGTTTTCTAATTTTTCAATCAACCAACGGGCTGCTGTAACACCAGCATCATGCGCAACAACCCCTGAATTGCGAGGGATGACTGCGTGTGGGTCCCATTCCACCTGATGGGGGCCAACGTCAGGTTGTGTGTGCCAGGTCCCGGGGCGTTCAGCCAAAGCAATCGATTCGACCAGATGGTATCCTTGGTGTACCGGTTGACCATGAGGAGAGGTGGATAAACCGTTGAGCAGCGAAATAGCCAGCCACCAACGGTCAGTGTTCGGGGCTGATTGGTCGAACGCTTGAGCCAACCAATCGGTCGCTACAGTAAAGAGCAGGCTTTCCGCAACTTTGTCAACGCGCCTATGGAGCCATTTTTGATGTACTTCAAATGGGTCATCGCTGAGGTTCATTCGATGAGGTACGATCAAATCGACAACAGTGTTGAGGTTCGATTCAAACATGCCTCGGTCCATTTGCAGAATTCCAATCCCCTGTTCAATGACTGAAGCGGGTGAAAGTGGTTGAATTGGTGGAAAATCAGGGTCTGTCATTGGTGGTTGAGGGAGTGGCCATGCAAGAGTACCTCGTTCCAAGGCTTTGACCAGACCCGTTGCTACTGCCTCGAAGACAGTGTCTGACAATTTTGTTCGCTCTTTTCCCATGGTGAGACCTCAAGGTTCCAACAGGCTCTCGCTTCAAATATCAAGCTCAATGTTGAGATTTTGAATCAATTCCTTGTAACGGTTACGAATAGTGACTTCGGTTACACCAGCGACTTCAGCAACTTCTCGTTGTGTTCTACGCTTCCCGCATAAAACCGAGGCGATGTAAATGATTGATGCTGCGATTCCAGTAGGTCCACGTCCACTTGTCAATTCCTTTTCTTGGGCTGCTTTGATGAGTTCGTAAGCCTTGGCTTCGACTTCAGCATCTAATCCAAGCCCGGAACAGAATCGGGAAATGTAATCTTCAGGCCCTGTTGGCATGATTTTCATTTTGAGTTCTCGGACCATGAAACGGTAAGTACGACCGATTTCTTTTCGGCCAGTACGTGAGGCTTGACCGATCTCATCGAGTGTTCGAGGAACACCGCATTGGCGGCAAGCTGCGTAAAGGGATGCTGCTGCAACACCTTCAATCGAACGGCCACGGATCAGTCGCTTGTCAACTGCTTTCTTGTAATTGACTGCTGCTGCTTCACGGACAGACTTTGGAAGTTCAAGGCGGCTTGCCATACGGTCCAACTCGGCCAAAGCCATAGCGAGATTACGTTCTGTAGCGTTGGATACTCTGCTTCTCTTTTGCCACTTACGCATTCGGTAGAATTGCGATCTGTAACGTGAATTAATGGTTTTCCCAGAGTAATCTTTGTTTTGCCAATCGATGTCTGTCGAGAGACCTTTGTCGTGGAGCATAACGGTCATTGGAGCACCGGTTCGGGCGCGCTGATCACCTTGTTCAGGGGAGAATACACGCCATTCAGCACCTTGGTCGATGACGTTGTCTTCCAACACTAATCCACAGTCCTCGCAAACGACTTCGCCACGAGTTTCGTCGCGAGTTAGAGTTCGACTTCCACAATCACTGCATTTTACAATATCTTCTACTTGTTGTTCATCTGCCATATGTATTCCTCATATCTCGCCCTTGCCGAGCCTTACCGCTCAACTCACTAGGGAACCTTATTATACACCGATATCCAACTGTATATAAATCTAATTATTCATAGTCTTAAACTTGTGGATTCAGAAAACTGTGTTTTTGTGCAAAAATTCAAACATACCCCCCAAGGGATTTTCCCGAACCGGTTATCAACACTGAGCGCTTGAAAGGATTTGAGGGAGAGGGATGAGGGAAAACTGGCCGCCGGCAAAAATAGCCCTTGACCCTGAAAAAAGGGTTCTCTTTCTTACCAAAGATTTAGAGCTTATCAAACAACAATTGTATAATGGTCTGGATTTGAAAATGGAAGATTTGTCCATTGATGATTTGCTTGATGACATCAATACAGATGTCATGACGCCAGCATGGGTTTGTTTTGACCATGACCCTGTCGAAATTTCAAAGAATGCATATGCTGGATTGATGCATAACGGATTAAGGGTGTTTAGTGAAAATGCGCTCAAAAATGGAAACTTTGAAGTCATTGTTTCTGGACAACGAAAAGGAACTGGTTCGTCGAGAGAAACCGCGGCTCAGTGTGAACGTTGGGCTGGGATAAACATCGTCATCGCCGCCTCTTTTGCCCCCATACATGAACAAAATAATATCAACCTCGGCCAACTGATGGGTGACCATACAATGCTCGAACGTTTACAAAAAGGCGACATTCTTCCCCTTGAAGAGTTTACAGCACGCTATGATGAAGTCACAAAAATTATTCTTGAAAAGGGAGGGTTATTCCCTTTTGCAAAATCACTCAAATCAGGAGAAGTCACACTCCCTCCAATGGATACCCCCTCTCGCCCAATGACCATGGCTGAGAAAATTATTGCTCGTAACCTCGTAGGACAGGTTGAAGGGCAATGTGTCAAACCAGATGACCCTGTTATCGTTGAAGTCCAAGGTGGATACTCTCATGAATTCACCACTGCCCAAGTTCATACATTTCTTCAAAACGAATACGGTGAAGAATACACATTGCCGAATCCGAATAAATTTGCTGTTTTTGAGGACCATTTGCTTTACGCCCATCACAACCCGAAGTTTGTTCCTTTCATGGACAAAGTCCAAACTTTGCGGGATTTACAAGTTGAATTCCAAAAGCATACATCTGTTCGCGACTACTCCGCCAAAGATGGTGTCTCGCCTGGCATTTGTCATCAGGTCGCCCGTGAAGAATTCATTGAAGTGGGTGATTTCATCCAAGCCACCGACTCACATACTTGCATGGGTGGCGCTTCAAACGCACTCACTTGGGGCGTTGGTGCGACAGAATACGCCAACCTCGTAAGTGCTGGATTTACTTTCGTCAAAGTCCCTGAATCAATCCGGTTTGAATTGGTCGGTACACTCGCACCTGGGTGCACTGCTAAAGACGTGATTCTCTACATATTAGCCGATCATGCTCGAGAAGAGTTAACCTTGAATCGAAGTATGGAATTTGGTGGAGAAGGATTAGCGAGCCTCTCGATTGATGAACGAGCCACATTGTGCAACATGGCTACAGAATGTTCGGGTCGGACTGGGATTTGTGAAGCTGATGACTTACTGTTTGAATGGATGATTAAATCTCAACCTCATTTGAATCGAGAGGCTCAAAAGAACCGTTCGGTTCATTCCGATGAAGGCGCTGAATATCACGGTGGGGTCCACATCATCAACATGTCTGAGATTCAACCCATGGTTGCTCATCCGGGAGACCCTGACAAAGGCATTCCAAGCGACCCTACCAACGGTGCGAATATTGCTGAAATTGGTGATGTATCAATCGATATCGCATACGGTGGCTCCTGCACTGCTGGGAAAGCAGATGACATAGCCTACTATGCTCAAGTGTGCCAGGCTGCTGAAAATGCTGGTTTGGTCGTCAAAGATGGAGTTGAATTCTACATCCAATACGGCTCTGGTATCGTCAAAGATTTGGCTGTTGAAGAAGGCTGGCATGATTTGTTTGGTCGAGTCGGGGTCAATCTCATCGACCCCGGGTGTGGCGCATGCATTGGTGCAGGGCCCGGCGTTTCTATTACGCCTGAACAGGTGACAGTGTCGGCGATTAATCGAAATTTCCAAGGACGTTCAGGGCCCGGGAAACTCTACCTCGCCAGCCCACTGACCGTTGCCGCATCCGCATTCATGGGAACCATCACATCATGGCATGATGAATTATTCAACTAATTCGGAAGGGTTCTAAATCCTCAAAAAAGAAGTTCGTTGATGGTGTTCGGTCTTAGACATTAAAAACCGTCGGTAAACATGGTTGCCTACCACATAGGCCCGATGTCATCAGGACAGAGGAGGACCTGTGCTGGAGGAATACCCATGACTGGCATCGCACAAAAACTCGCATCGAATCAAAAGCAAGTTGCAATTTCTGAGTTTTTTGAGAAAAACAAGCACTTTCTCGGATTTGATTCCCTCGCACGTTCTCTCATCACTGCCGTAAAAGAGGCTGTTGACAATGCACTGGATGCATGTGAAGAAGCCCGAATCCTACCAACGATTCGAATCAAGGTCACAAAAGTCGATATAAAGAAAGACATCATCAAGATGGTCGTTGAAGATAATGGGCCAGGTATACCTCAAAAGAGCATTGAGAAAGTGTTTGGACAACTTCTTTTTGGTTCGCGTTTCCACGCAATTCGACAATCTCGCGGCCAACAAGGAATTGGCATTACTGGCGTAGTCATGTATTGTCAATTAACCACCGGGCGAACAACCCATGTCCGCTCAAAGATTGCTACAGAACCGACCGCTGCTTTTGTCGACATCGGGCTTGATACTCGAAAAAATAAGGCGACGAAGGCCAATGCAGGACGTGAAATCTGGTACAATGAGGATGGAACTGGTAAAGAGCATGGAACTGAAGTGACTGCTGAAATGAAAGCGAAATACCAGAAAGGCCGTCAAAGTGTTTGGCAATACCTTCGCATGACCAGTATTGTTAACCCGCATGCTGAGATTATTTTTACTGACCCTGATGGAGAAACACATCATTGGACTCGGGTAACCCAACGGTTACCAACAAAAGTCGAAAGCATCAAACCCCATCCTCATGGCATTGAATTGGGTCAACTGCAACGGATGATTGCTGAATCAACCGATTTGAATTTGAACCATTTCTTACTCAATAACTTCTCAGGAGTGACCAATCGTGCTCGCAAAGAATTATGTCAAGCAGCAGAAATTGAAGGCACGAGAAAAATGAAGAGTGTCAAAGGTGACGATATCCGTTCCCTCCTCGAAGCCTTCCAAGGTGAACGGTTGTTCAACGGACTACCTGTTAAATTACTCAAACCACCAACAAATTGTTTGTCACCGATTGAGGAATTACTCATCAAAAAAGGTCTATCCAAGACCATTGACTCTCGTTTCGTATCAACACTTACCCGAGTCCCCAACGTAACGCAAGGAAATCCGTTCCAAATTGAAGTCGGTTTGATCTTTGGGGGGGGCATGGCTGGGGATAAACCAGTTGAAATTCTTCGTTTCGCCAACCGTGTTCCGCTTATGTATCAACAAGGTGGCTGCTTACTCACCAAAGCAATAGAAAGTGTCGATTGGCGTCAATACGGATTAGACCAAGCCGGTGGCAAAGGTGTACCAAAAGGTCCAGCTGCAATCTTAGTTCATCTCGCCAGCACAAATGTTCAATTTACTTCCGAAGCAAAAGAGGCTCTGGCTGATAACGCTGAAGTCATGGAAGAAGCAAGAAGGGCAATGCTCGAGGTGGGTCGCGGCTTACGAAAGCATTTGGAAAAGAAAAAGAAAATGGCGAAAACCAAGGAAAAGTTCGAACTCATCAATGATATTTTACCAGCCATTGCAGAAAAATCGGCTCAAATCCTTGAACGTCCGGTGCCGGAACTCTCAGGTTCAATTACCAAGATTATGTCTGCTGTTATTTCAGAATCGACGACAGAATGGAATAAAGAAACAAAGCAAACGGATGTTGAGATTGTCTTGTTCAATTATACAACACGGGTGCGTGCTTACACAATTCTCGCAACCTGGCCAGAAAAATCAGGTGCTACGATGGTACTGAATGATACTGGGGGTCGGAAAGAAGCGCTTGGCGTATGGGCTTGGAAACTCGATTCATTACAGCCTGGTGGAAAAACAACGATTTCCTACAGTCTTAGCGGATTGGAACGCGGTGATTGGACTGAAACTGAAGTCTTGTTTCGAGGCTCTCAAGATGTCATCGGAGCTACAAAAATGGATGAAACATTCCTCCAAGAAATTCTCCGCCAAGAGCAACTCATGGACGAAAGCGGCATTGAGTCTCCTGAGGCTGAATCTGAAAAGAACGAAGTTCCAAGTGAGCCTGTTGAAGAAAATGCGCCACCTGCAATCGCCCCGCCTGAATCTGAAAAGGACGAAGTATCCAATGAGTCTGTTGAAGAAAATGTGCCACCTGCAATCGCCCCGCCTGATGGCCAGCGTACCTTGTTTGGAGGTGGGGTCTAATGTTCCGATCTCGTACCCCTGAAGAAACAAAAACCGCAATGCACAAAGTTGTTGAAGAAATGTATGACCGAATCGTCAAAGGTGAGCCACCAACGATGACTCTTCCTGTACGGACCAAAACAAACATTGCTTTTGATAAGAAACTCGGCGTGTACAAATACGGCAAAAAGCAATCCGTTCGCGATGCAACCAGTCTTGGTTCAGCCAAACAATTGCTTCGGACATTACACGTTGTTGAATTCATTGAAGAAATGCTTGATGCGGGTAAATCTTCGACCTTGAGAGAAATGTACTATATTTCTGAAGGGTGGGGGATGGGTAAGTTCGGTAGCCAAAACGATTCCAATAATTTGGCTGAGGATTTGGAAATCGTAACGAAGTGTTTGCGTGAAGATTTCAAATTACGCCCTGAAGAAGATGGTGCGCGAATGATCGGTAATTTGACTCTTCGCGAACGCAACCGGCGCGGTGAATGGATGCGAATCAATGCGCGCGATGATGTCGGCGACTCAGGATACGGCGTACCGTATAACGTCGAATTAGAAAAAATTGAATTGCTTGAACATGACATTGATTTCATCATGGCCATCGAGACCGGTGGTATGTTTGACCGTTTGATTGAGAATGGATTCGATGAACAATATCGTTGTGGTTTACTCCATCTCAAAGGTCAGCCTGCCCGTTCAACGCGTCGAATCATGAAGCGTATGAGTGAAGAATGGGATTTGCCCGTTGTTGTCTTCCTTGACGGCGATCCGTGGTCCTTCCGTATCTTTGCTTCAATCGCTTATGGTGCAATTAAAACTGCACATATTTCGGAATATCTTGCTACACCATCGGCCACTTATCTCGGCATCACTGCGGATGATATTGTCGCTTATGAGTTGCCAAGCGATGATTTGTCAAAGAAAGATATTGAAGCATTGAATGCTGAACTTACCGACCCACGGTTTGCCGACAGTTGGTGGCAAGAACAAATCAATATGATGTTGGAACTTGGAAAGAAAGCCGAACAACAATCGTTGGCCAAATACGGTTTGGATTTCGTAACTGAAACGTACTTGCCCGAGAAATTAGCTGAATTAGGATTGGCTTGAGGCGCGCAAGGATTCATTGGGGATGAAGGCCGAGGACGGGTCATGGCAGAGGGTGCATCGCAACGGTCTCCCTGGGCTCGTGGCTTGGCCATTTCAGGGGCTCTTTTTCTTGTGCTTGGAGCGATCATTGTGTCTTCACAGAACGAGGCTCTTGATTCGGTTTTTGACCCGAGAGAAATATCTATTGCTCAAATTGAAGGTGAGAATGATGTTCGCTTTGATGTTCAAAAGGACGGATGCTATATGGCGCTTGTCAAGGACGGCGAGTCTGATATGGATGTCACGCTGACTCCAATTATTGGCTCTGATACAGCAAACGAAGCACTGGTGCCGGAATCATGTTTTTCTGATTGGTTTCCAATGGCCTCGGATGGAGTGGTTTTTGAAATTCACGAACAATGGATTGCAGATGAAAATGGCGAAATGTTTGCTTCGAGTTCATGTTCTGAAGAAAAATGTCAAGAACAAACTGTTTGGCTGGCCCACATTGATCAATGGCAGGAACTCAAAATTTTTGAATCCGGTGGGTTAATATTCGGATTCGGCATCTGTTGCCTCGGTTTCTTATTCCTCCCGATTGCCGGAATTCTTGCGTATTCAGCACGCAGTAATAGGATTCATGGCGCAGTGAGAATTGTTGGCCCCAATGGCGAATTGCTTCAATCCTTTGAGAATCAAGAAGAAATGCTGGCGGCGATGGAAGGCCAAAATAGCCCACTCCACCAGAATGCCAGCAATGAAAATCTTGGAGAGGATCCCGAACATGACGATGGGTTTGTAGATGGGTCGAAGGATGTCACACAGGGAACCCTCATGACAACTGAGCAAGTCTATGCCTTTATGCGAGGCGATGCACCTGAAGCAGTTCGGCAAGTTGGTGACCCCTTCGCCGACTCTCCCGCACCGGTCAAACAAACGGTCGAACGCCCAGTTGCGAATACAGAAGTCATTTCAGATTGGGATACTGGAGGTGGGGACGAAATTAAAACGCCATCGAGTAGCCCAACCCGCCGAAAACCAATGGAACTCAAAGAGGAAAACTCCGAATCAAAGAATTGGTCGGTTTGGGATGACATGTGAGTGGTATACATGCGTGAATCTCCTTTTCGATGGACTGCTGGTATTGTCTGTCTTCTCCTACTCATACTCCCCTCTTTCATTCCTCCACCGATGATGGAAGACAATGCAACAGAAACTGCAATGTTGCCTCCGTGTGATGTTGAAGATGGTATTCCGTTTATTCAAGAAGAACAAGTAACGTGCTATTGGGGTATGTCAGAAGAAATCCTCACCTTGCCAGAAATCATTGATTCACTCGATGTTGAGATTTCCATTTCATGGGAAAATCAAGGGACTTGGATTGGGATTGCTGAAGCAAGTGAGGCAGACAAATGTACGCAAAAGGAAGGCTATTATCAATGCGACAAAAACTCGGTTGAATTGGTCGCTGGAGGCGATATCCCTGGTAGCGCGTTCACATGGAACGCCGAGAGTGGCGACTATCGATTTGTTGCCGGTGGAGACGATACACAAACTTTGCAGCAATTTGATGTCGATTGGGAATACCAGGCCACATTAGATGTTTCTTCAGGAATCTATTTTGTGTTTGCACTTTTACTTGCAGGATATGCAATACTTGGGGTCAAAGGTATAATGCAACTCATTCGAATGGTTTTACCTACAAATAAAGTCGATGAGTGAAACGGAAGAATTCTTTCAGCCCCCTCTCCGTGAGTGGTTGCGAAGTGCCGTTCGAGTGGATAACGATGAGCGACGCCTTCAAAGGGTGCCTGTGTCTAGGTAACTCCGAGTTGAGCAGTGTGGAAGATATTGATACGGCCCTAACCTTGCTTCAAAACAAGCTACGACGGCAGATTCTCGAACGCTTGGTTCGCGAACCACACTACCCTATGCAACTCGCTGATTTACTTGATGTCAGTCAACAAGCTATTGTCAAACATTTACGCGAATTAGAACGTGGTAATTTTGTCACCAAAATGAAAGTTGCGAGTGAGAAAGGCGGACCTCCAAGGACCATTTACAGTGTTCAACAATCAATTTCGTTACGTATCGATCTTGGACCTGATTTGTTTCTTTGTGAGCAACGCAGCCTTCCGGCTGGAGGGCCGATGCGGCTATCCAATCGTTTACCAAACGCGACTGAACATGTTGTTCAAGCCGTCAGTGGCCGAAAGAAGATCTCCGTTGGAGAGGGTATGGCTCATATCCAGCACCTCAGCGGGGTTCTCGAAGAAATCGATGCGCAGAGGGACGCTGTAATTGCCTTGCATCAGCACATCCGAAACCGCATTTCTGCAGGGGTCGATTCTGACTTTGAACATTATGACCAACGGACCATGGTTCACAGCCTTATTGAGGCACCTGAGCGGAAGTTAGACCTCACAGATTTACGCAGAGAATTGCAACTCGGACAAACCGAAATGGCAACCTTACTCGATGAAGTCCGCAATCGGCTTGAACGTCAATTGTCCGAACGTGCCGGGCATATTGTCGCAGTTCCAAACAACTCAAACCTGCGGTTCTGGCTCGGATCACTTCCTCGAAAGAAGGAGTGAGGTTCGAGCGAATCAAAGGTCGTTGCCGGCCAAGACCGAGACGAGTGAAGATTGCTCAGCCTTTCGATCCAAGACATCTTGTCGTCGTCCACGTCCAACGAGGTAAACCACGCCGAACAGTGCGAGTGTCAGCAGAATCACTGCAAATGGTAGAGCGGTCTTACCAATTACTTCACTTGCAACGTCCAAAACACCACCGCTGGATTTCAACTCATCCTCGACACCCATGATGTTATCTTTTTCATTGGTTTCGACAATTGAATTCGAAGGATCGACCACGACATAGACGCCATGGCTACCTGCGGAAACAGGGTAGAGGAGAACCAATTCGATTTCCTTGTAATCTTCAGAGGCATCAGGTGCAAGAAGAGCCCCGATCATATGGCGCATGACGATGTTTTCATCGTCGCATCCATTCAACCTGATTTCTGCGAGGGTGTCGTCATCAGAATCTGGATATTCACACAAGACGATTTCTATGTCGGTTGCATGTGTATTTCCGTCGTTCTGTAACACAACACGGATTGGAATGGTTGTATCGACATCTCCTGAGAAATCAGATGCAGTCACTTCAGAAATCACCAAATTCGGAGCACGGAGACGGAGTGTGACCACGAATTCGTTGGTGTCAAGGTTCTCAGCAGCCCAGGATGGGGAGTCGTCATGGTCGCCACCTTCGAGCATATTGCCCATCTTCGAAACCACCTTTAGACCGATACTTCGAGTATCGAGTTTTGCAGTTGGTGCAATCTTCACGATTGCAACGACTGGATAAGTGGTGTACGGATCCATCATTGGCATAAAATACCGGTCATCAGATTCAAGATAGACGCAACGCTCGCTCAAATCGGCAAAGGCAGTTGCAGGGTCAATTGCTGCATCTTCATCACCTGTAGTGACGTCAAGTGATGCAACCGTTTCACACATTTCTTCAGTTGTCAAGTCTGTTCCAATTTGTTTAACCAAACGCCATTCGACAGACCAGCCACCAAGTGTACCCATTCCAGGCAGCTCAGTCCAAATCAATGCTTCACCATCACGATTAGCGGTGTGGTTGTTGAGAGTTGGCCAATCAGGGACGTTTCCATTATTGGTGATGTTCAGCTCGAAACGGACAATACGCCCAGGGGCTGAAGTCTTAATGGCGTTATCAACTGTTGAATCCATGCTAATTTGCATATCGTAGAATTCTTGCACGTAGACTGGGAGCTCGAGCGTGGCCCGGAGGCGAGTGAGTCGGCCACTGGAGTCTGGGTATGATTCTTCAGAGAATGTTTGGAAGACGACCATGTAAACTCCTGCTTCAACTTGGTCCGGAACATTCATCGTAATTTCAAATATTTGGTCGGTGTCTCGGGATAATTCCTTGAGTGTTTCACGTGGGACGTCGATGTCCCAGATAACGTCAACACCTGTTGGGTCAGTCACTCGAGCAAGACGGTAATCGAAACGATCTGGTCCGTTGCCTAAATTCGTCACCGTGGTCGACAAACTGATTTGCTGACCTGGGTTGACTGGGAGCACTTCTTGTCCATTGAGCGTTATCTTGTCATCTTCATCAAGATCCACATCTGCATGTAACTGGTAGACATGATTAACATTGGTCGAGAGAATCTTCGAGGCTGAAATACGCGGGTAGCCCTCAAGGTATGCCTTGAGAATGACGGCAGGGCCGAGCCCGGCGGATGCACCCGTTGGGGCACAAACTTCTACACTAACTTCGTAGGTGACGGATTCGGCACCGGGTGGGAGCGTCCAAGCTCTTGGTTCGCTCATCTCAATAGAGTTACCACCTGGGGCATTGGAGAAGTCAAGATTCAAAACCCAGTTATCGGTACGCCATGCATCCATCGAAATGGTGTCAGGCTTCACATCAGGCGCACCTGGGGTGACAAAGACTAAGCTTCCAGAATCGAAATTCTTAGTGACATCAATTGGGTAGGTTGCACATTTACCGGGGTCTACGTATTCACTGGTGTCAAATATTTCCATGACAATATTACCAGTTGAACGAATTGACACAAACACGCCAAGTTCAAGAACATCGTAAGTTCCTTTCTCTATCGACTTGATCGGTTCACCTTCAGACCAACCTTTGAGATAAATCACAAAAGCACCAGGGTCTTCAGATGTTGGAACGAGTACTTCGAGATTCTTTGTTACTGATTGCCCAGGGTCCAGTTCAACACTGGTCGGGAAAACAACCGCCCAATTAAACGGCAAGAGCCATTCTTGTTGGCCTTCTAAGGTATACGGGTCCCAGAAGATAAAGCGGTCATTCACGTTACCTGTATTGGTGATGGTAATCGAGAAAATTGCCGTTTGCCCTTGTTCGACATCGGCCATACTGTGGGATGTGTCGAGGTTTATTCCATGCACTACATCCATTAGAGTACGGGTGATTATATCGGATTGGATTGCCGGATCTTTATACGATTTAGCTGTCACAGTAATATCGGCAAGTTGGTCTGCGTCTGCCTGATAGACCGATGGAGCACGAATACGTATGTAGAAGCGGATATCTTCGCCACCTTCGAGGAAGATTGCTGTATCTGGCATAATGGTCGTATGGTTGTCAGCAAAGAACAAAGTTGCTGTCCAATTTTGAGGAACACCAGAAATGTTGAGGCCGAATGTGTCTGCGACGAGGTCCTTAGGACCTGGTGTTGAATTGTTCATCGACATGTTGTAAATCGTTTGTTCACCAGGCTCAATCACGTGATAGAATGTTTCTCCGTCTTGGAATTCGACATCGACTTGACCTGTGAGAACGTGTGAATAACAAATGGTAAACCGGTTGTTATTGGCTTCCTCGCTGCACTTGTTGGTATCGGACCAAGCAATATGCGCACCGCTGCCCAAATCATTGTAGAACGCCGGAGGCATACCTAAACTTGGCTGACTGCCAGAATTAGGACCAAGTTTGTTACTTGCCCAAGAAGTGACGGCAACGGCATCCCAAGGATCCAATGCGGTAAGGCCTGGGCCAGTGAGGTCGGTTGAATTCAGGCGAGTGTAGAGAATTTCTTCATCCGCTGTTGCGTTTCCTGAATCGACCCAAGCGATGTGAATGTTGTTTTGGTCATCGGTAAGAAGGGCTGGGAACACAGAGTTTCCGCCGTATGGGCGGTTACCTGGGAGCCCGGAGTTGGTTTCAACATTGGAGATCGGCGTGTCTTGGATTTTCTTAATTGCATACGTGGAAAGACCTTCGTTTGCTCCATCCCATGCACCTGCTCCTTGCAAACGGAGTTTGGTGTAGTAGACTTCGTAATTTACGCCCTTTTCAAAACCATAGTTTCGGCCGTCCATCCAAGCGATGTGCGTATTACCTTGCATGTCAACACCGATTGAAGGGTGGAATGAGTAAGCGTCATCGATGGTCACACGCGTATCGTTGACAACAACAAGGTGCCCGTCTGCACCAGCGCCGGTATCCTCAGCGTATGAACCGCCAATAATCGAGTGGCCGGTTGCACCAGGCACCCATGAAGGGTCATTGTTCATCTTGCCATAGGGGTCAAGAACAGTCATGTAGATTTCACGTGAGTTGTTGGTCGAGATGTAGACCATCGCTTCGACCAGAAGGGCCATTGCGTTGGAACCGCCTGAGCCCGATGGGAATTCATATGCTTGACCGCCAGCATCGGAACTGCGGAGAGTATTACCAGGGCAGTTACGAGTCGAGGTCGAAACAACACTGTTCGGACATTGAGCCAAGTCCATGAAGTGGGATTGAATATTTCCAGCACCGCCGTAACCCTGACCATAGAGTCCGACCGGAACGACACCTGCAAGGATGCAGTTGTCGTGAGCCTCTTCAATCGAAGTCAAATCATCTGCTTGTTGAGATGGGTCGCCGTCTTTTGGACCTTCGTCAGAAACTGGAATCACAATCTTCGTTGCGTTTGGATTCCAGCGGTGATCGTCTTGAGTTGGGGGGTTACCTGGTACGTTACCGGTGGCATCCTTCCAAGACAAGCAAGCCCAGTTGGTGCCTGGGCCCCAGTCTTCGCCAGAGTATCCGGAATAGGTGTTGCCGTTGTAAACTGTGCCAGGCAACTTACGGATGCCTCCAGAATCGTCGCCTGGGAATTGCCCAAGGGCGGTTGTTCGAGGGCCCGCATTTTGGTTGTATCCAGCACAGTTACCAGAGCTTGCTGCGCCTGGGAGTGTGTTTCCAAGTCCGTAAATAGTTTCGTAAACAGTCATATTTGCAGTTTCAAGCATTGGCTTAATGCCTTGGAAATAACCGCCTGAAGCGAAATTCCCACCGTAAACGACTGTGCAGATATCTGCCCATTCAGAATACATCGAACCCGAAGTATCGACGATAAAGCTTAATTCAACCTTGCCACCACGGGTATCATCCCAAGCGATTTGAACATAATCATTCGCATCGACGACAATGTCGGGGTGGCCCTTGTGGCCGATGATCGGCGTCAACAGCGTGTCCTCGAAGTTGGTGATGACTGAGCCTGAACCGATATCTGGGTTGAGCATGGTATAGTAGATTTGAGGTTGGTTAAAGAAACGACCTAATTCGTCATAGGAATCTTCCCAAGCAATGTGGACGCCGCCTTGGCTGTCAATATCGATTGCTGGCCAATCTCTGTTTTGGGCACGGCTTGATACAACATGGTCGTTGATTGCAGAGAGAGTACCGTCGTCAGAAGCCGAACCATCCATTGCCGCTGCCCATGGGTTGAGGACGGTATAGACGATTTTGTGTTGACCGGACTTGTCGGCCCAAACAACATGGACTTTGTCGTTTTCGTCAACGACCATGTCGGGGTGCCAAATCTTGTGAAGCCCTGGATTGGTGATTTGAGTGGTGTCAATCAATGTTTCACCGCGAGGGGAAAGCATGGAATAGTAAAGATGGAGATTGTTTCGCGCCCAAACTATGTGCACATTTCCTTCACTGTCCGAGCCGATTGCCGTTTGCGTATCTGCTGCAGTTCCACCGTCAACAATCCGTATCGCTTCGGTAATAACAACAGTATTTGCTGTGGCGGTAAGAGTTGCCAAGAACAACGTCGAGAGGACGGAGAGCAACATTATTGATACTAGACTTACTGACTTTATTTTTTGACTCATAAATACACATCCAAGGTGATACTGAAAAAAAGCACACCCTCATGCTACTTAACCGCGACTCTTTCAAGTCATTTTTTAAATTAGCCAATCAAGTTCGATATCGGCTGATTAAGCCCATTCAGAAGGGTCAAAACCAGAGCCGAAAGACATCTTTTCATCGAATTCGATTTCGTGATGCGTGGATTGGTCCGGGTCTTCGTTTGATGCGGCAGGGGGGGATTTTCCTTCCTGTTTGGCTTTCACCCAATCATCAACTGGGCCCGGTTTTCCGACACCAGGGCCATGTGAGAATTTGATCTCATGAATAATTCCAAGTTTTGCGAGCCACAATTTTCGGAGAGTGTGCATAAATTCATTTTTTGACAGCCCATCAAACCAAATCGGTAAACTCACATTGAATGCTTGCAGTGGGCCAGTTTTTTGGTCGCCTTCATGGCCCATGTGAATTCCCCAATCGACACTGGTACGTATCAATTGAAGGCGGACATCGTGAATCCATTCCAGCCACGTATCATTGTCTTCTTTCATGTGATTCGTCATTTCTTTTTGCTGCCCTTCATCGACTCGCGTCATGCTTGAAACTGCGACGAGGTCTCGACCTTTCGGTATAACTACGGCAAACATGTGGCCTTGAGGGCCCTGAGGATAACGAATTAACAAATGCATTTCTGCCCGAGGGTCTTTTTGCTCTTTGACAACAAGTCGTTCTTGTTCGACCCATTTTCGGATTTTGAGTATTGCTTCCTCACTCGCCATGACTATCGGAAACACTCCTCTCGTTTGAATCGCACCCTTTTTGAGACCTTACAGTTTATTCATCTCAGCATGAATACTTTTTAATGCCCCGCGGAGGTTTTGGCGATTGGTTTTATTGAATCTCAATCGGCGTAGAGCACGCTGTAAGTCACACCAATCATCCCATAACAAAGCTGAAGTTCTTCCGCTGAGCCAAAAACATGGCATGAGGGCGAAAAGGAACGTCACCCTTGCTGCAGTTTCGTGGAGAGAAGTGGCCCCGTAGATCGAATACCAATCAAAGCCGATGAGTAGTTCCACCGAATCATGGTTCATGTGCTCAATTCCCAATGCCCCGAGCGCCATAAATGGCCAAAGCATCAGAGAGCCGAACATTGCGGCTAGAAAGTGGTACGAAGTCCGAGCATCGACTCCTTCATCCGTTGAATCTCCAAGAAGTCTGCCCAGTGCCATTTGTGGTATGAAACAGAACAAAAACAACGGCAATAAAGCGACCGAAAGTGGCAACCTTACCAATTTCGGGATACTCCGCAAGGGGCGAATCTTACGTAAATCAGTGGCTGATGTGTTCAGGTCTCGACCATCCAATTGTTGTGCTTGCAATAATCCTGAGGCGGCTTTGGCCGGCGTGATTACAGGATGGGTGATGACTGGTAATTCAGAATTATCAATTACTTTTTCATCAGGGAATGGTGGTTGTAACAAGGTCCGGAAGGTGCGGGCTGCTTCAACTTCTTCCCTCCAAGAAAGAAGAGGCTGGTTGGCCCTCTGTGCCTCGATATGCCCCAAAAGGTGCAAGGCGTGGTATTCATCCCAATCATGTGTGTTCGGAGTAAGTGGAGCAAGTTTGAGCCGTAGAGCGTCTCGAAGAGCATAGACATTTTCGGCCGCAGGTTCAACCCAATCTCCTTGAGCGACGGCTGCGACGAGGTCGTTTGGAATTTCGTCCCCTTGTATCTCAAGTGGCGAGTCGTATTCAACCCATATGTCGGTTCGGAAATGGTCCCGTCTCCTAAAATGTAGCCCAACAGGAATCAATGCCGGAATCGGTTGCTCGTTGGCTTTCGCAAGAGCTGCTGCGGCAAAAACTGTTCGGAATGGCCCTGTTTTGAAACGCAGCAAGGAAGAACCGTGGTGACTGGTACCTTCGGGAAACAGTACACAGCCAAAACCTGCTGAAATCCCCGTTGCTAACATCATCAGAGAACGTCCATTGATTTGTGTCGCTTCTTCTTCACTGCAACCACCTCTCAAAAGTTCCGCTTTACGAACGACTGGTTGCACCGCTAATTTGCGAGTCCACCATCCAAGAAATGGGCGCGTGACCAAATCATGGCGCCCGCCCATCAAAAAATGATTCGGATGTTTGAGGACGATTTGCAGTGGGTCCATAAGGCCGTTTGTGTGCCATGCGCAGCAGAGATTTCCACGGTCAAGCGGCAATGTCTCGATGCCGGTGACTTCACTGGTTCGGAACTGAACTGCTAGAATGCGACGAGAGATCCAATATGCAAAATTCGACCAAAAAAAGGAACCCGGCGTGGTTCCATCAAACGATGGCATTGGTGTCGACAATAATTTGTCTATTTGCAGATTAGCAGATGACTTGGAGAGTACGGGTAAATCTTCACCCCGATGGTCGGTGTCCACTTGAGCCGGCGAGTCGCTCATGATTCCACCCCTTGGAGACTCATTGAGAGTGTGTGTAATGAGTCATGGTCTACTTCCCCTCCCATTGGAGGAGCATTTGGCCACATGGCCTGTAGAGTAGAACCACCGTCTCCTAATTGACGAGGAATGATGTGGACATGGACGTGAGGAACTTCTTGCCCTGCCAGTGGGCCATCGTGAATGCATACCGTAAAATCATCTGTTTCAAAATGTTTGGAAAGAATTTCTTGTACTTCGACTACACCAGCAAATAGTGCATTTCGCATCGATTCTGAAAGTTCAGATATATGGCGAACACTTTGCTTTGGAATGACGAGAGTGTGGCCCCTACTGCGTGGGAAAATATCCAAGAAAGCATACCATAATTCGCCTTCAGCAACCTTGTGAGATGGCAGCGTTCCGTTCAAGATACGGTCGAACAAAGTTGCCTCGGCCATAGCCGTGCTACATGGCTACCCTTTTCAGTAGTTCACCAAAATTTCGATGGTTTAGAATTATTGAGGGGGTAAAATCCAATTTCCAGTCTTACTCTTACGAAGGGCTAATGTCTTCACCTCTCCCTTTTGGTTGACGGTGTAGTGGGTCAAGTATTCTTCGTTTGAATCTGTGAAATCATTACGATGGTGACATCCGCGTGATTCCTTGCGAGCAAGCGCTGCTTGAGCAGTCGCGAGTGTGAGGCGGGCTGAGGCTTGCACTCGAGCAATTTCCACGAGGTTTGAGTTTGCAATCAAAGAAGATTGGTCTACATGGATTGATTCTGCAAGGATACTTGCGGATTCTAATGTTTTGATGGCGGATTCGAGTCCTGAAGCACTACGGCTGAAACCAAGGGCGCTTTGAACTGCATCTCGAACTTTTGTGACAACGTGGCCGACTCGAACCACTCCTTCTTCGGAATGTTCTGAAACAGCGGCATGATCTGCTTGTGCGGCTTGCTCTGCATCGTGTGAAGCTTGGGTATTCGAGAATTGTCGATTCTTGACCCATTTGCCAGCGTGGGTTCCAGCGGCTGCTCCACCAAGTATGGCATCGAGCATTTGGTTACCCGGCAAAAGGTCAGCGCCATGGAATCCTGAGCAAGATGCTTCGCCAGCGGCATATAATCCGGTGAACCAACGAGACCAAGTGGAGAGAATTGCACGTCCGAATTCATCGACGGGGACTCCGCCAAGTGTTGCATATGGGCGAACTTCGAGAGCAACCGTTTGCCGGTTCATATCGATGCCTGTTCGTTGTTGAACGCTTCGGAACACCGCTTTCCACCATTTTGAAGAGTCGCCTAAATTACGAGCATCGAGAACTGGTTGGGTGGCGTTTGAAACGGATTGGCAGATTGTATCCAAACCGCCTTCACCCATTTCCAAATCAGAGCCACTTGCTTCGTGCAATGTTGCCCCGTCATGAAGAAGACCGAGGGGCAAAACCATGTGAGTATCTTTGATACCAAGAGGTGTGTGGGCAATGAATTCCAAATCACGCAAAGGAACTCCGGCACGAAGAGCGAGGTCGAGGCCGAGGCCAACTGCACCGTGGCTAAAGGCACCTTCAAATCCTCCATCAGCAAGGATGACCGCTTTTGCTTGCAGTGCTACAATTCGGCCATTGACCAGATCTACCACGGTTATTCCACTGACGGATTGATTGGTATGTATCAAAGAAAGTGGAAGGTGGTCGCCTCGGCGAATTACGCCATGTCGCATGCATTGTTCTTCGAGAATTTGTTGAATTTCACGACCGGTTGCATCTCCCGCATCCGCATTTCGGGCCATGCCATGGCCTGGGGCTTTTCGAACCAGTGGAATCCCATGTGCGTCGCGTCGGAAATTCAAACCCCATCGTTCGAGCAAATCCACTTGCCGGTTTGCGTTTGCAGTGTGTGATGCGACGATATCTTGGTCGTTCAAGAATGCGCCTGCTCGAATCGTATCTTCACGATGATTGCGGTTATTTGATTCTTGAAGCGGGGCGGCAATGCCGTCTTGAGCGAGGTGAGGCCCGCTACCGAGTGCGTTTACCGAGAGCACGAGGGTTGTGGCTCCTTGCTTGGCAGCCTCTGCTGCTGAACGGAGGGCCGCGGGCCCGTCGCCTAATACGATGACATCCCATGCTTCCAAGGTCCCACATCCGGTAATTTATCCCAAGTGCGCCCCATCCATAAGCAACGCGCTTAACCGGCCTCCCATTTCACATGTTATCGATGCGTTAAAGTCGGCGATTACAAGATGAAAACCAAACTAGAACACCAGTTTTGGCAAGGGCAACTCTCCATGACGGCGGGCAGCCTCTAATTTTCGAATCCTGTGTTTTGTTTGACGACCTGCACTTCGTTGAACCATCGTTCGAATCACTTGAGATTCCAATACGATTCCATCGTCATCTCGAAGTATGATTTGGACATCAGCGGGGCCTCTAAAATTTCTTGGCCAAGCAACGCCAATCCAAAGAACGACACCTCGTTCAAGATAACGGGGCATCCAATCGAGGGCGTCGTCCTCCGTCAAATGTGACAACAAAACCGAACTATGAGGAGGAGGGCATGCGCTCAATTCAAAGCGGTGGTCGCGCGTTTCGGGTTCACCGTTGGGCGTCAACACTTCAACACGCACATGACGGGATTCAAATGTTTGATTATTCAACACGATGAAGAGGTTGCCTGAGCCTTCGTAGCAATTTTCATCCAAAGCAACATCCATCCGCCACTTTGCTCGAAGCATTGGCGGAGTTCCTGCGAGGAGGTCGTTTTGCAAACGGTCAAGCAAAAGGAATGCCTCGGGTTGCCAGCCTCTTGAATGTGCAAGAAGTCGTTGAATCGTTCGCCAGTTGAATCGAGCTTCACCGTCGAGAAGAAGAGATTTGAAACGATCTTCGTTGATGAATGATTTCAGTTCATCGTGAGCCATATCCGTACTCAATTCTTCCTCCAAATGAAGGTGTAAGATGTAGAGGAGCCGCTCTAGTGACTGTTTTGTGATATGCCCGGGAATCAAGGCTTTTCTGAATTCTTTCTGCCACGCCTCCCATTCCAAAAAAAGGTCAGGGTCAAGATGAGCGATCAGTAAATCTCCTAAGACACTCCCTAATTGTGTCGGGTGATGCGTTGGGGCATGGAACACAATTGAAGGGAATGGGTCGCCAAGTTGACGGATAAAATCATAGGAAAATATTCCGTAGAAAGATTGGGCAATGCCAAGTGTCATCGCGACGAGAAGGGCGAGGTTCCATGCCAATGAATTTGATGTAACCGCTGAGGCAAGGAGGATCAAGGTTACGGTTATCGCCGAAAGTAAGCCCAGTGCAGCGTTGTTTCGTCGTTGGTCGCTTAGGCTTTCTATGATACGGTCCATCCCGGGTTGGGCCCGCAATATGTGCCCTTTCTCTCTTGAAACGCCGCCTTGCTCTCGTAGAGAAATACGGGCCTGCATAGCCTGCCATGCCGATTCTCCAGCAATTACTGTAGGGCCAGCCCCGATGAGAACGAAAGGAATTAATATGAAAATGAGGCCATTTGCAGATTCAATCAGTGGTGAGTAAATGACGCTTATAAAAGCGAACATGGCGAGACAAAAACCACTCAATGTTCGCCAAATCATGAGAACGGGATGCCGAGCAATACGTCCTGCTGTGAGGCGGCGGCGTTCAAGTACAGCCCATTGCTCTCTGGTGTTTTCAATTGGGTCTTCTGAATATTCAAACCCTTCACCATAGGGGTCGGGAAGCGAGATATACGCGTCTGAACCGTTCGCGCTACCCCCGTCTAAAGCCATGGTCCTCATGCCAAGACGGGGCGTCATTCAATTTGGCTCTTGCCTACACATTTATCTCAAAACAGCACATTAGAGTCTACGGGCGTGCCAGGATTTGAACCCGGGATCTTCGGCTTAGGAGGCCAACGCATTATCCAGCTGTGCTACACGCCCATCCGGCCCAGTGGACCGAGTGTCAAGACGCTTTCGCAATCTCCATCCGTTGTCCGATTTCAGCAACTTGGAACAAAAACCGTTCCAATTCAATTCTCCCTTGCATCGAACGATGAAGCGCGACATCGCATGCGGAAAGGGCGAGAAGGATTTCTGCAAGAACTTCTTCATCAAGGTGTAGTCTTCCTTCAGTCAATACATGATGGAAATTGGTCACGATTTCTTCGGCTTCAAGACTGTTTTCTGCCATGACCTGGTCCAACACTCCCATCGCTCCTTTGAGTACGCGTTTGTTTTTGTTTCCTTCTTTTTCCCATCGCCAATCATGCACACGGTTACGTAATGCTTCCTCGAGGACATGTTGCACTTCACGCAAGGAGGTTGCGGCCAGTAGATTTTGCAAATTCTTTCGATCTCCGAGTAACTCACGAAGCGCTAGGAGTTCAGTGATGAAAATTGCTTTCCGGAGATTTCCGGATGAAACATGTGAAATGTCGCCTATGATGCCTCGAACTGGTGAGAGGTTCTCTTCTTCTACAATTTCAAGAAGACGGCTTTCTATTTCTAAACGGGGGATTTTAGGAAGGCGTATATGTTGCGTTCTACTTCGTAAAGCCTCAATGATTCGAGAAGGTGTGTGGGCGGTGAAAATAAAACGTGCACTGCCGCTGCTTACCTCCATCATTCTACGCAAGTAGGACTGACGGATTGTGCCGAGGTAATCTGCATCTTCAATGACAATTAAACGTGAAACTGGGGCTCTTTCACCAGAATTGTGAACGCACTCTCTACCGGCCGGAGGAGGTGTGTCGGCGGCTGATGAAGAGAAGTTGCTATCAAACGCATCAAGGCTTGTCCGGCCTGCGAGTGTATCCTCTGAACCGCTTCCTTCGGGTCGAAGGAATTCTTCGAATTTCGCCATTGCTCCTGATGTACGGGCAAGGTCGCGCGCTTGGAGAATATGTGTTCGTGCCTCCCACGTCGGGCCGAGCACTTGTCGAGCCATCAAACGCCAGGCAGCAGTTTTTCCTACGCCTGCGGGGCCCGAAAGAAGAAGATGTGGAGGATTTGCTTGAAGTGAAGTATGTTGTATGTTCGACTGAACCGTCTCTGGAAGCAATAAGTCCTCAAACAAAAGAGGCGCTTTCTCTGCGAGCCAAGATGACATGTAATCACTCTTATTGTCAGAGGTCTTTCAACCCTGCGCGGGAGTCGGGTGATGTGAAATCACTCGGCTTTGATCGTTTTGTTGCCTTGACGGCGTAACTTCATGAATATTCGGGAACCGCACGCTTTGCAACTAATTCCGTTACGTTCACGGTGGAACGATTCAAGGTTTCCGCAGACAGCGCATTTGTAATCAACGAGTTCAACCATAGCATTCGACTCCATTCAACGCGACCCACCACCCTTTCTTGAAGGTGTCCCTTGAGGATGGTGTCGTTCAGACTCTAAAAACGCCTCACTGGCCGGCAAGAAGGGCCGGTACCATGCGAATGTGCTGAGCTGTGCTCAAATCAGTGGTTGCGAGTTGGTCGGTAGCCACCATACAGCTGTCGACAAAGACCCAAGCGCCGGATTGTTGCTTGGCTTTTTCGACGATTTCATTCTTGGTCATCTCGACAACGCTGTGTCCGGTCGGGTCGGCGATCTCAACGGTATAGGTTGGTTCATCACTCGAATCGTTACCTGCTTGAAGGGCAGGAACCATACGGATGTGCTGGGCTGTGTCAAAATCTGTGTTCGCAAGTTCGTCTGAAGCAACCATTCGGTTGTCGACAAAAACCCAGCTACCTTGGCTCTCGGTGGCTTGGTCAATTAGTTCGGTCTTGGTCATCTCGACAACGCTGTGTCCTGTCAGGTCGGCTATTTCTACAATGTATGTTTTCTCACTCATGGATATTCCTCGTCAGTTTAATACCGTGACCATATTTAAACAAAGTCGAAATGGGTTGATTTATGACGGATTCAAGAAGACATCCATCACTTATCTTGAAGAGTTTTCTTCAATAAGACCTGCGTGGATTCAAAGAAACTTTTCTCGACTACACTCTTGCCATGAGGCCAAGTGATAACGGGATTGGAGAGAGGAATCTTTGATTGGCTGGATTCTCCAGTTCACATCGGCGTATGTGGTGTTGAAGCAGTGTGAATGGCGCTGAGCGGGGAAGCAAGCCCCGGCGGAAATTATGAATAACTTCCAGCATTTCTTGGCGTTCATTCTTCGTTAAATTATGAGACAATTTACCCAATATTCGCTCCATCGTATGCGCTATTGGGCCATTTTTTGTCAGCACATTGAGTGATTTTTGCGCTTCAGACATGTAAGCAAGAGCTACCACCTCAGGCCGGTCACCGTTATCAAAACCTTCTGCAATAAGGCGGCCAAGTCTACGTTTTGCATCGGGAGAACGACTCAAAAGGAAGAGTTTGTTGGTGGTGTGAAATTGCATCATTGCTTTGGCCGTCCAACCTTTATGGCCTTCTTCGCGCCACAAAGAAAAAAAGTGTACTCGGGCCAAGAAATGTTCAGCCTGGCTGGGGTCAGTAAGACGTCCTTCTTCAATGACCGGAATATGGGGGTAGAGGGTTGTAAACACTTTAGCAAACATGCCCATGCCGTTACGGGTTGCTTTAACGTGGCCTTCCCGGTAGACTTTAACGCGTTCGAGCCCGCAGCTTGGAGAATCTTTCTTGAACACGAATCCACAGATGCCAGATTCGACCAAGGCGTCTGCTTGTAACTGAGCGTATTCAAGCATCGGTGTGGTAAAGTCATCACCATTCTTTGGATTGACAAGACGGATTGAATTGCCGTCATTGATCAGACGAATCGTTGGCCGGGGTACGCCCAAGCCAATACCGACTTCCGGACAGATGCCAACCAAATCAAAATGGCCGTTCCACTTACGGGTAAGTGCTCTGAACTCAGCAGCATCTCCGTTGTAGCGGACTTTTTTTCCAAGTAAACATGCAGAAACTGCGAGCATCGGTTTTTTGTCCATGCCCTTGTGTCCCCGAATGGGTATATCAAGAACTGTTTATCAACACCGAGAAAAGAAGAGATAGGCGCCCACTCCGAGAATTGAACTCGGGTCGCAGGAATGACAATCCTGCATGATAACCTCTACACCAAGCGGGCCTAAGCAAGAACTCCGTTACGGAACCGCTATTTAAGCCGCGCCATGTGGCCAGTGTGGGGCGTTATCGATGGTGGGAAAGAAAACATCTGCTGAGCAAACAAAAGAAGAGCAAAAAGATACCCAAGTTGGGAATCTCCTCGATGCTGCTTTTGGCGACCTCGGCGGGCTACAGAAAGCCGATGAAGAGGAAGTCATTGAAACGACTGGAATTGGCGAAGAGATAATCGCTGAAGAAACTCCCGAAGAAGAAGTCGTAGAAGAAACTCAAGAGTTGCAAAGTACAGAAGCACCTCTCGAAGAGGACGAAACGATTGAAGAGGAAATCTCCACTTCTCCAGCAGGTCCGCCATCAGGTCCGCCATCAGGTCCACCGGCAGGTCCGCCATCAGGTCCACCATCCGACCCGGAACCGGCTGAACCAGCCTCTGAAACCTCTGAAGAAATTACCGCGAGCCAACCAGCAGGTCCGCCATCAGGTCCACCGGCAGGTCCACCGGCAGGTCCGCCAGCAGGTCCGCCAGCAGGTCCGCCATCAGGTCCTCCATCAGGTCCTCCATCCGACCCGGAACCGGCTGAACCAGCCTCTGAAACCTCTGAAGAAATTACCGCGAGCCCACCAACAGGCCCTCCATCAGGCCCTCCATCAGGCCCTCCATCAGGCCCTCCGGCAGGTCCGCCAGCAGGTCCTCCAGCAGGTCCTCCATCCGACCCGGAACCGGCTGAACCAGCCTCTGAAACCTCTGAAGAAATTACCGCGAGCCCACCAACAGGCCCTCCATCAGGCCCTCCATCCGGCCCTCCCTCAGGTCCGCCATCCGGCCCTCCATCCGACCCAGAACCGGCTGAACCAGCCTCTGAAATTTCTGAGGAAATTACGTCAAGCCCACCAACAGGCCCGCCATCCGGCCCACCCACGGAATCTCCGGTTGAACTGGTTTCTCAACCTCCATCAAATTCACCCGAAGTCGTAGAAATGGTTCAAGAGGAAATGTCTGAAGAACCTATGCCGGAGGACACTCCTGTTGAAGAAGAACAAATCGTACTTGAAGATGCACAGGTCGAGTCGAATACTAATTTTAACAGCGAAGAGATTCAATCTGCACTCAATGAGCAACAGATGCTTGCAGAACAAGAAATCGCTCGCCTCAATGCTGAAGTTGAACGTTTGCGACAATCCATGGCAGGCGTTGCTGATGTGATTGAAGAACTCGAAACCCCGCCAATGCCTCCGGCAGTCATCGAAGATATCGTCATTGGTGCTTACATCGTCAGTGATTTCGCTCGTCTTGCTCGGCAACTCGACCGTGAACAATTGATTCGCGCCACAATGGGGAACATCGCTATGCTTCACCCAGATAACCTCGGCATCATGATTGCCACACGAAATCGTACTATGCTGCCTCGGCTTGATGAGCGCGGTTTGTGCGCAGGCCTCCTCGGCCGGCCAGCGCCGCGAGGCGCTCCGGCTGATTGGAGAATCATGGAAGTTGTACTTGCCTCAGTCAGCCTCGTTACTGGCGGGCCAGCCGCAGTCATTCATTCACACGGAGCCTATACCACAGCTGCAAGTTGTGAGAAAGATTTAGTTCTCGTTCAGCCAATCGATGGCATTGGAAAGGAACAGATTGGCAAGGTCATTATTGTCGATCCAGATGAGGATAATCCAGATGATTTCTTGCGTCAAATTGTCGAGGCCCTCAAACAAGGCGGTATGCGATGTGTTGTGGTTCGTGGCATGGGTGCTTACGCTGTTGGCGCAGACCTCGACCAAGCGTGGGCCAATGCGGCAATGCTTGAACACAGTATGCGCATCGTATTATTAGCCCGACAAGCAAATCTCAAGATTTGATTTTTTCGATGAATACTTGGACATACTCGTCTTTTACCCGTGTTTCATAGATCTTCAAATCTTTTTGTTTTGAAAGTTTTCCGAGCAATCTTCCCCAAGGAGGAATCAGTGGGAAAGGTGACCATTCTTTTACGCTACCGTCTTCAATGTGATACGTCGACTGATGCAATGGACAGCGAATACACCCATCTTTGATTTTTCCACCCCACGCCAATGGCCATCCCATATGGCGGCATAGGCCCCCGGTTGCGAAATATTCGTCGTCGAGTTGTCCCACCGTGACGGTTTTCAATCCTAAGGTAACCATTTTGGTTTTTCCAGGTTTGAGGCGTTTTGTTTTAATTGCGTTTTTCCAAGTCATATGTTCACCCACTTATTTTTGACATTCCGCCATCAAGATGGAAAATTTGACCTGTTATGTTGTCTGGGGCAGTACACAACAACCATTGCATTGTTGAAGCAATTTCTTGCGACTGATTGATCCTCTTCAAAGGAATTTTGTTTACTGCGGCCTCCCTCATTGCATCAGAACGCAACAACGTTTCTGCTAATCGCGTATCAGTCAAACCCGGAGCGACTGCATTGACACGGATGTTGCGTTGACTGTAAGTTGCTGCTGCTGAGCGAACCATTGATTCAATCCCGCCTTTCGCAGCGGCAATAGCTTCATGATTCATCATCCCTAGGCTCGCTGCGACACTTGATGTGAATACCATACGACCTCCGTCATTACGGAGCATCGACTTGCCTGCAACAGAGAGCGTCAAAAATGCGCTGGAAAGGTTCGTGTGAATGACCTCATTGAATGCATCCAAACTCAATGCGTGAGGGGGTCGCAACACGAGCGAACCCACTAAGTGAGCGACTCCCGAAATTTTCCCCCCACCGTTCTCGTTCGCCAAATCCACAGCTTGCTGGATACATTCTTTGTCCAATGCATCGCCTTGGATAAAATGGGCTCCCTGCGTCACCAAACTCTTGACACGGTCTGAGTCTCGAGCGAGAAGCGTGATAGAATGTCCATTTTCAAGGAGTTTTGAACCGAGTTCCAGAGCAATATCGCTGCTCGCTCCTATAATCAGGTAGGATTGGCTCATATGCTCAGCTCCCCCTATGCGCACTTATACTTCTGTTTTGAAATCGGCCGGAAATCGGCCGTTCAAACAACACTTTCTCTTGGGAGTCAGACGAGCGTGAAGAGGTAAGTACCTCGTTATGGCAAACCTTTGGGAGCCCTCCAAGGGTCAGCTTCACTGAGGGTTGATTCCTGTTCGGGCATTCCGGAATTTGTGCGTGAGAATGGTGCTTTCTCTCTCGCCTGTGTGCCGTTACTGTTTTTCTTTAACACATACTCTCTTCCTTTTTTACGAGCAAATGTTTCCGTAAATGCCACAAGAATAAGCAGTGTTGAAAGAGCTATGTGGCCCTCAAATACATAACTGCCAAACGGTTGAATATACAGCGTTTGTTCGGTAATGATGCCCTGGCCTACCGTCGTGTTGAAACGGTAAGTTCCAGGTTTTAATTCGCCTTTCCAGCCGGTGGACTCATTCAATTCGCCCGACCATTGTGCTACAACTACATCGTTGTCATCGAATATTTTCCACCCAACTGCACCTTCTTCGGCAGTGAGTCCACGAAATTCAATTTCAAACACAGAAGGCATCGGTTTGTCTTGACCAAATACACCCGCCAACGTAATCGTTCGTTCTTCGATGGTATGCTCGAAGTCATTGATTTCATATGGGGCGGCATTATCCGAAATTCCAAACCAAAGGGAATTGAGGAGTAGGAGAGCGATTGGCCACAAAATCTTATTGAGTTTTTTGCGCTCCATATTGCCTCCTTTTCTGTGTTTCGTTTTAGCAGTGTGTTTCATTTCTTAATGAAATGCCCAAACCCTAACTCTGAAACGATTCGTTCCATCCATTCGAGTTTTTTGAGTTTCGTTTCAGCAACTGTGACGCCTGACCATTGCCCTACTCGATTGAGTGAGAAGCCAACGAGTTCGATGGTTTTTGGAACGCAGCCCAACGAAAGTACGAAGCAAAGGGCTCGATCGCCATCGGTAAATCCGCCGAAATTGTGCATCCCAGGTATGGGCTGATTCACTTGATGGGTGAGTATGAGCGGTGGAAAAGGGGTGCATTGTTCCCATGAAGTAAGTGTTTTTTGCCATTGCTGTACATTATCGCCATGAGCATGGACGACGATTGTTTGTCCTTGCTTAGCTGCTGCATCCAAATAATCCCCACCGTCAAGATCGGAAACGATACAAGCCAATTGAGAATATCCTTGAAGTGCGCCTACTGCACCATCGGCTGCAACAAAAACATCTCCGGGTTGAGTGTATTGTTTGAGTTCATTTTCCTCAACGCCAGCGCCAATGATGATGACGCGTTGAGCGTTCAAAAGTTGTTTTGTGACTCGCTTTAGAGCCTTTTCTCGATGAAGAAGGGACCATCGATCATGATATTGAAGAAAGCGTTGGAGTTGCAATGCACTCTCGGCATCGTCTGCCTCGGACCATCCAAAGGCTTGACGGACCTCATTTTGAATGAGCAATGCATTCAGTGTTGGGGCCTCATGCATGCTTTGGGGGTTGGACTCGTGCACATGAACCATCCGTTGTTTCGTTGAAGTTCTTATGCAGTTGGCGCGCATGGCCATGTCATGCCCGTCCCAAGTTCCCTCCCGGTTCTTGACGACGAAGTGACGTTTGCTCGCTATCCTTTTCTGCCTCAAGCTGGTGAGTGGATTCGCAATATGGCGGTCGAACACAACATCGACCTCGATGAATTGTTAGACGGCGTGTGGATGGAGAAAGCGCGCTCACGGGCACGAATTCGACTGATTGATTCGATACAATCAAAGGAGGGTGTCGAGGTTGTTGGGGGCGATTTATTCACTGAAGAAGGTCGTATCATCGAGGCTTTTTCATTCTATTACGCACGCCTGGTTGTTTGCGCCTCCGAAGATGAACGCCTAATCGCCCGTTGGGCTCAAGCCGAAGCGGCACGTGCGGAACAAATACTCATCAAGGACCATAAAAATCTCAGCGTCATTGCTAGGACCTACATTGCAAACATCGAAGAGGTCGATCACCAAAATGCGCCATTGGCTTCTGACATGTCGGCAAATTATGGTGGTGCACTTCAACAGCGCCGGCGCTCTCAATCGGGGCCTTTATGGAAAATTGGGCTCAGCGATTTTATCGAAATATGTCCAAAAATTACCGGGTCTCGGTGGAGGTTGCCCAATTGTGATGTCCACAAAGGTTGGGTCGCATTATTTGAAGAACCGCAATACGGTTCATCTGCAAAACTTTCCCGATTGCTTCGAGAGCGGATAAAGGCGGGTGTCGAGGCAGAGGCTTTGGAGAAAATGGGAGAGATTACTATGGATTTGGCAGTCCGGCTCGCTGAACCGGTTGGTATGGTTCGCAATCTCATGGCCACAAAGGCGTCAGAGGCTATTTCGTTGGTTGGTGCTGATGAAAATGATTGGCCACCCTGCATGAGAAAAGCGGTGGCGGAATTGTCAAACGGCGTCAACCTGAATCATTTTGGAAGGTTGTTTCTTGCCTCGATGGCTGCAACATTGGCCTTACCGAAAGAAGCGTGTGTCAGTTTTTTCCGGGGTGCGCCGGATTTCAGTGAAAGTACAACATCCTACCAAGTGGACCATGTATACCAGCATGGATACACGCCTTCGGGATGTGGTAAACTCAAAGTGAATCACAACTGCCCCGTGCTTCCTGGTGATGACCGATTGTGCGACCAACCATGGCTGGACCACCCCCTCAAATATATCCGCGCTACTCAACGTTGGAAAACAAAGAACCAACGAGCGGAGGCGGAGGCATTAGCCTTAGTTTCAACTCCAAACGAGGACGGGGAAAAACAACCCGATTCCGTGGAATAACGGGCTTTCGCGCGAAGACTTTGAAACGGAGGGGTGCCTAGGTTCCATCAGCCACAGGTGATTCTCAATGACTCGAACACTCGTTTTGACAGTTGACCGAGATAATGACCTTGGTGTTAAAACTGGCATCCGGGGCCCGGTTGTTGGACGTCGCCAAGTCATGGCTGCAGCCCTTAAACTCGGTATTGCAGACCCTGAAGAGAGTGATACAAACGCTATTCTTGGAGCTCTTTCTCAACACGATAACTTGGCCGAAAATAATGCCGAGGAAGATGAGGTCGAGATTGCAATTTTAACAGGCGATGAGAAAGTTGGTATTCGGTCAGACCGAGCGGTTGCTGCACAATTAGAGGAAGTTGTTGCTGCTTTCCAACCGGATACCGCGATTCTCGTCACTGATGGAGCAGAAGATGAATCCGTCCTCCCTATTCTTCAATCGCAAGTTCGAATCGACCATGTTGAGAAAATTATTGTGAAGCAATCGAAAGGTATCGAAGGAACCTACTACTACATTGTCAAGGCACTTGAAGATCCAAAATGGCGTTCAAAGATTATGATTCCTGTGGGCCTCGTGTTAGCGCTACTTGGCCTTGGAATCATGCTGCCAAACGAAATTGGCGGCGTAGTTATTGGCGGCTTACCGTTGGTCACTGGGTTATATTTGCTCAGTAAAGGTGCAGGAATTGAAGCGACCGTCGACAAGGTGATTCAAGAAATGCGCGACAATGCTGACGCGGCAATGTTCTCTTCTTTATTGTGGACTGCAACTGTATTCAGCGCTATTTTTGCCGTTGCAGAAGGGTATAGAGAATACAATATCCATGTGGCTACGGTAAGTTCATCGGTTCTGTGGTTGGAAGTGGTGCATTCCGCTCTTGCATGGATCGTTATCGCCTTCTTGACCTCGACTGCGGGCTTTATGTTGTTACGGCTCAAACGAGGTTCTTTCTCTGGCCGGTTGTTAATTCTCGGTATTTTTGCGATGGTGGTCTATTCTTTCGTCGATACTGCATTGGTAATCTCCACCCGTGTTTTACGCGGAGAGGCCTATGAATTCAGTGTTGCTGAGATTATCGGCGACCTTCAATATCCAATGACTTGGGTGGTTGTTTTGTGGATGGCTATGACCATCGTTCGTTCATTGAGGACTCGTCAAGCGCAAACTGAGCGTTACTGGGGAATCTGAGTTCAAAGAATGAACTTCGGCATCTTACGAGCCATTGTATTGTGTCCTACGACGCCAATCAAAGCACCCTTACGGTCGACTACACCAACCTGATTCAAGTCATGAGCCAACATCAATGCACCTGCCTTGAGTAGAGGGGTTGATTCTGTCACAGTGATTGGTGGTTGGTTGACGAGTTGTTGAGCGGGAATGCCATGCATCCATGCAATGTCGCGATTGACCGTTTTTCTGGCGATGATTTTCAAGACGTCAACGGCGTGGATTCGCCCTTGAGGGGCTCCTTCGGCGTTGATTACAAAAATGTGGTCCCAATTATTTTCAGTCAAATGTTCGATGACTTCGACCATGGAACTGTCGTCCCAAATCCAATGCGCTTGAGTCATTGTTTCTCCGCATGTGAGCGAACGTGCTGTAGCAGAACGTTCTGTTGCTGACATTCGCGACAAATCGTCCCGGGTATATTTTCTCGGCTTGGATTGACCCATCTTAATTACTCCTTCATTCCGCCGGCGAACGCGCACTCCTTTCAAGGGTTTCGGCCACATGGTATATTCCGCATCCGAGTCTTTGCTTTCCGACATCCGGCGAAACCAGTCGACTCAATATAAGTGAACACTCAAAACGCAGAAGTTCCTGAGAAGAGCATGGCAGGCATTCCGGAGCACGAAATCTCAGCATTACGGGCGCTTTCAGGTTATGAGCAAATGCTTGAAATTGACCGTATAACGAAACAATATAACGTCACAGAAGAAGAGATTCTTGCTTCGCTTCAACCGGCCACTCAAAACCAACAGCAAGCGGCTCCTGCAATGGCCGGTGAATACGACCCCAGTGCGGCCCCTTTCATCCCCGACTCGAAAGAAGCGCCACGCCTTCCTTCGACTGCTACAATGTTGGATAAATCGAATTTCCGATATGAATACGATCCTTCACAGGAAGCCGCTCAACGACGAGCGGATGTCGCTCAAGCCATCCTTTGTCCGAGCTGCGGGGTTGCTCTGGGAATACCTGATATTCGGCCGATCAAAGTCACTTGCCCACAATGCCTTCAGGAAACTGTGTTCGATGCTTGAGCGTTGAATTGATGAAGCAGAGGAGAGGAGGCACAGTCATGGAGAGCAGCACACCTCGCCTTTGGCCCTACACGCCATCCAATTCGCCCATCGCTTTGCCGAAAGAATCAATTTTCTTCTGCTCGAGTGAAATCATTCCCCTTCAGTTTCCTTCTCAAACCAGCAGTGAAGTTCTTGCAGGGCCATCACTGCAAGCGTATTGTTCAACATTTACCAGTGAATCAGGGACAGTTGACGAACTGCTTGCAGCGCACGATGCCCCTCCAATGCAGGAGCGTAGACCTTTTCTGTTGTTGGGGGAATTAGCAAACCCTTACCGTTTACAAGACATAGGAATTGGACCTTTACCCATCTATACTGTCCGACTTTCGGGATTATGCCGAACCTATGTAGACGCTCTTGACAACCGAGAAGTGAAACCTGGAGTAATCCATATTACATTGGCTCGGACGGCTGGTTGGTGGGAAAAGTCTCATCTCGCACTCGCAACAGTTGACCAAATGAAACAGATGGTTTTTTGGCTTGACAAGGGTCGAAAAGGTACTTGGAAAGCGGTGAAGCCTGCTGAAGGAATGTTACATTTTGAGACACAACAACTCATGCCGCCGACAGTCGAGAATATCACTTGGAATGGGCATGTCGAATCTGTCGATGTTCAAGCTCCAGCATTCAATGGCTCGCAGATTGATTTGAAACAGGTCATGGTGCCAATACATACTGACTACGGTTGCTATGATAATCGCGGGCGTTTGGCGCGATGTGTTCACATTGGTCAGCGTGCATTCCATGAGGATATGTTTCGCCGGGGCTCCTCGAAAAAATGGTCTGACATCCTCGATATTTGTTGATTACGAGGGTCAAAGAGTGGGGTCCCATGGCGGTCCCTCACCGGATTGTTATACTGCTTCGGACATAATGAATATGATAACAATGAAAGGATACGGCGTTCAGAAACAGGCTCGGTTAAACCGATTGAAAAATGAGATCATAGAATATGTGTCATCTCAACCACAATGTTCAGCAGCAGATATTGTTGACCATTTATCGAACGAAAGAAAAATGCGGAATCATGGCCTTACTACACGTAAGGTTGGATTTTTCATTCCGCGCTATCTCCCAGAATTGATCGGGTTCACGCTCGATAACTCCACTGGAAAGCGACTTTACCATCTTGCGGCTTAATTTGAGCATTAAGTTCATGCAAGAGGGGCCGGTGCATCAGCCATGGAATGGCCGGATTCACTCCCATCGGCATCGGAACTTTTTCCATCATTGTACTCAACTGATGCACCGGAAGGGTTCTGTCCAACCTTTCCTGACTCGAATGCAGTCTTTACTTTCTTACAACCAAAAAGTTCCGATGGACTCAAAGCCCAACTCCTTTCTGTGCTCGAACGCTTTCAATCATCGCCACAAAACGCTACTGATTCAGGGGCTACCGTCGATGAATCACAGGGAATGGTCATTGTCGAAGCATCGGCTCAAATTGAAGTCGGTGCTCATTTGATCGGGCCATGTTATGTTGGCCCGAGAGCAGAGATTCGCCATGGAGCATATGTCCGCCCGTATTCTTGGATTTGTGCTGAAGCAGTCGTCGGCCATGCGAGTGAAACAAAACATGCCGTCCTTCTCCCTGGCGCAAAGGCTCCGCATTTCAACTATGTCGGCGATTCAGTACTTGGAAAAGGCGTCAACCTCGGGGCTGGAACAAAAATTAGTAACCTTCGGAATGATGGTGGTGAAGTTCAACTTCGTATTGGTGGAGAACGTATTGGCAGTGGGCTGAGGAAATTCGGTGCACTTCTCGGAGAAGGTTGCCAATTGGGATGTAACAGCGTCACAAACCCTGGCGTAATTCTTGGTTGTAACAGCGTCGTTTGGCCAAACATTACCGTAACAGGCGTGCATGCTGCAGAATCCAAACACAGGTGAGACGATGGTGCAACGTTTGTTTGGTACCGACGGGATTCGTGGGGAAATTGTCGCGGCAAATCCTGATGAAAAAGCGGCATTAGCATCATTACATGAAGAAAGAAGCGTTTGCCCAACCCTCATGCGTTTGGTGGGGGAGGCTCTTGGACATCTTATCGACACACTCCCTTGTGAAGGTGAACTCGTCGTCATTGGCTGGGATGAACGGCCAGGAAACCAAGCATTGGTTGATGGTGTTACGCTCGGCCTACGCCTTGCGGGTTGTTCGGTAACCCATGTTGGAATATGCGCGACACCGGCTCTCCATTACGCAGTATTATGGCATAAGGCACGCCTTGGATGTATGATTACTGCTAGCCATAACCCAGCATCGGATTCAGGCATCAAGGTATTCGATGCTGAAGGTTACAAAACCTCGCCAGAACTTGAAGACAGGATTTCTGAACTTGTCTACGCTCTGTGTGAAGAAGAACGTGAAATCGATGAAATCGACCATGCTGAACTGTCCCAACCAAATGAACCTGCCTCCCTTGAATGGGGGAGAACCAATCATCCCTTGTGGCTCTCTCAACGATTTACCCACTTCAAGCGCCTGTTTGGAACTGAAACGCTCTCAACGAATTTCATTCAGCAACCTTTGCTTTTGGATTGTTCAAAGGGTTCCGCGAGTTCTTGGTTTGCTGAATGGCTCACACACAATGGAATCGAGACGCGAGAAATGAGTCGTGAGGCTGCGGAATTAAACAAGTCATGCGGAGCTGGTGAATTTTCTCCTACCGCTGCATGGACATTTGAAGAAGCGGCTGCATCGGAACATGTACTGCTGAAAAATCTCAAACAAGCACCTTGCGGAACTCTTGTCGGTGCTGCACTCGATGGCGATGGCGACCGGTGTTTAGTCATTGAATCAACGGAATCCGGGTTCAGGGTCATCGATGGCGACGCGATGGCGGACGCATTCGTCGTTGCCGGAACTCAACAGCAAAGCCCGTGGCTCATTGCTGCAAGTATCGAATCGGATTTGGCTTTGCTTTCTTCCCTCGGCCGATTACCTGTAAAGGTCACATCGATTGAAACGGCTGTTGGAGACCGTTGGCTCTCTCACGCTTTACGCTCTTCACTTGTTTTGGACTCTCAAATGCCACGGATGGTTGGCGTCGAAGATTCCGGTCATGCCGTCTTACCTTCACCGCACCCCCACGATGAACAGCATTGGAGTTTGGTTGGTGATGGGTCGGCAACATTGGTTGCGTATCTCTTAGCTCGAAGTGCTGCTCGAACGGAATTGCTGATGATTCGAGGTTGGAAACAACGGATTTCGGTTCAAAATGTTCAGCGCGAATTATGGAATGGAGTGAATGATCTTTCGGATGAAATTGAAAACATCGCCCGCGACCACTTTGAACTGTGCGGTGAAGTAACACAATGGAAGCGCCACGGACTTGAAGGCGAAGAAAACCTCATGCTCATTGAAGCACTTCTCAACGGTGAACCGCTCTCTTTAGGGATTCGTAACAGTGGCACTCAAGCCAAAATCAGTATTTCACTGCGCTTATCTTCTGCTCTCGAACATGAACCGCTTGCTTCAGTAATGCCGAAGCTTGCCAGTCATTTGGCTGAAGCAATGTGTTGATTGCCATTATCAGCCTTGGCGGCCTTCGATTGCTGAACTCAAAAGGGCAACTGCAGCAATAACCCGGCGGTCTAATGGGTGGCCGGGTGGAATCATTACGTCGGTTCGTTTAACAAAGGGATTGAAGCGTTGTTGCATCAAAATCGGTTGCTGACCTGCAATTTCAAAATGATACTTTGCTGGAATCAGGGGTATGAATCTGCGTAAGATTGCAATGCTGTCTTCGATGAATTGTGCGTATGGATTACCGGCTGGGTCGTTAATTGTCCATGAATCTTTGAAAAGTGATTTCATGAAATTACGCTTTGCAGATCCAAGGTTGACGCCGGTTTGTGCGTCGATAATATCGTAGGTGGTTCCCAAATCCATGATTGAACGCGCTTTGATTTGTACCAAGGCTTCAGTACAACTTTCATTGGTGTAAAGGACAATGTCTTCCCTCAATTTAAAGCGCTTCTGTTTTGAATAAGCAACGACGTTTCCTTCGAGGTCTTCAAAGTAAAATGCTCCTCCAAAAATCCGCCAAAATTTCGTCCGTAGCAGGTATCGGTCCATCTCAAACAACTGTGACATAAAATAGCCATATACGCCTCAGTATATACCATTTGTTCCGGTAAAAGAAATATTTTGTTCGAAGGGGCCTATCGAATAGAGTAGGGGGG
>CAJJCM010000009.1 GCA_905182635.1 uncultured Candidatus Poseidoniales archaeon
ATCCGAGAGCATTCATGTAATAATCAGTTTGAGACTCTTGTTGGTCGACTACAATCTCAGTTGGTTGAGGTTGAGCAGGTTCAACAAATGCCTGTTCAACAGGGGCTGGAGCAATTGCTTCTACTGAATGATTACCACTGAGCTGGTCAGCCTTCCGATGACATTTCTGGGCCGTTTCTAAATCTCCGGCAGATTCGAGTGAACGAGCGAGTCCTTTCCAAATGTAAGGGTTTGCTCCATCCTTTTTTATCATGGATTTCCAAACAGTTACTGCCTGAACATCATTGTTGGAAGCGGTATAGGCTCGAGCATGAAATTCAGTTTCCCCATCACCCAAGTATTGAAGTGCCTCTTGCGCCAAATGTGGGCCTTCTGGAAGCGTTGGAGGGAGTCCTTGTGCAGATTCCAATACATCCCCCTCTCCTTCTGCTAATTCAATAAGAATTCGAATAAAGTCCGCTCGAGAAGGATTATTTGGTTCAATTTTAAGGAGTATTCGAGTGGAGTTGAGATAGTTTTCGACATCACCAGTTTGGTTGCAGAGTTGGCTACACTTCATTGCTGGCTTCAAATAATCTGGTTGAACATTCATCGCCTTCATATAGCATTCAATTGCGCGAGAATCATCCCCTTTTCGTTGATGTATGGAACCTAAGTTGAACCAACCAGACCCTTGATTTGGGTCAAGTGATTGAGCATGTTCAAGGGCAGAGATAGCGTGGTCATCGAGTTCAAGTCGAGCCATTGCTCCTCCAGCGATTCTCCATGCACCAGCGTGTTCAGACCCAATCGTTTTCAGATGAGGGCTGAGCAATTCCAATGCCAATTTCGGCTCCCCTGTGCGAATCATGGTTGTAGCTTGTTCGACCAATTCATCCAAGTCGATTTGTAGTGCAATCGGTTCTTCATGAACTGCTTGAGGCTGAGGAACTACCGGTTCTTCAAGAACTGGTTGAGGTTGAGGGACCATCGGTTCTTCGACTTGTTGAATTACCTGTTGAATCTCTTGTGTGGCTGCAACAACTTCAGCAGCAGATTTTAGTTCTTGATATTCTAAGTGCCTGTTTTCATCGAGGTCATGATGGATTGCTTCAGCGAGTACAGCCTCTTTATTGCTGACTCCAACGACTCTCATAACTTCAGCAACTTGTTGTTCATCATAAGTTTGAGTTGGAGATTGTAGTGGCATGGATTCAAGTGGAATAGTTTCATCGCTCTCAGCACATCTATTTTTCACATCGAGTAACAACGGATGACCAGGGAAGAAATGCAATGCACGAACTGCCATTTCATAGGCAGCAGAATCATCACCAATTCGTTCGAGCAGAGTTGCAATGTTTGCTGTTGCTGGAGCATTATCGGGGTTGATGTCAAGACAGATTTGGAATGCTTGACGTGCACCACGCGCATCTTGCTCAGCTTCGAGTAAAACACCACGATTGAACCATGCCATGTCACAAGAAGGGTCCAATGCAATTGCTTTATTGAATGCAGTGAGGGCACCTTTTGAATCATTCTTACGTGAACATTCCTCTCCGAGTTGAAGTAAAAAGTCGACCGAGTTTTCATCGCTCACATCTTCTTCAATTTCTTGGTTCAGTGTTCGTGCCGAAACCCATTCTTGTGCGGCATTTTGAAGTTCTTCTTCTCGCAAGTAATTGTTTTCATCTTCATCCATAGAATGAGCAAAGGTAAGAAAACCTTCTCGGTCTGATATCGCATGTTCCTGAAGAATACGTCCAAGGACATTCTCTGAATACCCCATACTCTCCGCTTCTGTATGCTCATCCGCATTGCCTAATCCTGCAGAAAGGAGTGCTGCGGCCATAGATTCGGCTACGGCATCAGAAACAGCATTCGAATCTGAGGGGTTTGGAGGCTGTTCACCGGTTCCGTTCATCATGTCACCAATCCTAAGCGGTTATGCGACCGGCATAAGCATTGCTTCTCTTTGTACTACGAAAATACACACTATATTCAAATGCCGCCGGCCAAAGTCGACAACATGACACAGACACAACTTCGTATTCTCGGCCTCTCGGGGGAATATCGTGCGACATCGAAAAGTGGTATGATGGTGAATCTTGCACTTTCTTATGCGGAATCAAAAGGCGCAGAGATAATTTTTTGGGACTGTGCTGAAAAACCTCTACCTTTCGTTGGAGAAGATGGATGCTGGGACAATCCAAATGTCAAAGAATTTCAAACACTTGCATCATCTTGCGATGCATTCTTGATCTGTTCACCGGAATACCATGGTACTATGTCGGGTGTAATGAAAAACACATTTGATTGGCTTTATGATAAGCACATTGGAGGTAAGGCATTCGGCCTCATGTGTACACTTGGTGGCATTCAAAATTCGAATACTCTCAACCATATGCGCATTATGCTTCGTTGGCTTCATGCTTGGCCTGTACCAGAGCAATTGTCGGTTGGACATGTGAAAGAGGCATTTGATGAAGAAGGGAATTTGGTAGATGGCGAGATTACGAATCGTCTTCACGCCTTGGTTGATTCAGTGATGAAGACTTCCTCTCTCTTTGCATCACAGAGTGAGTGAGTTCGATGGCAGAACAACGCCCATTTTTCGACGATGAGTACGGCGGCCGATATCTTCTGGTTGAACCTGGGGATTTTTTAATGGGTGATGCCAAGGGGACTCGTTCTGAACAACCCCCCCATCACGTCAGTATAACCGAGCCATTTTTTTGTGGTGAACGTCCAGTGACACAGGCTCATTGGCAGACGATTATGGGCAACAATCCTTCAGCGTTTACCGATGGTTGGGCTGCAGGACTTCGACCGGTTGAACAGGTTTCTTGGATTGAAGTACATGAGTTCCTAACTCTTTTCAATCAACTTGATCAAGCAACTGAGCGCCTCGGTGTACGTGGTGTTTGGCGATTACCTTCGGAGGCTGAGTGGGAATTTCTTGCTCGAGCTGATACGACAACTCGTTGGGCTTTTGGTGACAGAGATGGGGACTTAAGCGACTACGGTTGGCATGCAGGTAATTCCGGAGCCAGTACACGCGAAGTCGGTCAGAAAAAGGCTAATCCGTGGGGTTTTTTGGACTTACACGGGCAAGTCTCGGAATGGTGTGAAGATTCATTTGAACAAAATTACGAATCTCATAAAGGAGTTCAATCTCCCGTTCAAGGTACTTCGCAACGCCGAGTTCATCGTGGCGGCTCATGGTTTACTGAGTCCGACTCGACGCGATGTTCGTCAAGAGGTTCTGCATTGATGGGTCACCACAGTGACGGAATTGGATTCCGGTTAGTTTGGCAACCACTTTAAGTCAAAGATTCGAGGAATTCTCATGGCTGTTCTCTATCATAACCCACGCTGTTCCAAATCCCGACAAGCCGTCGAATTATGCAAAGCATCTTCTCTTGATATCGACATTCATTTCTATTTGACATCCCCTCTTGACTATGACACTCTTCATTCTCTCCTCTCTCGTCTTGAAGGGGATTTGACTCGGGCGGTACGATGGACTGATAAGGCATTCAAAGAGATTGATTCTCCTGATGTCGACCGGACAAGTATTGATTCTGTCGCTCGTTTTCTATCGATGCACGGTCATTTAATGGAACGACCTTGGTTTGATAATGGCAATTTCACTCGGATTGGGCGTCCGGTAGACTGTCTCGTTGTTTTACTTCAATGAAATGTTCTTCGACACTTGTTCGAGGTTCAATATCATAGCCACTTTCATCATCAATTTCCCCGAGAGTTTGGTGTGTTGGAGTTTGATTCGGACCAATATTCCACTTGAGGGTGAAACTTTGGCCGAGGCATGTCATCAAATTCCGAGATTTCAGCGCATCGATACCAGATGCAGTTCGATCGACGGCTGGAGCAATATTTTCATTGAATAATCCGTCCATTGCAACACATATTGTTTGGAAGCTTCTGGAACCATCACAGAGTTCCCAAAGCATACTGTTCATCGTGTCAAGCGGCCTACGTACTTCTCTTGGTGCACGAAATAATCTTGCCAATAATCGTTCAAATCGTGTAAAACGTTTTTCGATTCGAAGTACCACTTTTTTGCCAGTGATTCCATCTTCTTCAATATGCGGTCCAATTTCGCCTATTCGAGCCCACCACACTGGTAAACGACAAGGATATGTTCCAGAATACTGGTGATTATCCGCATCTGCTAGTTCCATATCAATCACTCAAAATTCTGTGAATGTCCAAATAACCATGACAGACATGGATGCAACACCTGTGAATGCAACGAATCGTGTTGCCTCCACTCGCTCAGTAAAGTTTCTAAGAAACCATGTCCCAACGCCGCAAACAGCAATCAGGAGCCATAGCAAGTACCACACGGGTGGGTATACCATCGATTCCATATGCTAAGCCTCTTGAATCGGGTACCTTACTTTTCCGTATCGTTATATTGATGGCCATAGTAATGCCATTGTTCCATCGTCCAACCGTGGGGGAGACCTTCAGGGGGTAATTGAGGTGTGGTTTGAACTGGAACTGTTGGTATTACAGAGTGTGTTTCCTGCGCTCTTGATATCTTAGCGACATTAGACACGGGAGGGCCATTCGATGACACAGGTGGTCCATTCGATGGTTGTTCCAATAAGGGTTCCAAAGACTTCGGTTCATCATATTCAGTTTCTCCTCGATTCTTTCTCAAAAGTAGAGTCATGAGAACAGCCACAAAGAGAACTCCAGCAATCGATGTTGCAATAATTTCAGAATTCATTTCGAAACTATCTAAATCTTCAGGAGTGAAACGAAAAGTGCGGCTATCAGTCCAACTGAGTACTCCATCGGCAGTTTCAATCGTAATTCTTACTTCGCCATCTGTTTCACCTCCTGTCCGATGCAATTCACACATCAAGTCGGTATATTCGGGAACTAAATGTCCTGCTGCATGTTCCAGTTGTTGGCCCGATTCGTTCACCAATATGCCCTGGCACACAGTTTGCCATTGTTCTGGTTGTTCAACCCTGAGCAGATATTGTTCAGCCTGTGTCGAAGAGGAGGTGACATTTATCCAGAACGGCGCTGGAATTCCAGTTGTAAAAGTTTGCTCTGATTGAAGACTCATTTCCGCATCCATCACACGTTGTTTGTCAACAAGTATCAAAATTTCATGTTTTAATTCGTAAGGCCTCAATTCAAGGTCCGCTCCAGCCATCACTTCAAACGAGACAACAATACGAGTATTAAGTGGCATATCTTCTGGAATGATTATGTCGACAACAAGCATTATTTCTTGTCCAGCATCCATCATGAAGATATTGTATTCATCAAATGGGCGTGATGCGCCAGAAGTACCGATACTTAGGAAGGCCATCAAATCTTGATTTGGTGGTGAGGTTGATACAGAGGCGATGACCATGAAATTGTCATCGGGGGCATTTCCAATATTTTTCGCCGTGATGTTCACCGAACGAGTACCGCCTACAGTCGCAGTCGTTTCGCTTATGTTCGCAAGTAGTTCCGGTATTCGAACAGATCCGGTTATTGAATTAAATGAAATACTGTTATCATTCACTTCAAGGTCAATTAGACCATCACTGTTCACTACCGAAAATGAAATGGAATGGACTTCACCTGCCTTCTCCGTACTTGGCAGCAGAATCCATACTTCGATCTCCACTACATCTTCACTGTCATATGGCGCTGAAAGTTCAATGGCACCTGAGTGATTTGCATCATCAATCCTCATCCACCAATCCCATGTCTCGGGTATTGTATCACTCATGAGTGATGCGGAAACTTGACCGTTTCCATTATTCTCTATTTCTACGAGTAACATTGACGGAACACCCGGTGTTAATCTGTTTGGTGATTCAATAAGGCGCAATTCAAGGTCACTAACTGTACTCACTATAACCCCATCAAAAGGCGCCCCCTGAAATACCATTCCACTTCTTATTGATGTTATGACGGGTGTGATTGCCGGAGCATTGTCTCCTGCTTGACCATTTGATGGTGCAGTGATATCAATGATGAACGATGTCGAAGATTGACCATTAATGACCGCGTTGTTGAGAGTTGGTAGTTCAATTATCCATTGCTCTGCAGAATCATGAAGGAGTGATATAGAAAAAATATCCTGTCGACTTGCATTGTTCCAAATTGTGAATTCGATAGAGAGAGTATCTCCAGCATCAACCGTCAAATCCCTTTGCATTTGTTCAACTGATATTCCTATGGTGGCATTACTAATCATTGAAGCAGAGACCTCAATGCTTTGCGTATGACTTCGAACAGAATTATTCTGTGAAATTGCAGTCAAAGAGAAACTGAACTTTGAATCGGGAATAGCATCGATTGGTATGGTTAGAGTGAACTCAACTTCTACAGGCGAGTCTGTGCGAACCAGTATACTCGACTCTTGAGTCCACGCCAAATTGACATCCCAAGTTGAAGGCAGTGTTGAACGATCAATTGTCAAATCAAACACATCGGTAGCATCACCTAGATTTTGTACCTCTACTGAAAAATAGCATGTCTCCCCAGGGGGGCAAGATTGTGGATTATCGGGCTTTACAATATATGGCTCTCTTTCCGGTACAACCTGATATTGCATCTGGAGTGTCGTATTGACTTCTAAATATTGACTTGAGGTTCCTTTGAATGTCATTTGATGAAGTCCTGTTGTTGCATTTTGGCCCGGTTGTATTTTTATATCAATCACTTTCGATTCACCGGGTGCCAAGAGTACACCATCTTGTGTATTGATGGAAACGCCATTCACGTTGGAGAAATAAGCACCCCACCCTACAGGCAAACCTATTACTTCAGGTAATAAAGAATCTGAAATATTCCCATCATTGGTGAGTTCCACTCGTACAGCACCCCATTGACCGGGAACCGAACCTACGGTCGAAATTCCATTTGAAGAGAATGCAAATTCCTCCTGACGGACTTTTTGGTCGTACACAAAGACAAGGTCATCAAAGTAATAGCCAATATCGGTATTTGATGCATCGGATTCAAACAAGAAGCGAAATTGTGTTTGACTATGAAAGTGCTCTTGTGGAATCGGGATGAGTGGCGAAGTTGCACCACTGTTGCTAACTGAGAATGTTTGGTAATCTTGGCCATCAGCGAAATTCTGGTCTATGGAAGAACTGATGCTACCTATCTGAAACCAACCACCCATTGCGGTAAGGACTTGTATTTTCAGAAGGTCACCTGAAGCGACACTACCAGTATAAAAGAAACTCAAACCATTTGTTCGTGTCGGATTTGATACAGCATCGGACATATCCATGACCGGTGTTATCAAAGAAGTAGCAAGATTATTGGTGTAACTGGAAGATTGGCCATTGCCAACATGACAACTGTTGCCCATGGAGAGAGAGGTATCGGTACTCGTCCCCCATTGTGCTCCAACCGTCCAACCGACCAATGAATCGCAATTGAAGTAACTGCTTGCAACGGTTAGACTTCCTGTGTGTTCATCATTTTGAGCATTATCATCGAGCACTGATGAAGTCGCACGAATGACCAATGTGTGGTTACCTGCATAGGTGGGAGTGAATATTTTCGAAATTGAATTCGAATTCCCCCCACTGAGCGACCCTAACTGAACCGTTTCATTGATCATTTCAAATAAACTGTATTCATTATGAAGTACCTTGATATTTACATCAATCGTTCCGGATGATGCCGTTCCAATATTTTCAACCATGACATCTACATTTATCGGAACATCCACTACAGTATCAACAACATAGAGCATGGAAGGGCGGTTAAAATTTACGATTGGGTAGTTCGATGAAAACATTCGGTATTGTTCTTCATCACCCAGAGTGGTGTAGGTGAACGAAACATCGGTAATTGTAACATCTACACCCGTCGCACGAGCAGAAGTTGACTTGTGAGGAGAATCCGCTATTTCCGCTTCTTGGGATGTTGGGATACTGCTCCCCACCAAGAGACACAAAAGGAGAAATGCTACAAACTTCTTCATGACGCTCATTGTGCCACATGCCATCAATCTATATGAGGCAATTGGGGGGAGGGGCATCTCAAGACTCTTCAATCGATGCTTTCACCTGATTTTCAGATTCTTGTAATTTTACCTGATCTTTGTTTTCTTTCGCTTTTGCAGCAAAGTAAACAGTGAATGATGGAATGAGGACCATCGAAAAGCATCCAATAACTGCTGCAAGAGCCCATAGGAATTCAGTTGCAGCATCAACAGAAAAAACTGCGATTGATTCGAATTCTTCATTGACACTTGTGAGAATTATTTCTGGAGAAGTTTGACGTTCACCCTGTTCAATTATTTCAATACGTAGAATCGAAGGGCTGTGGTCATATGCGATCAATTCCTTCGCCTTTGAAGTCGCTTCAACAAGATCAGAACCGTATACTGTCCCGTTATTTCTCCGCGCTGGGTCATAGGAAGTCAACGCATGAATTTCAACAGAACCCCCGTCAGATGATTCAACTTCATGGGTTGTATTCTTTTGGCATTGCACAGCACAACTGAATGCTTGGTCCGATTCAACTCCAAGAAGTCGATGGCTATACAATCCGGCTGAATTTATCAACCTCACTTTCGATTCCGACGAAAGTTCGTCGGCAGAAAGATGAACCCAAGTGAGATTAGAACTGTTTGCCGCTATATCCCATGCCCATGTCGTTGTGTTTGAAGATTCTTGATAGATGCGAATGGGGTCTTGGATTTCATGTTCAGTCTCGTTTGAATCAGTCGTGTAGAGGTAATAGGAAGGAGAGACGGTCGCACCATAAACGGCGTATGAGAGCAAAAAAATCAGTGTCACTGACAAACCGAGTAATGTACGTAAAAGGTTCGGATTCTGTGCCAAAGCCTTCTTCATTATCATTGCCACGAGCCTCCCTATATTGAACCCTTGTCTTTGTCCTTTTTCGCCCAACTGAAGTAAGATGAGATGGATTATGCAGTGCGTTTAAGCCGTTCTCTTCATATAGGGGAGTTCGGTCGGCAAATTGCTCGGTGTCTTATCATGACGACTCTATACGATATACCCGCTGAAATCCTTA
>CAJJCM010000010.1 GCA_905182635.1 uncultured Candidatus Poseidoniales archaeon
ACAAGTCAACTAATACTGAAAAAGGGGGAAAGATAGCGAAAAGCTCTGTTAAAAAATGGGGAGCACGAGTCCTCTTTACAAGGAAATTATCACCTTTATCTTTGGTTGGAAGCGTTGCTGCAAGTGCCACAATTGAACTCGCCCGTGCTGGGGCAGGTAAAATCACTGATGCAGTAGACGAACGCTTGCAAACAGAATTTGATAATATTGCCAAAACAAATAGCAAAACGCTCCTCATGCTTTTAATTCGTGATTTACTCATGGGGATTTTACCGATTGTATTCTTGTTTGTTTTACCGGTTCTTCTTGGATGATTTCTCCGCCATGTTCATGGAGAAGCGGCGCTGACCTTGACACAGAGGGAACATCATGTCGCTGCTGATTCTCATGCGCCACGGCCAATCGGTATGGAACGCAGCAAACTTGTTTACCGGATGGGTCAATGTCCCACTGTCGACCAAAGGCATTGACGAAGCGCTTGAAGGTGGACGTCAGATTTCACATCTCTCTATTGATGAAGTTCACACTTCAACTTTGATTCGAGCTCAGATGACTGCTATGCTGGCATTAAGCCAACATAATGGCGGCAAAACTCCAGTTGTTCAAACGCCTCAAATGGTCGAACAAACTTCGGAATCCGGAGAAATGGAATTGGTCGATTGGTCGAAAACAAACGGCCCTGCGGAACACATTTTACCAGTCTACATGGCTTCAGAACTGAATGAACGTATGTATGGTGACCTACAAGGGTTGAATAAGCAAGAAACTCGTAATAAGTTTGGGGCGGAACAAGTGAAAATCTGGCGCCGTTCCTACGATGTTCCACCTCCAAATGGAGAAAGCCTTGAATTGACTGCACAACGAACCTTGCCGTATTTTTCTTCTGCGATTTTACCTGCCTTGGAAGCAGGTAAGAATATCTTTGTTGCCGCACATGGCAATTCTTTACGAAGCGTCATCATGGACATCGAAGGCCTTTCTCGTGAAGAAGTCCTGTCACTTGAAGTTCCAACCGGAACCCCAATCGTTTACGAGCGAATCGGAGATGATTGGAATCGTCTCCATGACTTTTGAGGGCTCTGCATGGAATTCTCTCCCCGTCAAAAAAAGGCAACAATGCTTGTTTTCCTTCTGTGCTCACCTTGGCTGTTGTGCCAAGCCTGGATTGCAGTTGGTGCACCAGATGAAGCCTTCACCTCTATGCCAGTATGTTCAGAAAACAGTGGGAATTGTGCACATCTCGGCGGTGATGCAATGTACCGAATGGATGGTGATTACACCTTGATTCTCAATCAATCCTCCGATCAAGTATGGGATAAAGTTCAGCAGTATATCGATGAATCAGGTTCCGATATCTTGTTCGAAGAGAAGAATGAATCGGGTGATTCGTATACGCATTTTGTCGAACGAACATCATTTTGGCGATTCCCGGACGATATATCGGTTTTGATTTCACCTCTTAGCGATGACACATGCAGTCTTGAATTACATTCGCAATCACGACTTGGTCAGGGTGACCTTGGTGTGAATCCTAAACGACTCGAGAACCTCTATGCCACACTCATCGGTCAATCGGTTGCTTGAAGTTCATTCCAACCAAAAGGTAATCCTTCTTTGTCGACTAAAATCACATTGATTCCAAGCCCGCTTTTTCGAAACGCAATCAATTGAATTTCGTGAATTTTATGACCACTTGGAGCAACGCCCAAAACCGGTAAATTTTGACGTGAAAAGAACGACCTTCGACGACCTTTTGCCGGAGTTGGCTTTGCTTCGGACCCCACTCGGCGTCTGACGCCTTCGACATCATCAAACCAAGGGAGTGGGCCTTCCGGTGAGAATCGAAGTCCAAGAATCATATCGACACCAGGAGTCTCCTGAGCAGCATCTGCATCTGCATTGCTGGGTATTGCAGGGGCGTTCGGGTGTGTGTGTAGCCAGTGTGTGAAACGACCCGCTCGGGAACCGCGTGAAGTTGAAAACATATCATCAGTCCAATCTTCAGGTAAGTGATGAACTGAATAGGAATTACCCCGATTGACAATATGTGCTTCACCGATAATGAAACCTTGGCCTTGAAACAAACCTTCTGTGTGCTCAGTGCTTCTGAAGAAATCCTCGACCTCTGGAAGGTGAGGTGCACCGGCATCGATATCCATCCCAACAAGAATTTCATCAGGTAAGGCTTGCAATGCCCACCAAACCAACTCTTCAAACAAATGTCCAGGCAAATGAATTTGAGCAGTATACGCTTCCCTACTGTGAAAAGACTCACGATTGTAGGACACCATCAGTTCCTCCAACCATGGTTCAGCCATCGCAATCGGTTATGCGAATCGCTCTTCGTGAATGAAGGCAACGGAACATGCGGGGAGAAAACCTTTGAAGAAGGTCGGTGCATCATCCACTCATGGCGAAGAAGAAAGGGGGGTTCGGCCGATTCATCGGCGCCCTTACAGGAACGCCATATGAACGCCTTTTGAAGCAAGTGGATAAACTCGTTTCCGAACATCAAGACGATGACCGTAAACTTGCTCGCACACTCAAAAAACTTGTCAATATCGTTGGCGAAAACTATGAACAAGAGAATATCGATGAAGAAGAACACGACTTGATTATCGAATCCATTGAAGAAGCGGACCCCGATAATCGTTCGTTCGGCAAATTATCGGAAGATGAAGACTCTTTTTATTCAGGAACGGTTCCAGATGCTCCGGAATTACAACGCGGTAAACGCAAAAACCTCGACGAACTTATGCAGGCGAAAGGTGACGAGTTTCTTGGAAGTTATGGGCGTGACGAGTTTGAAGAATTCAAATCCCGAATGACAGAAGATTTTGTTGCAGATTCCGATGATGCGATTCGAAAAGGTGACCATGAAGTAGAGGCTCGAACTGAAAACCGCGCGTTTGGAGATGAAGACCAAGAGTTAGATCAACTCAAGCAACAAATATCCAAAGAATCAGGTTTAATTGACCCAAATGCGGAGGATGAGGAAGATGAAGAAGAGTTGGAAGGTTACTCGGTTGACGAAGATGGTGTTGAGTGGTTCGAAGATGAAGATGGCTACTGGTGGTACCGCTCAGAAGGTCAAGAAGATTGGCAAGCGTACGACGAGTGAACTTCCATTCAACCAACGTATTCACAGTTTAAGAGAAATCCCGCAGATCGGGTAAATCCCCAGCTCGTCGTTGACGAGTTTGAACTTGATTCCCCGTCCCAACTTGTCTCATCTCAGGCATGTCGGGGTTGGCTTCCATCTTCTGTTTTTCTTTCCTTTTCTTGATGACACGGTATTGCCAAGAGAAACTCAGCGTAAATAAGACTCCTACCATCGAGAGTGTCGAAGTGTTTGAAGGGCTGAGAAGTGATAAGTTCGTTCCAGTTAGCAACAACATCGAACACATGAGTCCCAAAGAGCCTAAGAATGCTGAAACCAAAAGTGGTAGAACTCCTCGAACCATTCTGACCAAGAAAAAAGCGACGATAGCCATGGTTCCAGAAACTTCTTGGCTTTGCACAAATTCAAACCCATTGGCGCTTAGAAATTTAAAAATACT
>CAJJCM010000011.1 GCA_905182635.1 uncultured Candidatus Poseidoniales archaeon
GGTATCCATGACCACGAGGTCTGCGACCATTCCCGCTTTAATTTGCCCAACATGGTCTTGCCATTCTGCAGCGGCTGCAGGGTTTGTTGTTACCATTTCCACCATTTGATAATTGGTGAAATACGAGCCCATGACTTCGCTGTTCCAGAGGTCTGCAACCTTGAGTTCGTGCATATTGTTCTTGGAACCACTTGGACCCCAATCAGGGGCTAAAGAGATTTTGACACCTGCGTTATCAGCTGCACGTACATCGGTTGTGTTACCATACAACAGTAAGTTCGAGAGTGGTGACCATACCAAATTGGAGCCAACAGCACCCATGGATTGGAATTGTGAGGGTGTAAGTGCCGTACCGTGAATCACGACAGTAGGTTCAGCGAGAAGACCCTTACTTTTGAGTAAATCAAACTCATCTCTACTGGTCTGATCGACACCTTCTGACATGTGAATAAACCATGCTTCAATGTCACCATCATTGAAATCAGCAATCTTACCATTGGAGTTGTAACTTGATTCGTACCAACTGCATACAGCGCATGTTACGGTGTTGTCTTTTCCAAAGTTCCACAATTCGACGTTACGTGAAAGAGTGCTGTCCCAAGCGTCGTTGCCTGAAGGTGAGCCTTGAACTGCTGTAACGCCACCTGCGATTGCTTGAACTTCAGCATACTTCATTTGTTCGGTAGCCATACCCCAGCGTTTGTTATCCTGGACGTTGTTTTTCATCCAAGTGATGCTTGGTCCGTAATCGTAGTTATCGCCCCATTGTCCGCGATTGGAGTAACCGCCTTCGGCTGATTTTTGAGACTCAGAGAGGTGGACTTCAAAATCCCACAATGGAATGTGATTGTAATGCATGTGATTATGCAAGTCAATCAAACCAGGATAAATGGTTCCATTGGTTTCAATGACAGGAGCATTTGTTAAATCTGCGGTAAGTGGGACAGTAGAACTGGATGACCAAACGGCATCGATTTTACCATCTCGTACCAACACATTACCTTGGTTGATGACGCTGTTTTCGCCTTCCATAGTAACGACTCTACCTTTGAGAATGAAAGCATCGGATGATGAGGTGTCAGCCACTTTGTAGCACTTGACCATGTTGAGGGCGACGCTTGAATCAGGGTCGTTTGGACCCCAGCCTGGTGTTGGCGTTACTTGAACCAAGTCACCAGTAGAATCTTCAACAATTGAATTTCCATAATATCCTAATTCTTCAGGAATTGTTATTGAATCGGCCACAGCACCAGACGTATCAACGACCGACACAGTTTCGCTTTCCCAGTAATTCAGTATAATATCAGAATCTGCACTGAAAATTACAATACGGCTATCTGCATCGATGACGGTGTTCCATGCAAGTTGGCAAGGAGGGCTGCCTGAGGTGGTGCTCAATTTCCAATCTGAAACGTTAACTGGCGTTGAACCAGTGTTCCATAATTCGATGAATTGGTCAGAATATGTGCCGTAATCACCATCGCTATTCCAGTCTACTGCACCGTAGACATTGGATGATGTAGCGTTTGATACCAATCTATTTGGGCTTCGAAAAAGTTCTGAAACTTCAATTGCAGAATCTCGTGCACTGACTTCAGAAACTTCACTCATTTCATAAGGTGCTGGGGTCGTTGGGGCAAGCGGTGCAAGAAACAAAACTAAAATGAGGAGCGTGGTTAATTGTGACAGGCGCATGTTTTGGCGTTTGGTAGCAAGCACATGAAGGCGTCGCTTGAGCAACCACAAGCGGACAGGTTGAAGTAGCGCCGATTTTGAAACGATTTCATGGCCTCCGTAGAGATACATGAACCTGAATTTTCAGACATCATTGACAATAATTCCATCGTCCTTCTTGACTTTTGGGCAGAATGGTGCGGTCCATGCAAAGCCTATGGCCCAGTTTATGAACGAGTTTCTGAAGAATTCCCTGATGTTATCTTTGGAAAAATCGATACCGAAGCAGAATCTCAACTTGCTAAATCGTTCGATATCCGTTCGATTCCAACGACGATTGCATTCAAAGATGGAATCGGTGTCTTCATGCAGCCAGGTGCTCTCCCCGAAGACGCTCTACGAGATTTAATCACCACACTTATTGACTTGGATATGGTTGAAGTTCGGGCTGAACTTGAAATCCGTAACGCGGCTGAGCAAGAAAATCAAGAAGAGGAAAAAGAGATAGAAGACAAAGAAGAGAAAGAAGAGAAAGAAGAGAAAGAAGACAAAGAAGAGAAAGAAGACAAAGAATGAACTTTATTCAACGACCAAACAGCCGGTGTGTTCAAAAAACACCTCCGGCCCCCTCGACACATGAACTTCCGACCCTGGCTCATTTTGTTCGTCATGATGACCACCAGTTTATCTGGGTGTTTTGGTGAGCAAAAGATAGATGATGGCGGTGTAACTGCTCCATATGACTTCTATCCTGAGCCTTGGGAGCGAAGTGAAATGCAATACGTCGAGACCGATATTTATTCTCGGGTCAGTTACAACGGCTCCTATGGAATCGCCGCTGCTCAATCCATCTTTGTCCCAGTGCCTTCGATTACTGCTGCTGACGGCGGTTCCGGTGTCACCGGTGGCGCTGAAGTCCATCTCGGATTATGGTTGCCTGTGATTGAAGGGTGTGATTGGACTTCAGCGAACCTTACTGCGGAATGCCAAGTCCCAGTGATTTCGGAAGTCGGGCCATACTACGACGATGGCGATGTTGATGCACTTACACCTGCGGACCGCCTTGGGAAATTTCTGATTGAAAATTACGTTCCTCATGGCTATGCGGTCGCCCAAGTTTCAGTGTTTGGAACTGGAGAATCAAACCATTGCATGGATTTGATGGGCACCGATGAACAACGTGGAGTCGATGCAGCCGTCACCTGGCTTGGCACTCAACCTTGGTCAAATGGAAAGGTGGGAATGATTGGTAAATCCTATGATGGTTCAACCCCTTGGCAGGCTGCAACTTTTGGTAATCCTCATCTGGCAACCATTGTTCCAATGTCTGGACTGATTGGTGTCCACGAATTGATGTGGCGAAACGGAAGTATGGAAGCACGTGGCATGATTATGCACAACGGCGTCTATGGCTCGTTTGGCGTTGATGGTGATACTGAAGATGCAGAAAATCTCTGTGAAGGTTATCTCGAAGGCTATGTCAATGGACCTGCAGCCTACCTCTCCGGTGGCATGGTTGATTATGCTGGAAATACCTATTGGACCGAACGTTCATTCCTCGACCGTGTTGTTGAGAATTACAACGGTTCAGTGTATATTATCCAAGGTATGCAAGACTGGAACGTCGACCCTCACATGGCGTTCCCAACTCACCAAATTGTCGAGGCAGCAGGAATCGAAACCAAGACACTTGCAGGTCAATGGAATCACAATTATCCTGATCGTCAAGACCACGCAGATTTACCTGCTGGTGAAGGTTCGGAAGCATTCCCCTACACTCAACGATGGGACTGGGCCGATGAGATGCTGTATTGGTTTGACTGGTATCTCAAAGGAGACGGACGCGCTCCAGCACTTGGTGTTGAAATCCAGGATAACCGAGGCGGCTGGAGATTTGAATCAACCTATCCAGCAGATGATACGTATTATTTGGAAGTCGGTGCAGCTGATATGAATCCAAGCGGTGCTTCAATGGTGACGACAACTGAAACAATTACTCTCACCTATGGGCCCTTTGAAGAAGACGTCTATATCGCAGGAATGCCGTCGTTTCATATTCCTATTACCACGCATACAGCGAACGGTGCTCACGGCTATCTGGAAATGACAGATGATTCAGGAATGCATCTTGGTCACGCTGTTATGGATTTCCGATTTGCAGATGGTGGGCGTGATGGAAATCCAGCCCTCGTTGCTTTTTCATCAGTCACAGGGAAAATGGAATTCATGCCAATGGATGTCTTCTTGGAAGCAGGTGAATCGATTCATATCTCGATGACACAAACCGGTCGAGATTACGTTCCATCACCCGCATCAATTGGAGGCTATTCCATCAACTGGGCAGGTGCAACAATGACTCTCCCTCTTGTCAACCGCACATGTGCAGATTTATTCCAAGCACCGATGCATGACTACGGTGGAGAATCCGGCCGTCTTTGTTAATTAATCGAACATCGCAAGGATATCTCGGAACAATGTTTGAGCATGGCCTTGACTTCGTTCAACCAATCGCTTGACAATCAACTCTGGTGTTGAACGAGCCAAATGATTTCTCTTTGGAGTTCGGTCTACCATCAATTCCAAGTTTGCATCAAGACCGGTTGCTTCAATTCCATCGACTCTCAAATCATCACGTCCAGTCGCTTTGATAATAGCCGGTGCTAAGTGGGTCACAAGCATCATGGTTGTGTCATCTTGAGCTTCTGCAGCAAGTAACATCCCAGCAATTATTCGGGCACCTGCGCCAGGCTCAGTGATGGCTTCAAGTTCATCAGCAAGAATCAATTTAGGTGTAGGGTCGCTCACGACATTCGCTAATTCAACCAGAGTTTGCTCTAAAGCACCAGCACTTTGAGTACCTCCTGCTTTGGCAAGAATATGCAAGGCATCCACTTGACCGACACGGGCAGAATCAGCCGGTACCGGTAAGCCCATGTGTGCAAGAATACACGTGTGTGCAAGTAATTCGAGGAGGGTAGTTTTTCCTCCGGAGTTGGCACCGGTGAGAAGCGCCAGTGACTGTTGGTCTTCTCTATCTCCAGCAAGGCCAAGCCCGTAGGTGACTGGGTCAGGCTGGCACCCCAAGAGAAGGTGTCTTCCTTGCTCGATGAAGATGCCATGTTCGACAAATTCAGGCAGAACGCATTGTCTATCAGCAGCCCACTGAGCGATACAGACCCATTGGTCAATTCCAATCATAGCGCGAACTGCTTCTTCACAACGTTCACGCAACGGCCCCAATTTCTTTGCCAAAATGAGCATGTGTTCAATCTGGCCCGTTTTCAATTTCGTTTCTAATGCTTGGTCGATCTCATCAATTATTTTCCGATTGATTTTGGCTGGCCATTGGGATGAGAATATATCATAGGGGCATCGAACACCCGTTCCTTCAAGAGTTTGTACCATTGTTTGTTTTGCCTTTTCCATCGCCTCTGTAATGACATCTTCCGTAGCTTCTTGCAGTTTCCGTTGGAAGGCTGCACCATCGGAGAGTGCTTCGAGTAATTCAGCACCACTGAGGTTCATTTTCGCATCATCCATTGCCTTTGCAACTTCTGTGTTGACTTGTTCTTCAAGGGATTTGGCAGTTTTCCAAAGTTTATCTTTGACCTCGGCCATGATTTCCAAATCCCCTTGGTCATCGATGCTCATGAGTATTTCTGGCAGTTGTTCAAGTCCCACTACCAGTTCATACACTTCATCGATGAACGGATGCTTTTCAGCCGGCTTTCTTCCCATTTGTACAATGCCGGTTAGGACCGAGAGTGTGCGTATATTATGTCGGAACCAATCGATGGTTCGTTCGGGAAGAATCAATTCCGTATTGTTTGAATTCTGCAATACAACCCATCCATCGGGTGTATCTGCTGGCGCCCCTGAACCAATCCATGTTATCGATTTGAAAACGGTGTAATCTTTCCAAGTTTCTCCTTCACCTGGTTGTAACACGCGGCACCACTTTTTGAATCCTTCAAGTGGCTCCTTGCTGACAACAACCCGTTCATAACGTTCGTTGTTGAAACGTGTTTGTCGGAGGTTTTGAAACAGGCTGGCCAATGCATTCATGCTTTGAGCATGCTTTTGAGCGTAATTCATAGCGTGGCTAACTTTCAGTCTTCGCTCGGCTGGATTCTCAATTGGCATCAATAACTGCATTCGTTCACGTGTAGCAGCACATGAGGCAAAGGACACAATGTCTTGCAGCAAAGAGCGATGCAAACGTTCAGCTTCTTTGGTCGCTAAAAACGAGCCGGATTGACCTGCAACCATCCGTGCAAGCGACAAGGCTCGTTTTGGCGATACGCCATCAATTTCAGCAATGCGAGCAATATCACCTGATTTTAACGAGGCGATTGCTTCGTCTTCTCCTCCGAAATGTTCGGTTATTTTTTGCGCAAGTCGTTGGCCAACTCCGGGTAAGGTACTCAGAACCATACTCGTCATTGTTTGTCAAGGGCTTTTGAGGATATTGCTCAAACACCTCTAAGAGTGAGTGAAAATGAAGCGATAAGCCATCACGAATAATCGGGTAATTCCATCTCAACTGCAAACAACGGGTCAGGGTCGGTTGAATCGTGGTATGCTACGACTACACCGCCATCATTGAGGATGGCGAGGGATGCAAAGTCAAAACGGATATCGTTGCCAGCACCCGAGGTTGAATCCAAGTCACCTTGGCCGATGTAGGTCAAGGTATCTGGGGACATGTCTTCGGAATATCCACGCACATGGTAGACCATATCGACATCAGGTCCGTCGATGCTTTGGTAGCGGATGTTGAGAATGAAGAGATCTAAATCACCGTTGGCTTGGAACTCCCATTCTTCAATGGAGGAGGAGACTGAACCCATTTCATAGGTGTAATTCTCCCAGGTCACGGCTCCATCTGTCGACATATAATGGGTAAAGGAGGTGCCACTGTTGGCAACACAATGCAAGGTTCCGGCGGAATCAAAGTGACAGTATTGCGAAGGGAATTGAACTTCGAGTTCATTCCATGATAAGGTGGTGTCCATATAGGCAGCATTTCCATTTGTGTAGTAACTTGGGAATATGAGTCCACCAGTGGGCATAGGGAAGGCTCGCATTTCCTTGTGTGGTTTGTTGACGTCGAAATAGGCAGTCAGGCCTTCTTCAGTGAAGTTGAGGTCGAGTTCGATGATTGGGTCATTCGAATCTCTGCTGGTAAATTGGAAAGGATAGTAATTCAATCCATCAACACTGATTTGGCCACCTGCATCGAGACTTTGATGCCAAAAGTTGGAGACGACAATACTTGCCCAATCACCACTGCCAATCGAGGATGAAATCGGTCCAACCACTTCCACTTGCCACGAACGGTCATAGAAAGGTTCAGTCAATCGGTTGTAACACCATTTCCATTCTGATTCTGAATCATCATACAAGAGGGCATAGAATTTGTCGATTTTCCCATCGGCTCCGATATAGGGAAACCAAGTCATTGAGATGATGTCGCCGTTGGTGGCTTGAACGATACTGCCTTCTCCAAGGCCTTCTTGACCGGGGTTGGTTGGAACGAAAGTTACGCATTGTCCGATTGCTGGAAGAACTTCGGGAATATAGGTGTCCCAAGCATGGCCACGGTCTTCACTCCAGACGGGGTATTCGCCACCGATGTTGAGGATTTGTCCTTCGATGGTTGTGGCAAGATAATGTTCACAACAGTTGCCACCTTTCGTTGCATCAAAGACAGCCCAGGTCGTATTGGTCGTTTCATTGGTTCGTAAATCGACGGTAACAAACATTCGAGCATCTTCATGCTGTGCTTGGTCAATGAATGAATAGGATTCCCAAAGGGACGCCTTCCTTTCGTCCTCGACGAGTTCTTCACCGCTACCAAAGCAGCCTGCCAGTACAGTGGAGGCTACCAACAGAATGGACAGTGCGATGCGACGCATGAATCTGCGTAGTGCCTCATCGCTTTGAAGGCGTCGCTAGCATGAGATGCCCGAAAGAAGCCTTATTGGACGGTAAACCAAACTGAAGTTCCGTCGACTTCAAAAGTTTCAGCATCGACTGAAGGAGTTTCAGAATCCGAATGGAACACGGCTGCAGCAGCACGAGTTTCGGAAACAATCCAGTCACGGTCTTGCTCAAACATATCGGGTGCATTCTTGGTCCAAATTTCCAAGTCAATGGTAGCCTCAATCGCAAGATTGAGGTCCTTGCGCATGGCTTGAATACGTCGAGTGATGTCCCGAGCCAGCCCTTTTGAAAGCAGTGCAGGTGTGTCATTCATATCAAGAACAAGACTGATTTGTTGTGCATCATCTCCCTGGCCAATGGTGACCGTTGAAGCAGCAAACCCTTGGCGTTCGACACGACGGATTTCAACATCATTCTCTTCGATTTTGATGCCTAAGACCTCACATGTGCCAGCTTGGATTGCAGCCAACATTGCTGTTGGGTCTGCAGCATTCTTGATTTCATTGGCAACAGCATTGACTTCACTGCGTGCTTTAGGTGCAAGTGCACGGAAGTTCGGTGCAAGTTCGATTTGTTGGAATCGGTCGAGGTCATTTTCGACCTCAATTGCTTCTACATTCAATTCCTCAGCGAGAATATCGTGGAACTCTTCCATGTCTGGTCCAGATACAATCCATCCTTGTGAACAAGGTAAGCGTTGTCTTCTTCCAGCATCAACTCGAATACGCCGACCAACTTCGGCAAGTTCTCGAACCAAGGCCATGGAAGTTTCAAGCGTAGAGTCCTGAGGTGGGAGGTTGGCCGTTGCAGCAGCAGCCTCTTCATCCCAGTTGTCAGCAGTTGCTCCTTCGAGTGAGCCTGGAATACCAAGTGGCCAAGCCGCTTGATGAACCGTTTCTCCTGTGAGATTACGGTGAATCGTATCGACCATAAATGGGCTCACTGGTGCCATAAGGCGGCATACGGTCGTCAGAATTTCATGAAGGGTGTGTTGGCATGCAATCTTGTCTGTAGTTTCAGCGTCATCCCAAAGTCGACGACGACTGCGACGGACATACCAATTGGAGACATCGTTGACAATGAAGTCTTCGAGGTCACGGCAAGCCTTGTGGAAATTCCAGCTTTTGAAATCAGCATGGTAGTTTTGAGCAGTTGTGGCAAGTCGAGATAAAATCCAGCGGTCAAGCGATGGACGAGAAGCGACTTCAGACGTAGATTGTTCAGGGTCAAAACCGTCAAGAGCAGCGTAATCTGCATGGAATTTGTAAATATTCCAGAGCGTTAAGAACATCTTTGCATAGGTTTCACGAACGCCATTTGAATCGAACTTGAGGGGATTCCAAGGTGCACCGGCTGTGACCATATACCAGCGAGTTGCATCTGCACCTTCTCGATTAAAATGGTCCCAAGGGTCGACAATGTTTCCTTTCGATTTCGACATTTTCTTTCCTTCAGCGTCAAGAATCAGGCCAAGGCTCAAACATCGCTTGTAAGCAGGTTTGTCAAAGACAGCGGTTGAAACGGCAAGCAATGTGTAGAACCATCCTCGAGTTTGGTCTACACCTTCACAGATGTAATCGACTGGGAATGAAGCATCAAAAGTTTCACTTCCCTCAAATGGATGATGCCATTGTGCGAAAGGTGCGCAGCCTGAATCGAACCAGCAATCCATGACAAAGGGTTCTCTATGCATTGGTTTTCCATCCTCAGAAAGGAGTGTGTAGTCATCAACAACAGGCCGGTGAAGATCAACATCATCTGGACAAACTGGATTTTTAATTCCAGCAGCAACAGCCTTGGCCACTTCTGCTTGGAGTTCAGCAATCGAGCCGATACATTTCATGTTGCCTTCATCGTCTCGCCATACTGGAAGAGGAGTCCCCCAATACCGTTCACGAGAAATGGCCCAATCTTTGACGTTACGAAGCCATTCACCAAATCGGCCTTCCCCGACCCAATCCGGCGCCCATTCTACTTCAGCATTGAATTCAAGGAGGCGTTCTTTGACTTCAGTCATTCGAACAAACCATGAATCCATAGCATAGTAAAGTAATGGATGATCGGTTCTCCAACAGTGTGGATAGTCGTGCAGATAGGCTTTTTCTCGGTAGAGTAGACCACTTTCTGGCCCTTTGCCATTACTACCGCCAGGGGCGGAAAGAAGTTCGATGATTGTTTGGTCGCATTCTTTGACATAGCGCTCATCGAGTTGTGGATGAACTCCGGTTAGGAATGCGCCGTCCATGCCAACGGTATGGTGAGCTGGAAGTCCAGCAGCCATTCCGAGGTTGTAATCGTCTTCACCATACATGACGGCGGTGTGAACAACACCTGTTCCATCAGTTGTGGTGACCCAATCCGCTTCAAGAACGGTCCAAGCAGTGGTTGATTCACCACGAGGTACAGCATCGGGGAACAAAGGTTCGTAGGCACGTCCTACCAAAGACGAACCAGGGAATTCTTCGAGAACCTCGACGTTATGACGCATGACTTCTTTCATCAAATCTTTTGCTAAAATAATTTCTTCTCCAACTGAAGCACCACCGGCTCCAATCCAATTCTCGGCTTGCTCTGTAACCCGTGCTCGCACATAGGTCACTTCAGGCCCTACGGCTAATCCAACGTTACCAGGAAGTGTCCATGGTGTTGTGGTCCAGGCGAGAATACTTGCAGAATCATCGATTAACTTGAACTTCACATATACAGATGGTTCTTCGACTTCTTTGTATCCAAGAGCCACTTCATGGCTTGAGTAAGATGTTCCAGTTTGGGGGCAGTACGGCAGAACTTTGTAACCGCGATACAACAATCCCTTGTCGAACATTTGTTTGATTGCCCACCAACACGATTCAACATAATTGTTGTCAAGAGTGACATAGGGATTATCCAAATCGACCCAGTAAGCCATTC
>CAJJCM010000012.1 GCA_905182635.1 uncultured Candidatus Poseidoniales archaeon
GAAGTTTTAACTGGTGTCGCAATTCCTTTCCGACTTTTTTCCGAACCGATTTTGCCATGTGCTCTCCGCACAATACCCGCCCAGAATAGGCCTGTTCGAGGATAGCGGGTTTCGAACAACTATCGCAGGTTGGGACGGAAAATACTGGTTTCACCTCCTTCGCCATGTACACTTGCGCGCACCACTATGGTTTGAGTTCACCGCTTGATTGGTGATTGTGCACTCTTCGCCAACACACCGATAGTATATTTCCCAATTGAAGTTTCAACTTTCCAATTGAATTATTCTGTCTTATCTACCGGTTTCGCGAGAGATAATCGACAAAAAACGCGACATTCTCAAGCGCGGAAAACAACTGAAAACCCCCTCTCCGCGTTGTCGGTTTTGAATCTCCAGTTGGAAAATCCATTTAGGTCTTCAAATCCCCCTTAAGGGGGATAAAAGCGCAAAACTACTTGAAGGCTACAGCGTAGACCGAAAGTTTGAGAACCATGCTGCAACGAGTACTTGCCGGATTATGCCGCCTTGAAGGTGTCAATCAAGCAATGCTCATCGACGATACTGGACAATTATTGGCCAGTGTTGGTGAAGAAGGGATAATGCCACCGTTTGAAGAAGCGGTAGAAATGATCCACGTTGCCCAGGAAACAGGACATGCTCTTGGCCTTGGTCAAGTGTATGAAGTGTGGTGTGAAAGCAAGAAACGGATGGTAATCGATGTGGCAGCACCAAATCGAATTGTCGTCTTAAGTGGTAGCGGAGGGCGATTAGCCCGATGGCGCCATGCCCTTGACCGCGACCGTCGAATTCTCGCGACAACCCCCAGGATGTGAGTGATACCATGTTTAAGCTACCAGAAGGAACGCCGATCGAAGAAGAAATCAATGTTGGAAGCGGTATAATTCAGCCGTTCGACCATGGCGTGATTAGCACGTGGATCGGCCGACGAAAAACTCCCGCTGGACATCGTTTAGTCCGTGCTGGCCGAATCGTCGGTTGGCTCTCAGAATCGGAAAAGGGCAAGATGCTGTTGGGAGGGAAAGAGGCTCGATTACGACTTGAAGAACTCGAAGACAAAGACTCCTGCCGATTTACCGCAGGCTCTTATTCGCTTACAGGGCTTGGAAGTGTTGCAGAAGTCGTACCAGAGGCCTTTGAATTCACAGCAAACCGGCAAGGTTTGCTCGCTCGAGGTGACGCCCTTCAACGCTTGATGAGTCGAGACCTTTCCGCCGTTTTACGAGTGCTCATCGAACAAGATACCGTCCGTGGTGGGGTTGTTATTGATCAAGGAATGCCAATCGATTCTATCGGTGAACTCCCCGCAAGCCCAGAGATTCTATCGGCCCAAATCCACTCAACTCTTTCCGATATGCGGATGGAAGATCTGAATGAAGGTCTTGGACTCAATGGTTCAAGTCATTGGACTCTTCACACGAATGATGGAGCCCTCCTTCTCGCAGAATCCGGAGATATATCAATTGGAATTTGGACTGAAGCAAATACCAATCACGCCCGCCTCATTTCGGCAGCATCAGCTCTTCTCGATGGTGAAGTCGGTATCGTTGGCATTCAGGGTGGACCGATTCCCGAAGGTTTTGTTTTGAGAGAAGGCCGAGGTGGCCCCGATGCAATCCTTTCGATGTTGACAGCTGCAGTAACTGAAGAAGTTACAGGGCATCTGCAAGCCGGTCAATCCGCTAATGCAGTATCTGTCCTCTTGTCTCGGGGAATTCCAGTTGGTATTTCAGCTCCTGAAACGGATTCGTTCGAAGATGCCATGCTCAAATTTACTGATTCAAAATGGGTATTGAAACTCCACCGGCTCCCTGTTGGAAGCATAGTTTCCCGTGAATCAGGAACTCTTGATACATTCAGTCTTGACATGTTCCATGAGTTATTGGTGACACTTCGTACCCGTTCAGAAAGCCGAAAAGCAAACCTGAGAGTTAAACTCAATGATTTATTTGGTTTTGAAATCGGAATGGATGTGCTCCGAACGAGTAGAGCATCAGCGAAATTCTCTGAAACAGTTGAAGAAGTGGGTGACGGTATTGGTGGCGAGGTTACACAGCCTTTGGCCATTGATTCAGGGCTCCGCAGACGTTTGGAGGCAGCTGACCATCGTATCGATGAATTAGTGAAGGAGAAAGCAGCACTTGCGGGACGACTTGAAGAATCCCAATCAGCAAAGAAGGCGGCACAAATCCTCGCCCGAGAGGCCAGTGAGTCTCGAATGGACTCCATTGCAAAAATCGAGAAAAACAACACAAACCTCGATAGGTTGCAACTCGATATCGCTGAATCACGTGCGACTTCAGAACAAGCAGAAAACCGAGCAGAACGATTGGTGAAGCGCGTCAATGAACTTGAGTATCAAGTAAGTGTCCGGGCTGCTGAACTCGCTAAAGCACTTGGAGATGCAACATCAAGCGAAGTATTGCGTTCTGCAATCGAAGAATTGGCTTTGAAAGAAGCACAGTTGAATGCCGACTTACTCGTCGGAAGCGAACGGTTATCCACAATACGCCAACAAGCTGATGATGATGAGCGAAGATTACGCGTACTCCAAGAACAAGTCGAAGCAACCCGTGAGCGTCACACTCGCGCACAGGCAGAATCAATGCTGATGGAAGAAAAAATCCATACGCATACATCTGAATTAGAATCAATTGATGCAGAAGCCAAAGCTTCGCGTCGACGGTCAGAAGAAGACCGTGACCGACTTGCTTCTGATGAGGCTCGCCAAGCACAAGTTCAGGCTGAAATCCGTGAATTGATGACCGAACGACGACAAACTTTGCGTGAACTCGGAGATTTAGGTGCCCGGCGTGGTCATGCAGAGGCGGAATTGATTTCACTGGTAGAACGGGCCGAAGCGCTTTCTCAAGCTCATGAAGAAGCACTTTCTGATATCCAAGAAGCAGAACGCCTCCGTGCTCGCCTAGCCGAAGAACCATTGGCTCAAGCCTTACTTGATGATACATCGACCTTTGAGGGGCTTGGTCCTGTCCTTGAACGTCTTGAAAACTCGCGTGCACTTGGTTACTCGGTTACTCTTCTGGACCGGGCCGTAGAACGTGGTTTACAAGTGATTCAATCAACCGTTGACCATGTAGCTGCAACACCACGACATCTTCTTTCAAGCGAAGTCATGACTTTACTCGAACGCCAAGTACCTCAAACAGCTGGTGCAGTTCGTGGGCTTGCACGCTGGTCAGTCCAACAAAGGCTCGAACATCAACTCGGTGAAACAGTCGGTCATGTTGTTATTGATTTAGAACACTTATTGGAGGATTTCGACCGTTCAATTACGATGCTTCGACGCCTTCGCAATGTTCTTGAACAACTCATTCGTTTGGGCGCACCTCCACAAGAAGTTGAAGCACTGCTCAACAATTGCACACGTCCTGAAGCACTTCCAAGTATCGCACAAGCCACTCGAAAGTTGATTCAAGTTGCACTCGATGACATCTATCTCGAAGCAGATCAACGTGATGCTGGAGAAGCAATTGCCCTTGAAGAGACAGCTCGCGTGTTGGAAGAATTGATCACTCAACTGGATGCTTCAGGCCTTGCGGATGGAGTCCCGCGTGGAATGCTTTGGGAATTCCAGCGTGACGGTTTGTTACCTTATGAGCGGAATTCAGTGCCCGATGCTCAGCGCACGCCGGTTGAAGAAGAGATGCTTATCGATATGGAGCCCAGTCTTGCAGGCCCAGTTCCCGTTTCATTAGATG
>CAJJCM010000013.1 GCA_905182635.1 uncultured Candidatus Poseidoniales archaeon
CATATGTACCTCATGAAGGCTAACCGAACCTCCACCCGTTCCTAAAACTCGCGTTTTTCGGGATGCATTTGGGGTCACACTTGAAAGGGAAAGGCGACAGGCCTCTGTGAGGGTTTGGTGATGTCGGACGAGCAAACATCTTCTTTGACAGTTGTAAAACTCAAAGCATTATGCATCCTTAACGATTTATCTACCTCTGGGAAAAAGTCCACTTTGGTCAAACGCCTACTTGAATCAGGCCTCTCAAACAAAGAAGTAGGTTTACCAGCAAAGATGGAACTTCAATCGACTTCAAAACCAAAGAAGGATAAGAAAAAAGAATTGAAACCCGAGGACGAAATTGTTCTTTCTATGGAAGATGAAGATACGATGGCTCCCTCCAAACCGGATATCATCGAAGATGACGACGAACAACCCGAAGAAGAAAGCATTCTTGATGCAGAGATACTCGATGCAGAACTTTTTGAGGACGAACCAGCAGTCATTGTAAAGAAAACGAAACCAAAGGTGACGAAACAACAAGTCCGTGAAGGACCTGCAACTCTCATGGATATCATTCGCAAACCACAAGTTTCTGCGGTCCTGTTAACCTTGATAATCATAGGTGCAGGCGGCTATTATTATCTTAACAATCAACTTGATTCATTCACTGCAGAACAACTCCGCTATGGCGATAGTATGCAGTATCGGATTACGGGCGATGAAAACGGTCTGGGAACGTTTCTCGCCACTGAAGGTTTTGTCGAACTGGTGATGGACCAACTTGAAACCGATGACGATATTTGTAAAATATCAATTGATTTTGGTGGTTCAGGCAGTCTTTCGATCACCAATGGAGGTACAAGTGAATTGGTCAATGAAGGCAGTTCAATCGACCGACTCGGCGCAGTGCGTATCGTTGGTGGCATGGGGGCAGAATGGCTTGCTGTTGAAACAGTCAATACAAATTCATTGGATACATTCAGAGTTAATCGACATGTTTCAATTGGAACTTTCTGTGATGTGGGTGCGATTACTGCTACAGGAACTGCGGACCTAACGTCGACAAAATATACCGAACTGCGAAATCAAGATACCAAAGCAACCCAGTTGGATTGGGCTATTGACCTCCCATCTCCGATTGGTAAATACCAAGGGACCACAATGAGTTACGGCGTTGGAGGCTTACTCGGTGGTCTCGAGGCACTTGCTCCTGGACTTGCATTGATGATGCAACCAGTAGAAGTCCAGCACCTTTTTGCCAATGATTTGATTGACAAAGGGGCAACTGGGAGTAACCTCGGATGGGATTGGCGCGTCATTGGCATCGATGAATACGGAGGCGAACCAGCATGGAAAATAGTCGCAACCCACCATGACATTGAAGCGTATTGTTTGGGCTCTGCAACGATGAACTTATGGATTGAAGAAGGAAATCCTTGGGCAGCGAAACAGACGGTTGATGTCCTTATTTCAAAAGACCAAGTAAGTCAATCCGGTTGTTCACCAACATCTCAATTACTCAACGATTATGTTTTACCCGAAGGGGAATTGGAATTGCATCATACTTTTTCGAAGACCTCAATGACCCGTGGCCAAAAGCAACTCGACCTCGGTTTGACCTATGCTTCAAAACCTCAAGCCAACCAACTTGGCCCATCCAACAGTGAATTGGAATCATGGGGTGGATTCGAATCTCACATGCCCGATGACTCAACGTTACGCCAACATTCGTTTGAGGATGCACTTGCTTGTTTTGACCATTGGCCCAGCACAATTGCGCCGGGTGCATCCCGGGCACTCGAAGAAAACGGCTACATTTGGCGGGGGACGACCAAGCAAATTTCTTCATCGACCTCGCAATGGAACCTGTCTTGGGTGGCTTCGGATGAACAAGCGGGTTGGGTGCAATTTAATCTCACAGGAACGCCAAATGCAGAAAATTGCCAATACGACAAAAGAGGTGGTTTAGATTCGACTTCTTACAACCGCGACTCAATACCAGATACATTCAACATCACCGAACTTGAATCCTGGTTCTCTGATTCATCCCGCTATGATGTCTTGTTTGGTGAAGGCCGTTTCTTCACCTCTTCAAGCACCTACCAAGACGATGTTCAAGTCGGTTACTTGATTGCAGTTCCAGGCAATGACATTGGCTCACTTCTCTCTCAAATTGGCGATGGTGGAGATGGGGCCGTCACCCTTGACCTTTCCCGAACATGGGATGAAGATATACTGGATGTCGATGACACTGATGGAGATGGCGATACGGGAGAAATCTTGTACACTGAACACAATCAGCTGAACCTCATTGCAGATGCAGCAGAAGGTCGACTCATTGGCTGGAGTATTATTACCAACCCAATATGATTACTTCCACTCGCTTTTATCCCACTCATTGGCTGATGGTGGAACATATTCGCCCATTTGTGAAAAGTCCGGGGCAGGTGGAACATCAGCATACATCGGAGGCGGCATGAACATTTGCGGCATTTGATTGGGTTGAACTTGTTGCTTCAATGTTGAATTTCTACGTCGAGTAAAGAGAAGGATAAAGGCAAATAAAGTTATGATGCTTCCAAGTGCCAAAATGAGAAGATTCGAATCAAGATTCAAACTTTTCGCATTGTCATTGGTTTGACCGGTCGAATCCTCATCCACTTCTTCGATTACAGGCGGGTGCCAAACAGTATAGGTGACCAACCATTTGATTTCGATGACTCCATTACTATCTGAAATGACGACTTTGAGTTCATAGGGCCCGACTGTACCATTCAAGGCGCAAAGCTCTTGTGAAAAGGTGCTGTTGGGTTGTTGACAATTATGAGGGAGTTCCTCAAAAGAAAGGCCTTGGGCTAACATTGATTGATTCCTATACCATTGGGTTGTGAGGTTGAGTCGTTGAATTGACAAAGGGTCAAGATCAAGAATCACGGCCAGTTCAAGGGAGTCATTTGTTGCATTGAGTGCTACATTAGGCAACAAGGGCACAGGGGTAACCCAATCTGCTCGGCTAATTTCTTCATCAATGGAGCCATCACAATTATCATCTAAGCCATTCCAATCTTCGACTGCATTCGGTGAACGGGTTGTATCGTTATCGTCACAATCAAGGAACCATCGGAAACCATCTTGGTCAGCATCAGGGTCTGGAACGAATGGATTGGTGAAGGTAGAAATTACTTCGATTCCATCCGTTAAACCATCATCATCGGTATCTGCATCAAAAGGGTCAGTTCCTATTTCGAGGAATTCAACCAAATCGAGCAAACCATCCCCATCCGCATCTGTTCCATTGAATGTTTCATCGATTTCACCGTCACAATTATTATCGATGCCATCTAACAATTCTTGGGCATTTGGGAAAATACTTGCATTTGTATCATTACAATCTTGGAACCAATAGTATCCATCCATATCAGAATCATTGTCTTTGACTAATGGATCAGTGAAATAAATCAATACTTCTTCACCATCGCTCAAGAAGTCGCCATCGGTATCGGCCGAGGAAAGATTGGTTTCAAAGACATGAAATTCACCAAAATCAGAGAGTCCGTCATCATCGGTATCTGTTGCATTGAATCCTTCATCCCATTGTCCATCGCAGTTATCATCGATGCCGTTGAGTGTTTCAAGAGCGCCCGGATAGACCATGGCATTTGTATCATTACAATCTTCAAACCAATAATAATCATCAACATCCTCATCGGGGTCAGCCACCAATGGGTTTGTTCCATAGATCAAGACTTCTTCACCATCGAGTAGTAAATCATCATCGGTGTCGTTATCCAAAGGGTCGGTGCCATTTACGTTAATTTCAACGCCATCCGACAAACCATCGCCATCGGTATCACTGACCAACGGGTCAGTACCATAAATCAGCACTTCTGCACCATCATTGATGGTGTCATCATCGGTATCGTAATCATCAGGGTCAGTGCCATAAACATCGGTTTCATTTGAATTCGTGAGGTTATCTCCGTCGGTATCAACATCGAGTTCAGTTCCGTAGATTATGAGTTCCCATGAGTCAAGAGAGCCAGTATCACCGTTTCCTTGATCTTCGACAGTAAGCGTCCACTCTCCACGACTGTCCTCGTCCCAATGATGGACGGTTGAAAATCGCCAATCGTTGAAGTTATTTCCACCATCACCGTGCTTTTCAGAAAGAACACTTTTTGTTCCGGCAGGGCTGGTCAATATTATTTCCAAATCGCCGCGAAATGCGTGAGGGATATCGACAATCACATCGACATTCTCCACCAAGACCGGTTCAGAAACGGTTGTATTGACTGATACAAAATTCGCACTGTTATCTGGAATATCGCATTGAATACAATTCTGTGCACCCGTCGTTACCGATGTTTCAGTAGCGACTGGAGTCCACGATTCTGCCATCGAAACAGCAGCACTCGCATCGATAACACCGAAGCCGTATTTGTGACTGACATCATAGTTTGCACCGTTGACCCCCCAAGAAGAATCAGAAGCATCATTTTGACGTGAGGTCAAGACCAAGATGTGTTGAACATCTCGCCATGACAAGTTTGAGTTTGCTTCTAACATCAGAGCAATAACTCCAGAAACAAGGGGAGTCGCAGAAGAAGTGCCGCCAAAATTGTCGGTGTAGTCGTTATTGGTGTATCCTCCAGAGCCTTCAATGTCAGTAGTCGTAATGCCCTCATTATCACCGTTGGAAGGTGAAGCAACCAAGATATTCGCACCAGGTTCCGCGTAGTAGGATTGGTCACCATTGTGGGATACGGCAGTTACCGCTATGGTGTAGCGGAGATTTGCATATCCATCATAATTTGAATCGTCGTCATCAGTTAACCCATTACCTGCTGCCCAAGTAATGATGTTCCCTAATCCATTTCGGCCGAGCAGAGCATCGTTTTCCATAGCGGCAAGCATCAATGGCCCAGGGGCTTCAAGCGTTTCTCCGTTGTCACTTGGTCCCCACGAATTTGAGTAAATATCAATATTCTGGCGTTCATGCGAAAGCGCCGAAGATTCACGGGTATCCGTCGTGCTACAGGAAATCAATTGTAATCCAGCAAGGCCCGCTTCGGGTGCCGAACCACTCACGCCGATGTTGTTGTCGCCAACGCCTGCAGCAACACCGGCAGAGGCTGTTCCATGTGCATTATTTGACGTAGGCGTTGGGTCAGCATCATTGTTGCAGAAATCATAATCGAGGGTGGATTCGTAATAATTATCTAAGTCGGGATGGTTCCAATCCAGACCATCGTCGACGATTCCGATCACAACGCCAGAGCCTCTGTAGGTATTCCATGCCCCTGTAATATTGACATCTTCACCACTTGTTCCACTTGATTGCCCGGTGTTTTGAAGGTGCCATTGGTCCGAGAACTTTGGGTCATTTGGTACCCAACGCGGAAGCATTTCATTCTCAACCAACGGGTAGGCCGCTTCGATTTGTCCGTTTTCTTGGAGTTCAGAGAAGAATTCAGGTGCAGTAAAAGAATCAACATCAACAATCCATGCACCGGGCAATTCTTTCGCCGGCTCACCAGGATATTGCGACGCAATGACGACCCATTGGTGCGCAGATTCTAGCTGCGTGATTGAATACATTGAAAGGTCGCTTTTATGGGCAAGAGCAGCCTGAACTATAGGTGAATAAAAATCGATGATGCTTTCATTTTTCGCTTGTTCGTCTCCGAAATCAAGAGATTCAGAAGAGGAGGGAATAAATGCACTTGTCATGGGCCAGAGCAATGAGCCGACCAGTACAAACAGTATGGTACAAGTGCGCATATTTCTGTGTCGGACCGAATCCATATTAGCACTATCTCCGCTCTGTTGGTAATTGGCCGGACAAACGCAGAGCAAGTGATTGCAGCGTTTCATCACTGTTCTTTAGCGAACGAACATATCGAGGAATGGTGTGATTTGATTGAGCGAGGTCTTCAAGAGAACCCACCCATTCAAGTGATTGACTTGGCCGTGATAAAGAAGCAGAAGCGGAAGAATGAATGCTCCAAACCGAACACCCATCGCCATCTTCAGACGCAGTTTGTAAACACCATTGCTGAGGTAATGGAGAGGAATTGCAATTCAATGAATGCCGTTCTGTGAACCGAACAAGGCAATCATGCTCGATGTATGGCACACCCATTTCTTCTAATGCTTGGCGAGATGGCTCATCTTCTGCCCCCAGTTGAAACCATACCAAAGGAAAGACATCGCGCTCAAAACGAACAATAAGATTGCGAACAACGGCTCGTGAACGTTCAGGTGCTAGGAATAAGACCACAACTTTTGGAATTACCCCATCATCAAGTTCGGGCCGAATAGGAAACCCTTCAATTGTAGCGCCTCCATCGTTTGGATGAATTGGTGCGACTGCCCAACCTCGGCCTTGCAACTCGGAAACGGCAGAATGTGCAGGACGTTGAGTATTGAGTCCAGCCCCATAAATATGAAACACCTCGGTAGAAGACAAAATCGATTTGAGCCGGACAATATCGGCTTCATCGCGTGAATCCATAGCATAGAAATATTCCAATCCACTTATCAAAACTTGTACAAGCATTGCCACCACTTGTAACCCATCTACATGTTTCAAGACACGAAACCCCCAGCCCGAACCATGGCCGGCCCGACGCGACCCCCACATGACCGAGGTCATGAGTTATGGACGGCGGCAGAAGGCCCCTCTCGCATACTTCTAGCAAGTATTGACCGATGGGTGAGTGCTTTACTTGCAGATGACGGAATAAATATGCCTTTCATGGGCGGTTCACAGAACATCAGCGCAACGATTTGTGCGCGTGCTGATGGAATGATTGTCGGTACTGCTGCAGTCGACCATATGCTGCAGATTTGGGCCCCTTCTTTGAAAATATCTTGGATGGCGAGCGATGGGAAAAAGGTATCGCAAGAAGATGAAATCGCCACAGTTTCAGGTGATCGTGAAACACTTCTCGCCATGGAACGCAGCATCCTCAATTTGTTAGGCCAACTCTCCGGGATTGCCACAGAAACAAAACGTTGGTCCGCTCGTGCCCCAGGCCAAATTGCTTGCACCCGAAAAACAGTATGGGGTCTGTTGGACAAATGGGCAGTCCATCTTGGCGGTGGTTTGACTCACCGTTTACATCGTGACGACGCCAAGCTGTTGAAAGAAAACGACCTCATATCAATGTACCAAGACCTCGATACACACGCAAGTCGAATTGTCGCCTATTTGCAAGAAGTATCTGTGGATGATTGCGGTGCTTTCCTTGAAATCGAAGTTCGAGAAGACAAAGAAGCTATCATGGCCGCTGCTGCTTGGGCCCAACGCGAAGGGGATGCACTCCCTAAACTGGTCATCATGTTGGATAATTTTGGTCCTGAACGAAGTCGTGATATTGCCGCTCAATTAGTTGAGATGAATTTGAGAGATCATGTTTGTCTTGAGGCGAGTGGCGGAATTGTCTATGATCAACTCGATGAATGGCATGAAAGCGGAATTGACGTACTTTCGACAAGTGCCGTCAATCGAGGTGTTTCACCGCTTGATATTTCGATGATTGTTGATGGTGCTTGAGGGGAGACCATGAGCGAAATCGCAGCAGACCCGAGCCATCCACGTTACCAATCCTTGTTGATGCGCCACCGCCTCGAAGAAGCCGAGAAAAAAGGAATGCTTGCGGGTAGTGCATTGATTGCACACGGCAGGGGTGAGGCTTTCGATTATTTACTTGGAGAACAAACCATTCCGAGTGCGATGATTGCGACACAACAGGCTGTGGCACTCATGGCATCAGCCAACCATCCAATCATCAGTCTCAACGGCAATGTAGTCGCTCTTGCTGGCAAAGAAGTCCTCCACCTTGCACATCAGCTAAAATGTCCAGTTGAAATCAATATTTTTTACCGAACTCCAGAACGAATGGAGGCCTTGCTTTTCCATTTGAATGAAATTAAACAACAAGAAGGATTGGATGTCGAAATTTTTGGGGCAGAACCAGATGCGCGAATCCCAGGTCTTGAAGGACCACGTGCCAATTGCTCCAAGCAAGGCATTTTTGAATCTGATGTGATTCTTGTGCCACTTGAAGATGGTGACCGATGCGAAGCACTGGTAGCCATGGGAAAGACCGTTCTTGTCATTGATTTGAACCCCCTCTCGCGCACTGCCCGAATGGCTTCAGTTACGATTGTTGATGAATTGACGAGAGTTATCTCAAACATGAACCGTATACTTCTATCGGATGAGTCACCTCAACAAGTCGAGAAGTATCAAAACGCTCAAATTCTCCAAGAGGCGCTTGCCCATATTGCCACTTTTCTTTCTCCAGAAGTTTGATTTCGCCCTTTTTTGACCCTTTTTTGCTTTTTACCGGCAAACCTTTTTTATTCTATAGTGATGATTCTCCACCGAAATGAGCGAAATTCCGAACCCCCCTCCCAAAAAACACACATTTGGGTCTTCTGTTTCCTTTGATCTTGAAAAGCCCCCCGAACCGAAGCGTCGAGAGAAGAAAAATTTGGACGATGAAAAAGCCGAACACCCTTTACATGAGCCTTTAAATCGAGGAGAGGTTGTTGATTGCCCCGGGTGTGGCCAAGAGATTTCAGAACAAGAATGGCTTGAAGCATTGGTAGGTTTTGTTTCAGGTGTTCGAGATTTTGAAGTTGGCAATCCAGTTCGAGCACGAATTGTACAAACATTGAAAAATACAGTGACAAATATGGATACGCCACATCCAAGTGATGTATGGGAATTGAGTGTTGTCGCTCATTTGGTGGAAGATATTGAGCGTATTGTCCAAGCAGAACTTCTTCGAGTATCAAACGACGAGGTGGAGGCAAATTTTTCGATTTCCGAAGTTCAAGAATTGATTCAAGCCACAGAAATTGAAACGCGGAGTACTATGGGGACTGAAATATGGGGCGAGGTCGTCATTCAGGTGCAAACAGCCTTAGAACCTAAATTACGGAAGCAAATCGAACAAGAATTGTGGGGCGAGTTTGAAGCAGAACTCCGCCGCCGTCAAGAGGCTTAGAACGTGTCTTGTAACTTCGTAGCAAGTCGGGCAGCAATGCCTTCTCCAACATCTGAACACGAAGCAGTGCCACCCAAGTCATAGGTGAGTCCCTTTCCATCTCGTAAATGGTCAGCAACACTGTCGTCGATGAGGCTGCCGATTTGTGCCAACTCATCATCGTTGTTTTTACGACCTAACCAATACATCATCAACTGAATTGAATTGATACTGGCAATTGGATTAACTTTGTTCATTCCAGCGTATTTTGGGGCTGAACCATGGACTGGTTCAAAGAATGCATTATCATCACCGATATTTCCAGATGCAGCCATCCCCATTCCTCCTTGGAGAACAGCACCCAAATCGGTTGCAATATCGCCAAACATGTTCGATGTCACTACAACATCGTAACTTTCAGGACTTCGAGTAAGCCATTGGGTAAATGCGTCAATGTATCCGTAATCTGGTTCGGTGTCGGGGTAATCGAGAGCAACTTTGTCGAAAGTACGTCGGAACAACTGACATCCACGGGTTACATTGGATTTGTCAATGCATGAAACCCGCTTTTTGCCATCGATTGGAGCACCATTTCGAGTTTCTGCTATTTCAAAACCCATTCGGATGAGGCGTTCACTGCCATGTTCTGAGATTGGTCGAGGGTCATAAGCAACTTCGCCCTTAAGGCCGGGGAACGTCATTTCCGGGGGTTCGTATGGCGTACGGCCCATGGCACGGTCAGCGCTGCGGCGGAGAAGTGAATGATACAAACCCTCAGTGTTCTCTCGCAAAATAGTCATGTCGACCATTCCAGGTTCCCAAATTTGAGTGAATTTTCCGTGAACCTTGTGTGGCACTCCTTCATAGAGCTTTATCGGTCGAAGATTCGCATACAGATCTAATCCACTGCGAAGTCCAAGAATAACCGAACCACCTGCGAGGTCACCGTTTGGAAGATATGCGCCGGGGTGTCCAATTGCTCCAAGATACAAAGCGTCTGCTTCGTCACGGCAGAAGTCAAACGAGCCTTCAGCCCATTCTTCCCCGGTCTCAATATAGTGCTGACCGCCGCATGGAATGACGATTTGGTCAAATCCTTGATTCGTATGCTGCTCTATCGTATCGAGTATCCGTTGTGCTTCAAGAGCAACTTCACGACCAGTACCATCGCCCGGCAATATTCCAATTCGATAGTCTGCCATGTTTTTTGGCATGAGCAACCCCTACATGAACGCGCCCCCTTTTACAAAAGGCGACTTCGTTTCCTCACCTTCTAAATTAAAGCCGTTGGCAATGCCATGAGGTTTATGACCAGTGGAACTGTACTTTGCGAGAAGTATGAGGGGTGTATTTCGTTTCTGCAATGGAACTCAAGGTCCCTTTCAAACGAGAGGTTTCATAGGCCGTCATTGAGGAGAGTAGTTAACATGAGCGACAAACAGCACAGGGTTTCCGAGGGACAAATTGCGGTCGACCAAATGCCAGAGGAAGTGCAACGCTTGGTTGAAGTCATGATTGGCGTCAATCCTGAATGGGACCTTGGAAAATGGTTGTCGGACCAAGCGAATATGGCTCTTGAACTCATCACCGTCGACCTCACCCGCGAAAGAATGGCCATTGAACAAAGATTGCACCGGCTTGAAGCGATTGGCCGCCGCCTCAATGTACTTGACAATCACGACACTGACCCTTTTCAGCGAAACATATTCGACTGTTTCGACCTTGAAGCCGACCCGAGTTTGAACGGACTTGGAAAGCGAACTGCAGACAGTGAAGACCGCCTCGAACTTACGGGAAACATGGAAACAGCAATGCACCCAGCGAACAATTTCATCGAATTGTTGCCCGATGGAGAAAGCGATGACCCCCTTCTCGCTGTCGTTTGCCAAATGTTACTCATACACGTCGAAACAGAAATATCGCGAGGGCAACCCTGCGCAACCCTCGAAACAATTTTCAAACACTTGAACTCCAGTGGAATTAGCCCAGAGGAAATCGATGAGGCATTGGACCATTTCCTCATGAATGGGACGTTGATTGAAATCGATGACGATTGTTTCGTTCCGATGAACTGATTCCGACATATTGACACGAAAGCACTTCTTGGCCGTTCCATGACCACCAAAAAAGAAGGCGCAAAGCGACTCCTCGATACTTTAGTTTCTAAGGAGAAGTTGCAAAAACGACTTGGATTTGCACTTGGACAAGGTTTCGTTTTGAGCCTCCTCATCGGCTACTTCACAGAGCAATGGCGATTTGGTCTTGCTGCCCTGCTTCTGTTTGGCCTCTTGATACAATTTTCGTTTGAAAGAATGAAAAACAGTATAGAGGCAAGCCGTCTTCAGGCAATATCTGACCTCGGTTGGAAAGATGACTCACTTTCAGATGAGGAGTACAGAACTCGCATCATGAAGATTCTCAAAGGATGATGACCGATAATGCAAGATCCTAGCGCTTATTTTCTTCAGCAATATCAGCTTGAAAGCACGAGAAAAAAACAACAGCGTTTCCTCCTTCAATCCCTCATCATAGCAAGTCTCATTCTCGGGGCAATTGGATGGTATACCAGCACGATTTCACCATCTACTTTCCTCGTATTCGAAAGCATCGCATTCGGCAGCATACTTCTTCGGATGATTTCAGTAAAAAGAAAAGCAATCGAACGACAAGAAGCCATCTTTATGCTGCTTGAAGTTGACCCGGCCATACTCGAACAATCAAACAGAATGGAACTTGCCTTCCAAGCAGTGCAGTCGGGGGATTTACAATCGATCCAAGTATCGAAAACACAACGCCGTAACCGTGGTTCTGATGAAAAAGGATTTACTTCAGGCCGATCGGATTCACAACTTGATGCATCCCAAGCACGAAGAGGCTCCTCTCTTTCTGAATCGGCATACCAAGGATTAGAAGATGATTTACGACCTTCTGAACTCTTGGTGAATGAAGCGAATGTCCAATATGAGCAAAAAGCACAACAACGGTGGCAAGAGGCCGAATCCAAAGATACCGATCTCATCGAAGCAGGGGTTGAACGGTTGGGCGATTTGGTCAAAACTGACTGGTTTGAGAAGAATGCAAAAGAAGGCGCTGTTGAAGAATTAATGAATTCTAAAAACGCCGACGAAGAATGTTGAGGCAACCCCAATAACTACGACCACCTCGGATGAGGTATGATGACTAACGCCATCTTGGTTGCTGGCGGGCATGGGAGCCGGTTGTATCCTTTTACAAGATACACGCAGAAAACGCTCCTACCATTGTATAACCGCCCAGTCATTGATTTTGCTCTTGCAACAATCCGCCGAGCAGGGGTCAAAAACATTACAATAATTTCAAACGAATTCATTGGTCAAATAGCACAACATGTTGGTGGCGGACTTGACGGCGAAAAAATTCACTATGTTCTCGAAGAAGAACCTCTCGGTGTTGGATATGCCCTCAATCTCGCGCGTCCTTACAATCAAAACTGCCGCCTCTTAGTGTATTTCTCCGATAACATCACAACGCTTGAATTAACAGAGGAAGTCAATCGTTTCAACACTACAGAAGCAAGTCCTGGATGCGTTTTACTTGCACGTGAAGAGCAGCACCCAGAAGCATTTGGGGTCGCAATTCTCGATGAAAATGGAAATGTATCCGGAATCATCGAGAAACCAGAAAACCCTCCTTCAAACCTTGCGATTGGGGGGATTTATCTTTTCGATGAGCATTTTTGGACATATTTAGATACAGCAATGTCTCAACAAGGTGACGATTTTTCAATTTCGGATGTCATTCGCCAATATATACAACTCGGCAATGCCAAGTTGCTTTCGGTTGGAGAAGAAACTTGGGTCGATTGTGGCACTCCAGAAACGCTCTTCCTTGCATCTCAAATGGTCAAAGATGGGAAGTTAAATCCTGAGCCGCATCGATAGTACTTACAGTAAAGCCAATACTTAGGAGCGCCACCCTCGGGACATGAAGGTCGGTATAATCGGTGTAGGTATGGTTGGCGGGGCTATTGAACACTGTTTCAAAAATGCGCATGAATTGTTTGTTCACGACCCCGCTCGCGGCACTCAATTATCCGATGTCACCGACCATGTTGATTTTGCATATATCGCTGTACCAACGCCCCAGAATCCTGAAACTGGGGCATGTGATACCCGAATTGTCGAAGGCATATTAGATGAATTACCAGATGGTTTCACGGTTGTAATCAAAAGTACTGTCGTCCCAGGAACCACACAATCTTACCATGAAAAGTATCCACATCTCAAGATTGCATATTCTCCAGAGTTTTTAGTCGAGCGTCAACGCCTCGAAGACTTTGCAAATCAGGATTTGCTTGTATGTGGTACACATCACGCTGATGTAGCTGAACGCGTATTTTCACAACACAAAGAAGCCGGTGTTCTCCGTCGAGAAAACCTCTTTCATGTCACACCAACGCAAGCAGAATTGGTCAAATATACCAAAAATACATTTTATGCAATGAAGGTTATTTTTGCCAATCAAATGTACGATATCTGCCAAGGCATGGGTGAAGATTGGTACACGATTCGAGATATGATTACAGCGGAGCAAGCCCAACCCATCGGCCCTTCACATTTGGATCCAATCTTTGGACTCAACCGTGGTTTTGGAGGAAAGTGCCTTCCAAAGGACTCAATGGCTCTTGGCGTATTGGCCGATTCAATGGATTGCAAGTACGAATTACTGGACGCAATCCAAAGAGATAATGCCAAACTTCGCGGAGTTCTCACTGGAAAACCCAGTGATGTTGTCACCAATGATGATTGAGGGATGCAGGATGAACCGTCCAAAAGTAGCGGAAGTTCTCCCACGTGGGACCTTGCAGCGATTTGGAATCGCTGGAGGATTCAACACCTTTCTGTTTTGGATTATATGGGAAGTTCTTCGCTCAACCTTTCTTCTTGACCTTTTGAACGAAACGGCAATGTGGTCGATTTCGTGGGCTATGTCGAGCGTGTTTGCCCATTTCGTCCATCGTACTTTTACGTTTGATGGGCGGAAAAATGTCAAGAACACCATTCTTGGAGCGCTTTCAGTCTATGCGTTTGGAATGGCAGGCTCAACTCTCTCGTATGATGCACTCATCACCCTCTCCGATGCACCGATCCGTTTGCTTTTCCTCATCAATATGATTGGCTGGGGTTTGTTCACTTGGGCCACGATGCGATGGTTTGTCTTCGGATATACATCTGAAGAAGAGTGAATCATACAGCGTGCGTTTCAATGAGGTCGAATGGAATGATTTCCAATGCCTTTTGATGTGTAGATTCCATGTCGATGGGGCACGCAGTTCCTGCATTGACGGCATCCAACCACGTTTGAGCGCAAACGCACCATGAGTCTCCAGGTTTGAGTCCCGGGAACCCATGAAGCGGCATTGGTGTGATCAGATCATTTCCCTTTGACAGGGCAAAATTTAGGAATTCTTCAGTAAGTACGCAACAAACGGTATGCGAACCTCGGTCACTGGGGTCTGTGTTACATTTCCCGTCACGATGCCATCCAGTCATTGGCTCACAGGAACATGAGTCGAGCGGCTCTCCAAGTACATTCAGACTTTCATCCATGCTACAAGCAGGCACCCCTCAGTCATCAAGTCTTGCTTTTAGAATTGTCAAAAAGAGGTCTTTTGGCCCGCGCCCCTTCTTTGAAGAACTCACTCGCGAGAAGAAGAATTAGCGTGGGGTTCTAAGTCTATGCCGGATACGCAGGTGTAATGCTACCCGACACAGTACACAAACTCCCCCGTGAAGAACGCTTTGCGTATGCTCGCTTACTCGCGTTTATGGCAAGAGTTGACAATGAATTAACCGTTGATGAGATGGCAATGTTTGAACAACGACTTGGAACGGCCCTCCTCTCTCCACCCCAACGGAAAACAATCCGTGGGGCTTTGAAAAACCCCCCTTCCTTGGAAGAATGTCTTGCCGAGATGGGTGAAGAAACTGGGCGCCTCGCTCTGCGTGATGCAACATTGATGGCTGCTGCTGATGGCTCTGTTGACGATGATGAGCGCGAAGTGCTGAACACAATAGTCGAGCATTTCGACCTCGCTCCAGATTCGGTCGATCGCTTACTCGAATGGACGGCAAATGGATATCTTTGGATGCAAGAAGGATACGATATCCTCAACGAGATATCGGAGTGAAACCAGTGTATCTCGATCTTGCGATTGATTTCGCCCAAGAAGATGTCAAAGGGTATGCTGAAATCATGGTTATCGTCGCTTCGGCGGATGGTACACTCGTGAAAGAAGAACTTGCGATTATTGAAGCGCTGATGGGACGATGTATGATGCATCCTGAAATGAGGGTTAATATCCGCAACTCACTTGAGAAACCTCCATCACTTGAATTGGTCATTTCGAAGTTAAACCCGGTTGTATTGAAAATTGCTTTACGCGATGCAATTCTTGTTGCAGCGGTTGATGGAGAATACGATGACTCGGAATTGAAAGTCATCAAAACGTTAGCCAAAGCTGCTGGTGTTCGAAAGAAGGAACTTTCGGCATTATTTGAATGGGTTAAAACGGGCTGGGAATGGCATAATGAGAGTTTTCAACATCTTGGTCTCGTTTGAAAAACCCGCTTTTTGTCTTTTTTTGAGACCCTCGAAACAAGGGTCACATTCAAACCGGAAAAGCCAGCCCGCTGGTTTGGGTGGGGTCAATGCAAAGCGGAGTAAGTGGATGGTATGCGCGACTCGACCGATGCCTTGGCGACCGTACCGAGCAAATCCACATATGGCTTGCAGCGTGGGAACAATCCCTTCTTGTCCATCAACCAATCGCTGCCCTTCTTCCGGAAGATTGGCCAACCCTGCCTGCAAACTTGCTAACCGACCCAGGGCATGTTCTCGATCACCTCTTGGCTCGCCATGATGCCGAGGCGGATGGGCGCTCTCCTCGCGGTGCACATCCAACTCCGCCCCGTTTAGCAGATGCAGTCATCGCCTCGGAATTATTGGAAAGTTTGACACGCCCAAAAACGCCGACACCGACTTCTTCAATGCATTTGAACAACCTCCCTCCGGGTTTCCGCCAACACCTCGAAAAACTCAATCTTCCACAGCATGTCCAAGAAACTGAAGTGGATAATGAATCTGAGTTTGAACGAGTTGAACTTGGCCTTCGAACACTCAGTGGCATTCCTCTTCCAGTCGCAAATACTTCCTGCGGCGGTGGGATTTTCCACGCACGCTTGATACGACGCCATGCCGAAAATCACAGCGATAGTACCATCGAACGAAAAGTAGCCGACACCAAGGCTCTTCTTTCCTCATTCCAATTACTCGACAATGATGCCTTGGTTGTTTCTTCAACACGCCAACGTCTGTTACTCGAATGCATCCGTTTTGATTTGGTAAGTTTGAAATCCAATAAACCGGGATGCCTTCCCCGTAAGGAAGCGGAACAATTGCTTGAACAAGCAGTTCAACAAGGCGACACACTGCAAGGCGGTTGGCCTTGGTCTGAAGCCCCTCGTCTTATTGTGACCAACCCGCCTTGGTTGAGAATAAAAGACCGGTTCCGCGGGATGGAAGACGGAAGTAAACTTCGCCGAGAACTTGGTGAACAATTGCGAGCTCTCACCGATAATGGCTTGCCACGCTTCTCGACAATGCGAGGCAACGTCAACCTCTATCGCTTATTCATTGAACGAGGGTTACAGATTTTGGAGCAAGGCGGCCGTCTTCGCCTGATTGCACCAGACAGTATCCTTCGTGAACAATCATCCCACCCACTCCGCCAATTGCTTGTCGAAGAACATGGTTGGAGTGACATTTGGGCTATTGAAGAAGCCAATCACCTCTTCCCAGGAATGACTCAAGGAGTCGCCGTTCTTGGTATCACTGCTAAACAAGAAACCGAGAAACTTGTGATCCATGGCCCAATTAGCCGCGCCGATTTACGCCGTGACCAAAACGGTCTTTCAAACAGAGTCCCCTCCTTTGAGATGGAAAAAGAGCGTTGGGTTGCTTGGGCCAAAGACACTTGGGCCATCCCCCGCCTACCGCGCGACCGTGTCGAACGGAAACTCACTCTCGAAATTCTCGACCGCCTTGCCAGCCTCCCTCGTATGGGGGAGCAGCAACATGCTATTGCAACCAATGGGCACACTATCCGTGTCCGAGTTGGTGAAATCGACCAAACGGCACACTCAAAGTCGATTGAAACATGGGTCAAAGGACGTGGTTCACGTCCGTTTATCCGCGGAGTACACTTCTCCGAAGATGAAGACGGACAAGTCTTTGTCCGCCACCCAGCTTTCCGAACAGATATTCCTTCAAGAGCCAATGAACGGCAACTTGCTATGTGGTGCGGTAATGCGGAGTCGAAATACGGGCCACGGCTTGCTTGTCAAGCCATCGTCAATGCTCACCAAGAACGCCGACTTCGCTGGGCGGTTATCCCATCAGGCTGTGTTCTCGGGAACAGCGTGAATCACATTGAACTCCATCCCGAAATCCAAGAACGCCTTATTCGGAGCCATGGGACCCTCGAGAAAGCGCTCCACTGGATGTGCGAATTGTTGAATGCTAAAGACCTCGATGAATGGGCTCGTGCCTGGTCTGCAAATAACAACGTCAATAATTATGAATTGGAAATGCTCCCGGTTGAAGTAACCTCTGAAATACCGGAATTGATGCTTTCAATTCAGTAATCATGCAAACTACGCCGCTCTTCTTTCACCATTACAATCCCCCGTGACGGGATATGAGCACAACAACATTTTATTACTGATAAGCCACTGCAACGACCGTTAGCGATTGTTCGTGGTGAGAGTATTATGGGCATTCATCCAAAGATCGGCATAACTGGTTTACCCCGTAGTGGCAAATCTGCTGTTATGGAAAAAGTTCTCGAAATGCTTCGCGAAGAGCGAACGCGTGAAATCAAGATGCGGGGTAGTTTGACAGAAGCCCCCATCATTGGTGGAATGCGTACTGAGCCTATTTTAGACGGTAGTGAACGATTGGGATACAGCGTTTTCAACATCGTCACTGGCGAAAATGCAATCATGGCTCACAAAAACATCGACTCGCGCCTCCGTGTCTTAGGCTATGGCATCGACACAGAGGCACTGGAACGAATCGCAATCCCTGCAATTGAATTCGCTCGTGATGAATGTGAAGTTCTCGTGATCGATGAGATTGGAAAGTTCGCAGTAGAAAGTGAAGCATTCGTCAATACCGTTCGGAGTGCACTTGAAGTTGACAAACCAACGTTATTGACACTCCACAAGAAAAGCCGCCATCCTTTGTTGCAAGATATCCGGCGCCGTGACGATGGCCGTATCCTTGAAGTCACACCTGTCAACCGAGCATTACTCCCTTACAAAATACACAAACTGATGAGAGAGACCTACTGAACCTCGGCTTGCCGTTGGGTTCATTGCCTTGTTACTCTACGCAGGTCTATGAGCAAACCATCCGATGCAGCATCGACACTTTTGCTCGGTACCGGAATCGGCTGTTTTCTCATCACTGGATTTGGACTTGTCCAAGGCCGAATGAATCTCGAAACGGTGAGTGCAGGATGGTTGTTTCCAATCCTTGGCCTTCTACTCATCATACTTTCAAAATCTGTTCTTTCAGGCATCGGCCCGCTGTCGCACATGTTTCCTGACGAAGAGGACGAAACGTTGACGGAACGCGTACGAAGCGAAGTCGAAACGACGTTGAAAGATGCCAGTGTCGGCCATGCTTGGGCGGAATTAGAAGCATCCGTACTTGAATCTGAATTAAGTGAAGAATAATATGAAGGCCAAACGCCTCTTATTCTTCCGCCGAAAGTTGTGAAGAGTTCATCCCTCTCTGCTTGATGTGGAGGGTGAGTCCAACACTTGCCATCGCACCGGGAATCCATCCCAACCAAAGCGAAGCAAGGAACGGCTCATCCCACGAGAAGGGGAGTATTGCGCACATTACGGTGATGAAAAGAACCGGATACAATACGAACGAAGCAGAAGGTGAAGCAACATCTCGCTCAATGAACCAAGGTGTGAGGGAGGACCAAGGTAAAGCGAGCCAAATGGCTGGGATCAATAAGAGTGCAAAGGGTGTAAACAAACAAAGGAGAACCGGGGAGAATACAAGCGTCATTTTCATCCACCATATTTCGGGACGTGGTGCAGCATCAAACCCAAGTGCGGGTAAGAATTGCACCAGCATCATTACTGAAACTGTAACTGCAGCCACCCAAACCCCATACACATAGGGCCCAAGGCCAGAGCCAAACACACCAATTTGGTCAAAGTGGAGTGGCGTTAAAACGAGGACAACAAGCGCCATCGCTGCAGACAAGACCAACATCCCCCAACTTCTTCCCTCGCCATGATTGAGTTCGGATTCAATTCGAACTGCTGGTTGAATGATGAGGGCCAAGCACAAGCCCATGTGGAGCATGAGGATGAGTGGTAAAAGCAAGCCGAGCTCAGGAATCTTCTGCAACCAACCTTCATTGACATCAAGTTCCAAAGAAAACCAAACAAGGGTGACCAAGGCCAAAAGAAGGACTTTGTTTCGCGCTCTCCGTGCGAGAGTTTGAAAATTTTCTCCTGCAAAAAACAACGTCGAGATGGCAAAAAGTTCACCCCCAAACATCGTCAGGCCAGCGAAGAGAAGGAGCGGTACGAGCGTATCCCAGGCAGGAATCATTCCGATTGGGTGCACGGGTAATGTACTTGGCGCGTAATAGGCTGATTCAGGGAAAAGAATGGTTGAGGAGGATAAGAGAATCAACCCCGAAAACATCATCAGGCGGTTGCGAAAGCCTTGGCGTAAATCACTTCGTGCGTTCTTCAAACTCGGTAAACGCTCCGAAAACAGTGCGAACAGAAAGATGACCAAAACGGTGAGTTCAACGCCACCATCCCCAGTGATCATTAATTTCAAATCATGAGAGGAGAACTCTCCGGGGCCGAGGTATTGTGCGATTTCAATATGCACGAGGTCACGCCGAAGCAAAGAGATGAGCCGAATAATCAACATGAAAATCAATTGAATTGGAGGTAACCAGCGAATAACAAAAATTGCTTTCCACCAAAAAGGGGTATCTTTCCGGTTTGCATATTTTTCTATTGCCTCATAGAAGATCCATGCAAAGAGGCCGAACACGAACAGCGGCAAAAACCACGGCATTGTATCGCCCAACATGGTTGAGGCGGGGGGAACAAAGCCCTTGAGGATGGCGGAAGCAACATAGAGAGGGGCCAAGACCCCCAAACATGTCCCGCGACGAATGGCAAGAGCAGGACTTGCTGGTTGTAGCGCGTGATACACCTTTGGCGAATCTTGCCAAAAATTTAGGCTATGATTTAGATGCATGGATTCAATCAGCCACCACCGCCCTACCAGAAACGCTCCGCGTCACCAGCGCCCGTCACGATAAGGCCTGGACTGAATCACAACTCCGTGAACTCGGAGGACACCCTCTGCCGTGGGGTCAAGACGGTTTTGCTTGGCAAATGCCATTTGCGCGCGGTAAAGCACCAGATGAGCGAAGCAAGTATATCCTTAGTTTACTGCATGAATCGGGTCGAATAACTCGCCAAGAAGCAGCGAGTATGCTTCCAGTGGTTGTTCTCGACCCGCAACCGGGTGAATTGGTATTGGATTTGTGTGCAGCGCCGGGCTCGAAAGCAACTCAAATCGCCGAAGCAATCGCACCAAATGGTGTTGTTATTGCCAATGAACCAATATCCGGACGCGTCAACATGCTCGTATCGAATCGAGGGCGACTCGCGACGACAAACATGCTCATCAATCAACAAGATGGCCGACATATTGGCCGTATTCCCCCACCCGGCTACGATGCTGTCGTTGCCGACGTCCCGTGTACAGGTTCAGCAACAACGCGAAAAAACAGAAATGTATGGTGGAAATGGTCGCCAAAAGAAAGTCGTACCTTGTTCCGTTTGCAAGTTGAAATCACATTGAGGGGAGCCAGTCTATTACGACCAGGCGGTAAATTAGTCTACTCGACGTGCAGCATTGACCCGTGCGAAAATGAGGCAGTCGTCGCTCAGTTACTACGCAAATTGCCATATTTAGAACTCATTGAAATCGATGAATCAAGGCTTCCGGGAATGAAACTCCGACCCGGCCTTACCGATTGGGATGCACTCGATGAAAAGGGAGAACCACTCCCTAGGGGCGAGGAAGTTGCTCAGACAACCTTTCTCCAACCCGCTCACATGAGTCCTGCTGCGCGCCTGCATTGGAAAGAGGCATTCGATGAGGAAATTGATGAGGCCATCGAATTACGCATACAATCTGAACTTGCCAAATGCCGTCGACTCGTCCATCATGATAACGATACAGGAGGTTTTTTTGTCGCACTGTTCCGTCATCGCCCAGAAGCAACGCCAGAAGGAATCGCAAACTCATTTATCCGTAATCGAAAATCTTCTCTTCATTCAGATTGGGTGCCTTTGGTCCTTGACCAACCACAAACCAACCGTCACACGATTTATCCAGCAAGTGCAGAAACCGTCGACGAAGCCCAAACGAGGTATGGTTTGAATGGCAAGGATTTGTCTTGGTGGAAGCGCGGTAAGAGATTGAACATCGCTCCAAAAATGGTCGAAGAGCGGATATTCAATCAAAAATGCCCGAACAAGCGTGGTAATCTTTGGCCAGAAGGAACCTTCCACCCACTCAAATTAATTCATGTCGGATTGCCAGCCTTTACCAAAAAACGAGATGCGTGGCGCTCTCGTCAAGAAGCGGTCCCAGCTCTTCAGCCCCTTATTACCGAGTCGAAACATAGCATTTCGACTGACACATTAACTCGGTTGTTGAAAGGTTGGGCTCCTATGATGGAGGATTATAACAGTGAATTTGAGCCCATTGAAGTCGATGGACCCCTCTTGCTTTCCAGCCAGTTACCCAGCGGGGAGGCTTTGATTTCAGCATGGGCGGGGGCACGCTTAACATTGATGCTTGATGAGAAAGGCAGAGATATTTTGCGGCTCAAACTCGACATGCCTTTCCAAGCCGACGACGAGGAAGAGTGAGATCTATGCGAATGCAACTCTGCCTCATTTTTGTTCTCCTGAGCCTTGTTGCAGTACCTTTCGCATCACCTGAAGAAACTGAAATTTTGAACCTTGTCGTTTCCAAACCACTTCCGGACCAAAGCAGTCCGGACACAGTAATCCATGAAGAATTCCTCTCTCAAGATGGGCCTTATGTGGCCGAAACCTCACCTGAAATGGTGCTTCTTTCATGGTGGAACTGGAGTGAGGAAACCAATTCGGATTGGCCTGATGATGATGCACATTCCAGACGCGGTGAACTGGGACTTGAAGATGGAACTGTGGCGCTGTTTAATGAGCAACAGGGCGATAACCTGACGCTCGAAGATGGTCTTACGCTGGGCCGTCAGCATTCGCGTGAACAGCAAGTTTTGACTTTGGATGGGTCCATCGAGATAGTGAGTAATGAATACAATGAATGGTTCCTACGTTTTCCAGTTGAAATGACGCCACTTGTCAATTTAAGCGAAAATACAGTACTGTATTTCTTTGTGACCGAGGACGATGCTACGGACAACCATGGGCGGCAAGCAACCCATTTGGTTCGTGAAATGAAACCCGAAGTTGGATTTTCAAACAGCCAAGGAAATGTCACTCAGACAGTATGGGAAATTTCATCCGACCACCTGCTGGCTGCGGGTATTGATTTGGAATCAAACCCATATGGGTGGCACATCACCTTGGCTTTTTTTGGTGAAGTTGAAGGTGATGACACCAATCGATTACTTGCTTTGTACCACACTTCTCTGCCCACGCGTTGGGAAAACAGTACACCTGGCCATTTCGCACTGCCTATTTTCTTGCTCATTTTATCGAGCGTTCTTGCTTCAGGGGCGGTGAGTAGTGCGATGAAAAGAGAAAAAGGAATGCCGAAATTAAATGCTGAATGGGCCGTAGGCGAACATCCTACAGCGCATTTTAGGTTCCGTTCGGGAAATCAAAAAGTAACTCTTAAGTCATGCGGAGCCGAACTACCTTGGCAAATCAAAGGCGGATTCAAAACCAAACGAATTGGGCCACATTCTGAATTGGAATTTACTCTTCGGTTCAAAGAACAGCATGATGCTGACTGTCAAATCTCCTTGGGTCTTGAAGTCGAAGAACTCGGCAGTTGGACCCAATATCTGCGTCTTTCTAACCCAACTTATCTTTCAGTAAAGATGGGGCAAAGTGTTGAAACCTATGAACAAGAAGCCTCGAGTAGTGAACCGAATGAATCTCGATGAAACCGACCGTGCGCTCTTGGCCGCCATGCTTGAAGATGCCCGAATCAGTCAACGTGGGTTGGCCCGGAAGATTGGAGTTGCTCAAGGGACTGTGCTCAATCGTATTCGGCGAATGGAAGAGGCGGGCATCATAAAAGGCTACAGCGTCATCTTAGATCCAGCATCAATGGGCTGGACGATGACCATAATGGCGGGCCTTCGTATTGTTAAAGGGCGGATGATTGACGTCCAGAAGAAAATTGCTGCTGACCCACGCGTCTTTGCTGTTTATGATGTGACAGGCGAATGGGATTCGATGGTTCTCGCCCGGGTCAAAAACCGCGAAGATCTCGATAATCTGACAAAGACAGTTTTCACACACGACGGTGTTTCACGTTCATTCACGCATGTTGTACTCAATACTGTCAAGGAAGACGGTATGCCAAAACCACCATCCGATGAATGACTTATCGATTGAATTCGACAGGGTCCTCTTGTTCGATGAAGGGTGATAATTGGACGAAGAAACTCTTCAACGATTCCACGACTCGAGTTTCTGGTTTGAGTGCTTTCAATAATTGATTCCGCAGCACATGGCATACTTTCACATCGAGACTTTCCAGGCGCTCAGTCAGCGTTTTTTGTAATCGGCCACCCGTTCGGTCCCAATCCATCAAGAGGCAGATACTCGCCCCCCCATCTGAGTTTCTGGTGCCGTACTGTTCATACAAATACGTGATGAAACGGTCTAAATCCCACCCTCGATTGAGCACTTCAAGCGGCCCAACAAAACCAAGTGTTTCCAAAGCAATACGGTCTCTTTGACCTTCGAGAATAATTGGCCAAGTTTGCTCACGATTTTTTTTACGAGCCACACCCAAAGCCAAACCAGCGGCAGTGAATCGTTCTGCGGCATTGCCACTGCCGAGTTGTGAGCGATGTTTTTGGTCGCGCATTTACTCCTCCTCCAAACATGGTCCAAGCAATTGAATCAGTAAGTCTGATGACACATTTTCAATTCGTACTTTTTTACTTCTCGACGTCGCTCCACCGACAATTTTCAATTGGCTTTTAGGAAGATTAAGTGAGGTTGAAAGAACATGCAAGACTGCATTATTGGCTTTTCCTTTTTGCGCTTCTGCCCGAACTGCGACCGTCAATCGACCTCGCCATTTATTGAAGCCAACTATGCCCTGCCTTTTTGCACCAGGTTGAACTTCGACCTCGAGCATAACGGCTCCATCCAATGTGGATTGAACACAGGAAGAAATCGCCATCGAATCAATCAATCAAAGCCCGTTTATCAACCTGCCATATTCTTGTGCCTGTCGGCACATCAAATAATCCTCTTCAATCGTGAAATTCGACATCGTTTCAATGCTTGAAAAGCGCATGACCAAAGCCATGAAACAAGGGAGGCAAATAGAACGCGTAGCACCCTGCAATCTACAAGGGTTTAAGTCCGGTACCACCGGCCCTTCAAATGAGGATAATCTATGCCTGCAGAAGACACTGTATTCAATGTCGTATATGACAAATATATGTTTTGGAGTATCATCGTCGCCATCTTCACCTTCGGATGGATGTTTATCGCTATGCTGCGATACCGCGAGGGCGTCGAGCCAGATACTTCAGAAAAGTACCATATCGAAGTCGGCTCTTTCCCTGTCGATAGCCACAACACAAAGCTCGAGATTGCATTTTATGCGTTGCCAACAATTCTTGTCGTATGGGTTACGATGATTGCTTTAGCCTCGAACACAGCCGTGTGGACTATTCCAAACGACGAAGAGACCTTCAACGTCGACGTCATCGGGAAGCAATGGTTCTGGGAATTTCATTATCAAGATGCATTGACCTGGGAGGATGACCCAAGGGCCACATATGTCGATGTCGATTGGTCCGATGGCATGATCACGGTCCAGACTCATGGCTCGGATGCTACAAATGTCACCGTTGAAATCGATGGAATAAGCACAGATTATTCAATCGACCTTGCCGCAGAGACGCTTTTAGTATCAGGCATTTATTTCGATAATAATCTCCACAGCGTCATCACGGCATACGATGCTGAAGACCAATTGCTTCATACTTGGGAACACCTCCCAGTCGGCACAATCCTTTCTTCTGCCGGTGGGCAACATTTGGTCATTCCATGCGATGAAAGTGTAACCCTCGACCTCCACTCACGACCCCATGACGATTCAAACCCCGCCTATGTTGGCGTGCAACACGCATTCTGGTTGCCAGAATGGGGTGTTAAAGAAGACTTAGTCCCTGGACTTGAGGCAGGCACAGTCTTGACCTTTAAGCCCGATGATTCTGGCACTTTCCCAATCCGCTGCGCTGAATATTGCGGCCTCTACCACTCGAAAATGGTCGGAAACATCGACATCGTTGCCGAAGACGGCAAAACATGCGATTACGACTCAGGCATTAAGAAAACAGGCTCGGGCGCCAGTGAAGGATCGACAGGAGGTGGCTACTGATGCGAAAGCGATTCACACTTCTTGCTTTGGTTCTGCTCATGCTTGTAGCAGCACCTCAATTTGAAGCCATGCCAACCGGAATCGGTAGTGCGGCTGATGGTGGTTGCAGTTGTCATGCTGGAGCATCACCAGACACTCAAGTAATCGTTACAGGATTGCCTGCAACTTTCAATGCCAGTGAAACGTACACATTTACAGTCACTGTTCAAAACGATGTGATGGAACTCTACAACGGCGGCGTCGTTGAAGAAGATGGAACCGGTTGGAATGGCCGTGCAGGCGGTTTTCGAATTCTTAGTTCAGCAGGCATGGTTTCAACCGTCAATGAATCACTC
>CAJJCM010000014.1 GCA_905182635.1 uncultured Candidatus Poseidoniales archaeon
TCGAACCGTAACATGAGCATTTTTCTCGAGCCTGTGTAAGCCTTCTTCGGCAATGGTTGCACGGGTTTCTTGAACATCAAAAGGTAAAGCAGCAACCGCCACGACAATCGCACCGGACTGGCGTGCTTGGCGTGCAAATTCATGAGCTGCCCCCGTCCCTGTCCCGCCACCAAGACCGACCAATAAGAGTACCAATTCGACTGGCTCGAGTACCGTACGGGCAAGAGCAGAATAACCGCGCATTCGTTGTTCCGCCAAAGGTGGCAAAGCAGCACAGCCCATCGAATCAAGTGCATGCCCTAGGCGAAGAATATGGGCTGAGTCACTGTTTTCAAAACTTGAATCGTCAGCATCAACCAAACACATGTCAGCAAAGCCTTCACAGCGTGCGTGGGCGCCTTTCGCCCAAGAACACCCCAGTCCCCCAACACCGGCGATGAGGATGTGAGACGCTTCCATGGTGGGTCTTTGAGTCGAACATCAATGAACTTTGGCAGTGTTCAAACTCGTCATACAAAGCGTAAATATCGTCGCCGAGCGTCTCTTGCCCAAGCGTTATCCGGCTCAAGTGCAAGCACTCGGTCATAGTATTCAATCGAGGTTTCAAATTCCGAAAGATGTCGGCCATACAAATGGCCAAGGTTCGAGAGTACTGGGATACATTCCGCATCATCCTCTAGCATCGAAAGGAGCAACCGTTCTGCAGCACCCAGATCGTTTCGCAGCATCATTTCTTCTGCTTCGTCAAGTTGCTCAAGTTGCTTTGGCGTCAACTCGTATGTGTTCTCAAAATGGGCTGCCATAGGAATTCTCCATCCGATGCTCGAAGCAGTCATTCAAGAAGTCTCCCCTCAAAGTGTTGGTTTTGGAGAGAAATTCAAGAAAAGTTGCAGATGAAACTGCTGACCACTTAAAAACCCATTCATGTGTTGAAAAAACGGCGCACTGCGACGGTTTTTTTGATGGTATTTGCTGGGAATGTTTAAGGTGCACTTACCAGTGGCTCCAATCACTTGGGTGGGGCTATGCGAAGGAGCACATTTTCCGTACGTTCCGGAGTGGTGCTCGTACTTACGATATTGCTGTTTGTCCCCGGTTTTACTTCTTCGCTCCACACGGGCGTTGGAGGAGCACAAGACAATGCTGGCGAAACAATAGATGACGTCGCCAAAGAAGGCTGTCTTTGCCACAATGGCGCAGCGGATAATTCCGTCCAAATCATTCTTGATGACGTGCCTTATGGCTGGATTGGTGGAGAATCCTACTCCTTGAAACTCCAAATCATTGGCGGACCTGCAGCCACAGGAACCTACACCGCAGGATTCGCGATGCGCACATCAGCCGGCATCCTTTCCGGTGATGGTTTGCAAAATTGGGAGGACGATGTTACGACCCTCACGCACACTGCTGCAACTGCAGATGAGCCTGAACGTATGTGGACGTTCACATGGCAAGCACCTGAATCGGACTCCGGCACTGTAAATTTCTGGATTACCGGCAACTCGGTCAACGGCGACCAACTCAACAACGGCGGCGGTGAAGAAGACAAGTGGAATCAATTGCTGTTCTCTTTGCAAGAAGGAAGCGATACGACTTCTGCACTTGGAACTCGAACATTGTTTGCTGGCGATGGTAATGTAAGCCCTCCACAACCTGAATCCCATGGCGTTGACCTTGAGCACATGGGTGCAGAACTTCGCGCTCATTGGCTTGGATTACTTGGCTTTGGTGCAGTTATTTTAGTCATCGTATTTGCAGGACTCATGCTCCGATACAGTTTCTCAACTTCATATTCCGGTCGAACAAATCAATTGCGACTGCGCTACAAACTGATGCGACGAGGTGACCAGTGATGGACGATACAATCACCACCCTGCTGCGTAAGGTCGCAAGTGGAAAAGTCAGCGTTGAAGATGCAAGGGTTGCCCTTGAAGATGCTTCGTTAACCGAAGACCAGATGCAATCAGCCATCGACCATGGCGTATTCAACCTTGCAGAATCTGGAACCATTGTCAATGCTTCACTCGCTCCTTCTGGTGCTTCCAACCTCATTATGATCTTCTTCGCATGGGGCCTTTTCTGGTCATTCTATTGGGTCTTCTCGATGATTTATGGTCTTGCAAAGGGCTGGGACCAACAACAACTCTCCTACCATCTTGCAATGATGCTGATCACCCTTTGTTTAATGGGAATGGCTTACCTTAAGTTCGTCTTACCCGACACGATTATTGTTAAGCATGGAATGAATAAGTTCGTTCCTGAGCATCCAAAAGATTGGAAGGAATACAAGTGGTGATGAACTATGGCACGTGATTACGACCTCAAACCAGCGCCTTCGTCAGAGGGGAGTTCGGACGTGAACCCAGGCTCATCCATCAACCGCCGGCAATTTTTGCACTATGGATTTAATACTGCCACCGGCGTTTTGGCCGCATCCTTAGGCGTGCTGGGTTTTGCATCGATTCTCTTGCCACCTGGTGGCTCAGTCGAGGGTGAACTCAGTGTCAAATACTGGGCCAAAGGCCGGGAAGATACCGCTTGGTATGGAGCAAAACATGAACAATTGATGACACATCAAGATTTTGTTGATGAAGCTGCAAAATCCAACACTGAAACTTCCGGTGCATCTGGCATTTGGAACGGAGTCCCTGTTGTGGTCGCCTATGTCAACCACTCCAAATACGCCAACACCCCGTTATCAAACGGCAAAGCACGATTCCAATTCACCGAAGGCGTAGATGAAACTGGAAAAACCATCGGTCACTTTGAAGACTTGAGTGACACAGACCCTCGGCTTCTACCTTCGAAAAATTTGGTCATGATTTTTGCTCGTTGCACACACTTGTGCTGTATTCCGGGTTGGCAATTGGTCTCGAACTCCTTTACTGAAGATTCGTGGACCCCCGGTGGTGGAGACGACGGTGGCACCAAACTGTTCTGTATTTGCCACTCATCTCGTTTCGACCCTACGGTTCTTGAAATGAATACCAACCGAAACCGTTCAAACGGTACGACCTTCAAATACGCAGGTGTTCGGCGAGCAGGTGGCCCTGCTCCAGTCGGACTTCCAATCATTCCAATTGAATTGAATGCTGAGGGTGTTATCGAGGGCCTTGTAGACTATCTTGATTGGTACACATATTGTGACTGAGGTGATTATGTATGACGACAATGTTCTGGATTCTTTGGTTTTTCATAGCCTTTGTAGTGGTGCTCGTCGCCCTGACACTTCGTCAAGAAAGCAGCGATATGCCTCGACGAGAAATTCTTCGAGCAGTTGAGTCAACTGGCAAAATGGGCTTTGCCGAACGTTTGTTCTTGTGGGTATTCTCTTGGCTTGATACTCGTTTCCGCCTTCAAGACTATTGGAATATGTCAAAAGGTTCCTATTACAACATGCATCGACAGATGCCTTTGTCTCACGCTGAAAAATACAAACTTAGAATCATTTGGTATTGGTACCCCTTGTATTGTTTGGGCGGTATCTCCTTCCTTTCGTTCATTATCTTGATTCTCACTGGAACAGTCCTCGGAATCTACTATGTCCCTGGTGGAGAAGGTGACCCTTCTCCTGCTTACGCAAGTATGCAATTCATCATGACTGAACTCCCCTTCGGCTACATTATTCGTGCCGTTCACCATTGGGCGACTCACTTCATGGTCGCCAGTGTATTCCTCCATATGTGTCGCGTCTATTTCACCGGGGCATACCGCAACCCCCGTGAACTGAACTGGCTCATTGGTGTGGCATTGATGGCCTTAACCATCGTCTTTGGTTATTCAGGCTACCTCTTGCCATGGGATTCATTAGCTTACGGTGCCGCCGTTATTGGAATCAACTTGGCAAATTCAAGCCCATTGATAGGGAAGTACGCTGCCACTTTACTCTTCGGCGGTTCATCTTTGACTGCGCAAACGGTGACTCGGATGTATTTCATACACGTCTTTATCCTCCCTGTGATTGTAACGACATTGATCATTATTCACTTATTTATTGTCTGGGTACAAGGCATTGCAGAACCACATTGATATTCGGAGGATAATACATGGGACTAATTGAGAATTTCGGACGTGTGGCTTCTTCCTATATGGAAGAAAAAGAGCAATTGCAAACGGTAGAAGGAAAGCGAACCCGTACTCGCACAGGACATGGTTTCTGGCCACACGAAGTTCTTCGTGACACGATACTGCTTTCATTCATGACTGCTGTACTTCTGTTCTATGCATGGTTGATACCACCACCACTTCACGGTGCCGCTGACCCCTATGCGCAAGCAGGATTCGTGTTCCCAGATTGGTATGTGTTGTTCTCGTATGGATACTTGCGTTGGGGCGAATATCTCCCTCAATTTACAGTTCCAACTGGATTCATTGGCGAAATTGTTGGCCAACCAGTCTTCCCTTGGAACGCAGCATGGTGGGGAGCAGCACTCACTGGTATTCCAGTCAGTATCCTTGCTCTACCGCCGTTCCTTGGAGGACGTGAAAGGCGGCCTGTTGAAGACCCCTGGTTTGCTTCTGCCGGTGCAGTATATTTAGCACACATCTGGTTTATTTCTGTCTTTTCGATCAATATTTTCCTCGAACTCTATGCCAAAAATCGTTCAGACTATTGTAAACTCGATAGCCATGGCGATTTGTTATGTGGTACTCGTGAACCTTGGGTCGCTGACGCCTTCAATACGATACCGTGGGTCATGACCGGCGTACTCGTTTGGATATGCATCTATTTCTTGGCTCGTGGCTTGATCGTCAAAGCATGGGGTGCTGGATTCAAACCAAGTCATGCAAAGCAAATCCTCATTGGAACACTCTTGATATCCACTGCTGGAACTGTTGCTACATGGGATACCTATAATGATGGCTTTTGGGACCAAGGCGGATTGCTTACAATCAAGGGGTTAACACATGATTACTACCCCGAATTGGAAGCAATGCGTACACAACCAACCGATGTACATGTACATGAAACTAACGAATTCACCGATGACCGAGGCTGGAGCGATTTAGAAACCGTACCAACGACTGCTTGGATGGATTGGGTGATATATCAGCCGGCTCGTTACATTATCATAGACTTTAATGATGACAATGGACATCAAGATGCTGCCAACGGAATCAATGCTGCAGCAGATGCGACTGTATTCAATGGCGGTGAAGGATGGGCCACAACTGGTTCGTTTACTGTAACTGAAGATTTGTCCTTATTCCCTGATGGTCATCATGAAAGTGTAGAGACCCTTACGACTGACCTCAAATGTGAATACCGTTCTTCAGAGCGAAAAATCAACGATGTCGCAACGGCAAGTATGGTCACCTCGACCTTGACTGTGACCAACAGCAACGGTGCTATTGTTTCTTCACTCGACAATTGCCTCAGTGCTACCGTCGAATTAGCGGTTGGAACCTACGATTACACCTATTCAGTTATCGCCAGTGGCGCTCTTGCGCTCAACAACAGTATCCAAACTGAAACTTCTTTCGCTATCGCTTCTTTCCAGCCACTCTTGGTCTGGAATGAAGATGCACCGGCCTCACTTGCAGGCATGACTGTCAATCTTTCAAATACTGAAGAAATGGCAATGGGTGGAACACAATTCGCTGCAATTGAAAATCCAACCTATCACACCAATCCAAAGGCACTTGATGCCAAACTCACTTATGCAATGTTCATTCCTTGTTTGACATTCGGTGCAATGGTCTTCGTCTTCCTACGTTCAATGGGTCGTGGCTATGAGTTCGAAATGAACAAGTGCTATGGCTGTGACTTGTGTGACGATGCTTGTCCTGTTCGATTGTTTAACGGTGGAGACAAACTCAATATCATTTACAACTCCTGGAACAATGAAGATGATGGTGTACCTTTGTATTCCTGTTTGACCTGTACAGCGTGTACCAATGCTTGCCCACAACTGGTTGATTACGACTCATATGTTGATATTCGCCGTTCACTGATTGTCGGTGGACCACAAGCAGAAATCGCACACACAGTATTACAGGCAGTACTCGCTGCTGAAGCAGAAGAATCTGCAAATGAAGACTTCGTGGCTATCAAAGACTATCCATTGTCTTCAAACATTGGATACTACCCTGGATGTGTCGATTATCTCGACCAAGAGATGGTATTCTCGCACGTCAATGAAGGTGAGATGAACCTCGGCGATGCGACAACTTCAGCATTCACCCTCTTCGACGAAATGGAAATGGATGTATCTTACCTCGGACGTGACTTCTTGAAGTGCTGTGGTCACGACCAAAAGTGGCAAGGACTCGATGAAGTGTTTGACAAACTCAAGGCCTACAACCAAAAGAAGATCGTCGAATCCGGTATTGACACACTTGTGTCATCATGTGCTGAATGTTTCCGAACCTTTGCTCGTGACTACGAACTTGAAGGCGTTAAGGTCATGCATACAACTGAGTTCTTGATTGAAAACGGATTTGACATGAACCTCAAAGCCGAAGAAGAAACAACCGTCACCTACCACGACCCATGTCGTCTTGGGCGCCAAATGGGAGTCTATGATGAACCAAGACAACTTATTGCTGATGTCGAAGGTGTAAAAATCGTCGAGATGGAACACCATGGTGAAGATGCAATGTGCTGTGGTGTCTCAAGTATGATGTCATGCAATGAAAACGCTCGTTCCCTCCGTGTAACTCGCATGGAAGAAATTCGTGCCACAGGTGCTGACACAATGTTGACTTCTTGCCCGAAATGTGTAGCACACTTTGAGTGTCTCAAGTTTGAAGGTGATGAGCGTTACGAAGATATTGAAATTCTCGATGTCGTCTCGTTCCTTGCCCGTCAAGTCGAAGCAAAGAAAGCAAGAGCGACCCCTGAATCAAGTTCAGTTCTTGAAATCGAAGCTTAATTTGACGGCTAAAACTTTATTATTCATATAGACCTCCTTGAGTCATGGATTACGACAGCATGACTGTTTTGGATCTCAAAAACTTATGCAAGAATCGTGGGATACGAATCTCCGGTAACAAAGCAGAAGTGGTCATCCGATTGATGGAAGATGATGAATCCTCAGCCCCACCACAACAATTTCAAATCCCTCAACAGTCAATTCCACAGCACGTCCAAGGTGGTTATGCACCTGCACAAACAATCTATGTCAAGAAGGAAGATGAACTCGCATCTGGAATTGGGACATGTATCATAATTTATGCAATCTTTCGATTGTTTTGGGCGGTTATATTTTCAACTGGGGGCGGAGGAGCAGAGGCTTGGTTACTCTCTCCAGTAGCCTTCTTGTTAGGTATCGGTTTTTTAATTGGAGGCGTCATTACCTATTCTGGTTATCGGAATGGAGTCTATATCACACTTGCGGTCCTCGCACTCTCGGGCTTATTTAGTGTAGCATTTCACGGAGACGAACCAAACCCTGTATCCATCGCTTGGGGTGAGGAAATGATCATGACTTCACTCATGTGCTCATTTACTTGTATGATTCTTGTAGCTTTGCCGTTAATGCTTTCGAAACTCAAAGGCGGATGGCCAATACCAATTGAAAATCTCTTGGACAGAAACCAGTCGACGGACGGTAAGAAAAAGATCAAGTGCCAATCATGTAAGGAGGAATTACAAATTCCAATCGGTTACTCTGGAAACATTGAATGTCCAACCTGCCACTCAAAGATGAATGTTTGATTCAATCATCTTGCGGAGGAGAGTCTCCATCATCCATACCCATGATTTCGTAATTTGACGGGAACAAAGCAATGATGACTCCCAAAATCAAGGAAGCAAGGCCCCAACCAAACATTTGACGAACGAAAAGCATCTCAAGGGCAATAACCACCAAGATCATGCCTCCTATGTTTGAAGTCCAAACAAGCGTCTTGAAGGTTGAAAGAGATACACCTGGAGTTCCTTCTTTACGATAGGGTCCGAATTCTCCACCAAAACGTTGGGCTGTGTCTTGTTTCTCTTTCTTTGACATTGTTTCACCTCATCGATCAATCATTGTGATGGCATCAGTTGGGCATGCTAAAACACACAACCGACAGCCTGTACATTCAACACGTAGAATTTTGGCTTTTTGATTTGATTCGACTTTAATCAAAGGGCTTGCCATGGGAACTTTGTACATCTCGATGGCATCGTCATCACAAACAATGGTACATTGGTCACAACCAATGCATAAGCGTTCTTCAACAAAGGCAACAGTTGTCTCACCACCTTTGATGGAAGCGCGTTGTTCACCTCGTTGCCTGTTGAGTGAGGTACGAATGCGAACAGCCTCTTGTTCTCGACGCTTTCGCAACTCGTCGGAGGAGGTCATACAGTAACCTCCAATGGGTCCTTCCCTTCAAACTTGACGACAGCCTTGTTGACCAAGAGGTCACCGAAACAATAGAACGAACCGACCAATAACGGTGGATTCCAAGCAGTTAATCCTGTCCAAGGCACTTGATTTGCCCAAGTCCAATTGGTCAGTGAAGTCCCCCATAATTCCATGGCCAATGCCGCCCAGGCCATTGCAGAATACAGCCGTGGTTGTGGTCCCCACTTGGTGAATGCCAAAACAAGGGCTAAGAGGAATACCGCCGATGTATCTCCACCCGTCCATGCTCCATAAGCAACCAACGGGACGAAAGGTAGAAGCAACGGTAAAGCCCAACTTTCTTTCATTTTGTCTGCAGCCATTCTTCCAAGGTCAAACAGAAAGTAATGACCTGCAGGAACAAACAGTGGCATAAATTCACGTTGATACTCATAAATCAGCCAAACTTCACTAAAGAATAATTCCATTGGTGTGGCAATTGCAATCACAGTAATCATTTCAATTCGCTGCTTTCGACTGCCACCTCGATAGAACCAAGCAAAAAGCCCCCAACACCAGAGGTTGACGGGCCATTCAGCATATTCATCGGGAATAAAACCATTACAAGCAGTGGCAGAAAACCAAAGCCCCAAAGCAATGGTGCCAATGTAGACCCACGCTCTGTTCATATTCATGCGAGGAGGTCCTCCTCTTAGCAAGAACGGGTGTTACTGGTCACCGTATGAAAGTAATTCCTTACCCATTGCCAGCATCGAAAGTTCTGCGACTAAGGCATGCCAACCATGAGCATGTTCTCCGTATTGGCCACCCGATTGTGAAAAGGATTCAAACTGAGCACTCGGTGAATTCAAATTATCAATGTCAGATTTCTTTGAATTGATTCTATAGAACCATGAAGCAGCCTGCCCATCGACGAGATAGACAACCGGTTCGACCGGAGCGCCCTCTTCGTTTTCTAAAATAGTAGGTATTCCTTCTTGAATGAGGAAATTCTCGACATCAACGCCTCCTTTCGAATACATCAATTTGTTCATTTTACGATTCGAGAGTTCTAACAATTCACCACCACTCCGGACGGTCATGATTCCAAGACCATACGTACCTCGGTCATTTTTGATAAAAACAACTGGTTCACGTTCAATACCGAGGGTCTGGTATTTTTCACGGAGTTTATCGAGGAAGGAGTCGACTTCTACAGCGAGTTCTATTCTGCATGCTTCTTTCTCCAAGCACTTGTTTTTCGAGACGAACCAATCTGCCATGAGGTGCCACGGTTCAATACCGAGCATCTGAGCAATTTCCTCAACGTACCCACGAAGAACTTCGTAATGTTGAGATTTCCTTCTTCGATGCCAACCCATCGAAGGTGGTGGAGATACGACTTGACTGCCCAGCCCCTCTACAAGCCCATCAGTCAAGTCATTATTGAGTAAGATGAGGTCTGGCTTATGACCACCGATCAGAAGGATTTCCTCACCGTCCTTCTGGCTCGACTCGACTTGGTCCAATTTCAAAGCCCCGGAAAGTCCAATGAGATGACCCAAATCTTCAAACTTCACTGAACCTACTGTACACCTGAATCCACCGATTTCAAGGAGTTCTTTCAAGGCGATGAGGTTTTCGACATAGCCTTTGTTCCGAGTATGGGATTCGGGATAAAGGTGGACCCATTCACATTGCTTGAATTCCCGTTGGATATGCGTTTTCAAAAGCCCCGCAATCGAAGGTTTGTCTTCAGGAGAGAGATTATTGAAACCTGCCGGAAAGTGATTGGCATCGACAACACTAATTTTCCAGCCTGCATCACGAATGTCAACACTACCATAGATTGGAATAGGGACTTCACTCCTCTTTTCAGACATCCATGCAGTGATTTCAGGTCGTTTGCTTTCAAGTAGCGTAGTAAGTTCGTGTACAAAAGTCATCCAATCACCTCGTCGAGTAAATCAAATGCTGAACCAGTAGGCTTTTGCACTCCTCTGTCTAAAATGTGCACCGCCTCAAACAATCCTAAACCAAGGGCTATATCATCCTGTGTTTTTAAAGCACCAGAGAGTAAAGGGTGACGCTGGATGATAGCATCCGTTTGAGGCTTAAATTCAGTAAGAAGATTTTCAATCAATGTTGGCGAAGTTGCTCTGCCAGCAGGTAATTTAGGGCGATGTACGATATGCTTTGGCAACGAAGTAAGCGAAGCAGCCGCTCGTAAAGCAGCCTTTTCCTCACCGTTTGAAGGAAGTCGCCATTCCATCGGCAAGCGGTGGCTTGCTTGACGATGAGACGAAGAAAGGAAGGGTACCCGAACTTCCAAGGAATGGGCCATCGAGTGACGGTCAACCAATCTTAGTTGGAAATTAGAGAGCTGCCCGTGGTCAAGTTCGAACTGAAGGAATTCCTCGAGTGAATCTGTGTGGCTAGCGCCTGAATGCCCCTCTACATACCAAGAATCGCCAACGGGTAATGTTTCATTCTCTATTTGACGGGCGAAGGGATGGGTCATTGACGCTAAACGGGCATCAATAATTTCACCGTGCTGTTTGAGGTCTCTATACCGAGGGTAACCAGCGTGCAATTCATCTGCTCCTTGACCACATAAGCCGACGGTAACATGTTGTGACATCTTTTGAAAGAGAGGTTGAAAAAAGAGCACTGTTACATCGAGGTCTTCACCATGCCAGGCCAAATCGGGGAGCAAGTTATCAAACGAATCCGCCTCAAGAATATGCTGATGGTGCACTAAATCGAACGATGAAGCAACCTCTTCTGCTGCAATCCAATCTGAATTCTCTTCACTTTCTGCAACGGTCCAACAGGCAGGCACAGGTTGTTGTGCACGTTCAGCGGCCTCATGTGCAACCGCAGCAACCAAAGAGGAATCAAGTCCACCCGAAAGCACAATTCCGACTGGGACTTCAGACATGAGTCGTTCTGAAACGCCTTCGACAAATGTTTCGAGAAGGTGTTTTGCATTCTTATCTGGATTCCATACCTGTGAAGGGTTAACTTTTTGTTGTTCAATTGTAGCTCTGTCAACCATTTTTGCTTTTCCTTCAAGGTCCAATGACCATACCTCTACGGTTCCCGGGCGTATTTGGGTGACATCCTTGAGCAAAGTGGTCCCATCAAGTGGGTATTCCCAAGCAAGCCGTGCAACGAGTGCTTGCTCATCAAGTGCAGGAACATGTCCTTCATGTGCCCGTAATGCCTTGCTTTCACTGGCAAAGAGAAGTGAGCCTTCTACTGATGTACGGACAAGTGGTTTGATTCCCAAAGGGTCCCGTGCCAGAAGTAAACAACCGGTCTCTGCATCCCAAAGAGCAAATGCATACATCCCATTCAGTTGAGCGATCCATTCCGCATGTTGTCGAGCACTTAACACCCCGGAGTGCTTGGACTTTGATGCGTGGTGAAGCGCTAATATCACCTCTGAGTCTCCTTGAGTCTTCCAAGGGAAACGAGGATGCTGTGAACGTATTTCTCGATAATTATAGATTTCACCATTCGCAACAAGAACTTCACGTGTCAAACCCAAAAGAGGTTGGTCGCTACCAACAAGGTCGACAATTGCTAATCGTGTATGGCCAAGTGAGATCTGCTCATCGGACCAGACATCATTTCCATTTGGCCCTCGATGGTGAAGAAGTGAATTCATCTTTCGGACAACTGCAGGGTCGGGTTCTCCGAACATCCCACCAATGCCACACATAAGCCGACCAAAACGGCGACCTTCTTCAATCATCCCTTGTACTCAAAGGCCCCAAAGTGGGTATTTGAACATGGAAATGCCGAGAAAAATAACCGACAATGAAAATACAACGAAATAGGCGATTTGTGGTGGTGCTGAATCCTTGGTCTCTTCACTCATACTCATCCCTCATCCTTGCCAATACCAGCCATCATTTGAATATATTGAGTCGACTTCTACATATTCTTTTGATTATATCAGTTGAAGAAAAGGCTCAAACAACAAAATTACCGCCAGTGGAATGAGTACCATCGTTGCATTATCATCAATATAACGTAGACGAGGCCATTCAGCTGCAATACACAATGGTGCGAACAAAAAAGCCAGCCAAAATGGAGTGTCAAACCAGTACCAACAGGCGAGCCAAACAAAGAACAAGAACACAACAGATGTGACGATGACATCTCGTGAATTCATTCCACGCCGTCGTAATTCACCAAGTAAAGGGTCACCCAGAGATAATGAAAGAATGAGTGGCCATGCGTATGCTTCAGTCGGAGCCATCAAAAAGACCATTCCAACACCAAATGCGCCCCAACCCAATGCCGAGATTTGTTTGGCTTCGTATTCTCTTTGCCCATAAATGGTAATACCGAATCCAAGTCGGAGACTTTCCAAAACGAAGAGAGTAAAAATTACAACTGATACAAATTGCGGTAGCGTCAATCCAATTTTCGCTGAGACTGATTCACCGTACTCGAAATAAATCCAAGGGAGGAGGGACATTCCGATATGGATTGTGCGACGAAAGATATGTCCACCCATTCCCCCGACTGATAACTCGACAGGGTTTGTTAATTCGACTTGTTCACTCATCGTTTTCACCGCCAATAATCCTTAACGCTTCATCCAAGAGAATTGAACCCTTCGCCAGTTTTTCGAGTAATTCATCGAGTTGTGGGGATTCGAGAATTTTTCGCTCATGGAAAGCCAACAGACGTTCTCTCCATCGTGCACGTGTTGAACGACCAGAGGAGGGGAGTGTGAGGAGGAGTTCTGCTGCTTGTGAAACTCCAGTACCTTGCAATGCCGAAGTCAAGTGAACTGGTGGCGTATGACCGGTACCTAATTCCAGTGATTCTCGAATTTCATCTGCATGGAGTTCCGCTCCTGGTAAATCTGACTTGTTGACCAGAACTGCATCTGCCAGTTCGAGTAAACCTGCTTTTTCGGCTTGTATACCATCGCCGCGTGCTGGCCCTTCAACCACTACAATTCGGTCTGCTAATGCCGCACAACGGACTTCAGATTGCCCAGCCCCAACCGTCTCAATGACGACTCTCTGCCAACCTAATGCTAAGAGTACTTTCGTCATATCTTCGACAATGACGGGCACACTTCCAGATGCCTTACGAGTTGCAACTGAACGTAAATAAATCAAACTATTCAATTCTACATCATCGACCACTGTCATACGCACTCGGTCGCCAAGTAAAGCACCGCCCGTTCTTGGTGAAGAGGGGTCAACGGCAAGTACTGCAACTCGAAGTCCTCGTTGCGCCCAATGGCGAAGTAATCCATCAAGCAGGCAAGATTTACCGACACCCGGTGCACCGGTGATGGCTAAAGTTTGCCAATCACCGTCAATTGGAGTCGGCACTGGACCAAGTACGTCGATGGCTTGTTCAATGTCGAGCGAACCGTTTTCAAGTGCACTCAATGTTCGAGCGAGTGAACGCCGATCACCTGCTTTTGCTTGCTCAAGGAATTCGAACATCTTTCCATCACCTCATGCCGATGAGGTCCAATACCAATCGCTTTCTTGACCAACACCGGTATTCTCGAGTTGTGTAGCCTGGTCGATAAATTCTAAAATCTCTGAAGTTGGTGTGCCAGGGCCAAAGATTGCGCGTATTCCACAGGCATACAATGGCTCACGGTCACCGAGAGGGATAATACCGCCACCAAATACAATAACATCGTTGAGTCCTTGCTGTTTCAACAATTCACACACCTTTGGAAAAAGATGCTCGTGGGCACCAGAGAGTGAAGAAAGGCCAAGAAAACGAGCATCTTCGTCACGAACGGTATCGACAATTTGTTGGGCACTGCGTCGCAAACCAGTGTAAATGACTTCATTGCCTGCATCACGCAATGCTCTTGCGACGACTTTAGCACCTCGGTCATGCCCATCCAAACCGGGCTTCGCAACCACGATTCGCCACGGTTCGCTCATGGTTGTTGGAGGCATTCCCTCCCTATCAACACACCCCTTGAGACTGATTCGAGGCCGGTAAAGTAGGCGTTCACGCGTCAGAATGGAACTCGAGATGATAAAAGGGTCAAATGATGAGCAAAACGGTACAAATGAAGAGACGAAGACCCAGAAAGCGCTGAAATACAACGGTCTTGAGAACGCTTTCTACCACCTCATCGAAAGGCAACGCATAAGGGCGGGTTTTTCATAGCCCCACTTGGGAAGCCTATGGCATCATCTGAGGAACGACTCCAAGATTTACGAAATCGTAAATCCCGTAGCGAAATGGGCGGAGGCCAAGACCGCATTGACAAACAACATCTCAAGGGCAAAATGACGGCTCGTGAACGAATCGAAGTCTTACTGGATGAAGGCTCATTCCAAGAGCTTGATGCATTGGTCGAACACCGTTGCCGAGATTTTGGTATGGACAAGGACATCATCCCCGGAGATGGAGTCGTTACTGGACACGGAACGATTAATGGTCGACAAGTGTTTACCTTTGCTCAAGACTTCACCGCTTATGGTGGCTCACTGGGTGAAATGCATGGTCTCAAAATCTGTAAAGTTCTCGACATGGCGCTCAAAACAGGCCGCCCAGTCATCGGTTTGAACGACTCAGGAGGCGCTCGGATTCAGGAAGGTGTAGCCTCTTTAGGAAGTTATGCTGAAATTTTCTTCCGCAACGTTCGTGCCTCTGGCGTTGTGCCTCAAATCTCAGTCATTATGGGACCATGTGCAGGTGGAGCAGTCTATTCTCCAGCAATTACAGATTTTGTCATCATGGTAGAGGAATCATCGTATATGTTCATCACAGGACCCGAGGTCATCAAAACGGTCACGAATGAAGAAGTCAACTTCGAAGATTTAGGCGGTGCATCAACCCACGGCACCAAATCAGGAGTCTCCCACTTCTCTGCACCGGATGATGAAGCAGCGATCCAATTAGCACGTGATTTATGCGACCTCCTCCCACAAAATAACCTCGAACGGCCACCTGATAAGAAAACCAGTGACCCAATCGACCGTTCTTGTGATGCCCTTGATACCATCATGCCAGACCAAGCGACCAAAGCATACGATGTCCTCGATGTCATCACAGAAATTCTCGACGATGGTGCTTTTCTTGAAGTTCAAGCGGATTGGGCACAAAACATCATCATCGGCTTTGGTCACCTCGGCAGCCATACAGTCGGTGTAGTTGCAAATCAACCCAAAGTACTGGCAGGCTGTCTCGATATCGATGCAAGTGACAAAGCAGCGCGATTTATTCGATTCTGTGATGCATTTAACATACCAATCATCACCCTTGAAGATGTCCCAGGCTTCCTACCTGGTACGAGTCAAGAATGGGGTGGGATTATTCGACATGGGGCGAAATTGCTCTATGCATATGCTGAAGCAACGGTCCCTAAACTCACTGTTATTCTTCGTAAGGCATATGGTGGTGCGTACGATGTTATGTCCTCGAAGCACATTCGTGGAGATTACAATGTAGCATGGCCAACCGGTGAATTAGCCGTGATGGGTGCAGACGGTGCGGTAGAAATCATTCATCGGAAGCGGATTTCAAACGCTCGCAATCCCGAACAAGAACGTCAAAGACTTACCGAAGATTTCAATGAAAAATTCGCAAACCCATATACTGCTGCTGCTTTGGGATATTTGGACGATGTGATCGAACCAAATCAAACTCGCAGCAAACTTTGCCGTACACTTGAAATGTTATTGGATAAAGAGGAATTGCGTCCTGCTCGAAAACATGGAAACATCCCACTGTGAGGCGGTTGTATGACAAATCATGATGAAGAGATTCTACGAATGGCTGCCATTGCTGCAGTCTTTTCCATGCTCGCCCAAAGCGGAGATGACCCGAGCCAAATCGCTCGTAAACCAGGCCTTGCATGGTCTCAAGACCATCGCAGAATGAATATGGGCCTTTCCTCACTAATGCAGAAACGAGCAAGCCGCTCCCCTTGGAAGTGAAACTATGACTGAGACAAGAAAAGTGATTGTTGACGGAACTGAATTTGAAGTCCTTATTGACGGTGAAGGTACCTCTTGGTCAGCCACCGTTGAAGGAAAAACATTCCAAATCGAAATACCTGATGCTGCTCCGATGGCAAAAAAGAAAAGAAGTGGAAGTGGAAAAAAGAAGAAATCGGGGACTGTTTCAGCAAATATTCCCGGCAAAGTGGTCACCGTAGAAGTCAATGTTGGTGATGAAGTTGTTGAAGGGCAAGTCATTCTTATTCTTGAAGCAATGAAAATGCAGAACGAAATTCAAGCACCTGTTTCAGGAACCGTCGTCACAGTAAGTTGTGAAGAAGGACAAGCAATTGAGGCGAATATACCTTTGGTCGTTATCGAACCTATTCCAGAAGTGGAATGATCTTTCAATTTTTGAAGGAAAGTTTGATTCTTTTTCAATTTACGTAGGAGCGTTGGATTCTTTCAATTTGCGTAGGAGAGTTGGATTCTTTCAATTTCCGTAGGAGAGTTCAATTCTTTCAATTTTTAAAGGAAAGTTTGATTCTTTTTCAATTTTTCAAAGGATATTTCTTAGGTTGAATACGACCATTAAAGACCTGTAAGCCTCTGTCAGTGTCATGGGCGGCTCAGCGGTATGTGATTTCCTCGGATGTGGGGAAGAAGGAACCATTGTATCTCGTCTTTCACCTGAAGGTTTTCTTGTAGCAACAGGTAAGAAAGCCTATTCCTTTCGAGAGGCTTACCGCCGATTCCACTATTGCGGCAATCACCATGATGAATTAATGAGCGGTGTATGGTCACGAGTGCGTAAACCAGAAGACAAAAAAGAAGGTCATGTTGCACCGACTGCGATTTGATTTCAAGTAGAGAGTCTCTTAAACTACCACTTAATCGCTGGTTTATGTCCTCTTTAGCGAGTTCAACGAACCCGAGTAAAATCACCACCCTCTTTTTGGCACTGATGCTTGTATTTACCACCCTTACTTTGGTAGCTCCAACTGTATCTGCTGTAGGTGCAAATCAAAACGACCTCGGCTCGGGGATGGACCTTCCCGATAACTCAACCTCAATCAACAGTTCAGGTGCCATGGTGAACTGGAATGGTATGTCTCCTTTGTCATCAGGGACCAGTTATGCAGAATTAGATGTAGGTGATGACGAGGATTGGATTGGTTTTACCCTCAATGCAAATGAAGGTTTGACGGTTCAAATTTCTTACAATTCGTCTTTTACTTCATCCAACGGCTCCACCTTTACCAATGATTTCGAATTGTGGATGTACGATTCATCCATGAATGCGATTGATTCTTCAATCAACAATAACCCTGAGATTGTCTCAACCAACGCTTCACAGTCGACGGCTGGCCATGGTGGCACAATTTACATCAAGATCGTTCGATATTCGGGATATGGGTCCTATGCCTTTGACGCTTGGTCGTTCAGTACTTCATCGAGCAATGGTACAGGTGGAAATGGTACAACAACGCCAACCAATTGTTCTGGCGCCGGAACACTCGTCTCAGATATTCTTGAACCAAACGACTCTACTGCTACTGCATCCCAATCGTCAACATTGCCTGTCGTTTGTACTGGCCTTTCAATTCACACCTCCTCGGATCAAGATTACTTTGAAATCGACATGATAGCAGGAGTGACCTACTATGCAAATATTACATTTATTGGTTCCAATGGTGATATCGACACCAATTGGAATACTGCAGCAGGAAATTATCTTTCAAGTTCGGGCTCGACTGGGAGTGTCGAGTCGATGACCGTCACTTCTACATCCAACCAAACCACTTATTTGCAAGTATTTGGGTACAGTGGAGCCACAAATATCTATGCTATTTCCATTACCACGAATTTACCTGGTGGAGGACAAAGTTTTCAGTCCGTTTCTGTCACCATGACCAATACAACACATTCGATGCTTGAATTTACAGGATTGACGGTTGGAGATTCATACCTCTATAATCATTCTTCAGTCCAATATTTCTTGAATGATACTGAAAGTTGGTCTGCATCAACCAATGGAACTGTCAATGCAACAGCGACAACAATGATGGCCAATATAACTTCAGCGAGTCCAATGATGGTAGAATCTGATTTCTGTTCCACATCTGTACTAAAAGATTCAATGGGTTTAATGCTTGATGAAGATGATGATTGTATCTACATCGAACTACTCGAAGCCTCTGCTACATCTTCGACGACTGGTGTTATTGATGCAACCAATCTAAGCGCAAATACCGACTATAACCTTTGGTGGTTTGTCTTTGATACCAACGAATTCGATATGAATTATACCAACTCGATGAATATAGATATGGCTTTGGCAGCATCAATAATTGACCAAATGAACGTCACGTTCACCACCTCTACCTTGACCACAAAATCGTGGCAAGTGGCATGGAATGGACCTACAACGCTGTATGAGCATGTATTCGTGGCTTTACTTTCCTACAACAATACTCCTGTTAACCTCACGGCATTTGATGGGTTTATCGGATTCCATGATGATGAATTCATTCCACAACTCCCGACCATGTTGATCGACTCCTATTCGACAAGTTCGACTTCTTCAACCAATGATGTGATGGTCAAAGGTAGTGACCTTGTAACTGGAGATCAATACAAATACCAAATCTCAGTCACCGATAGTTCAGGTGCTTCATTCGCAACTTCAGTTCTCACGAACTTTACTGCAACTGCTCAAAACATGAGCATGCCGACATTTACCTATGCGACACCAAACATGAGTGGCATTTACTGCGCAGTAGTAAATCTCTACTCGGCTACAAGTGTTCAATTGATAGGCGACAGTGATTGTTTCTCATTGACCATCGATAATGATAATGATGGTGTTGCCAATGAATACGACCTTTGTGCTAACACAACTGCAGGCGCAATCGTCGACCAAGACGGCTGTGAACTTTCCCAAAAGGACTCTGATAATGATGGTTACAATGACCTCATCGATGCATTCCCTTACGACAGTAGTCAATACTCCGATATGGATGGCGATGGCTATGGAGATGACCCAACGGGTAATTCACCCGATGCATTCCCACTCGATAGTTCACAATGGGATGACCAAGACGCCGATGGCTACGGAGATAATCCAAACGGTAACTCATCCGATGCTTTCCCAACCGATTCAACCCAATGGGCTGACCAAGATGGTGATGGATACGGAGATAATGCTGCAGGAAATTACGCAGATGAATACCCTACAGACTCCACACAATGGATGGACTCGGATGGTGATGGATTCGGTGACAATTCAACAGGGACCAATGGCGATGCTTTCCCTTCCGATTCAACCCAATGGGCAGACCAAGATGGTGATGGCTACGGCGATAATCCTGCCGGAACATCACCTGATTCATTCCCAACTGATTCGACGCAATGGTCCGATTCAGATAGTGATGGCTACGGAGACAATCCAAACGGCAACAACGGTGATGCATTCCCAACTGATTCAACCCAATGGACTGACCAAGATGACGACGGTTATGGCGACAATCAAGCAGGAAACGACCCTGATGCTTTCCCAATGGATGGAACTCAATGGGAAGATGCTGATGAAGACGGATATGGCGACAACCAAAATGGAAACGCTGCTGACCGATTCCCTGCTGAACCGACGCAATGGTTCGATGCAGATGGTGATGGCTACGGTGACAATTCAAACGGTGATACTCCTGACCATTGCCTCGATACACCTGCAGGTCAAGCAGTTGATTCAATGGGATGTTCCGAGCAACAGAAAGACGACGACCTCGATGGTATTAGCAACGATCTCGATGCTTGCCCAACCACACCACCGGGTGAGAGTGTCGATGAAACTGGATGTTCAGGCTCTCAAGAAGACAGTGATAACGATGGAGTCATGGATGCATTTGACGCTTGTCCAATGACATCACTCGGCTCTTCAGTGGACATTACTGGATGCGCTGATATGCAACTCGACACCGATGCAGATGAAATCAACGACCAATTGGATGAATGTCCAACAACTCCACCTGCAACAAAAGTCAATGGCGTTGGCTGTTCAGCCGCTGAACGTGATACTGATGACGATGGCGTCAATGATATGGATGACATTTGTCCAATGACAGGAAACGACGATGAAGCAGATAGCAATGGTTGTTCAGATGCTCAGCGTGATGATGATAATGATGCAATCATGAACGATGATGATGACTGTGCAGATACTGATGTTGGCATCGTGACGAACTCGACCGGCTGTGCTGAATATCAAAAGGACGATGATAAAGATATGATTGACAACACAATCGACACTTGCCCGGCAACACCTGCTGGAGAACAAGTCAACAACAGAGGGTGCGCTGAATCTCAACTTGACCTCGACAACGATGCAATCAACAACCACAAAGATCTGTGTCCAAGTACCGATGAAGAACATGGAGTTGACCTCGATGGATGCTCTGAATATCAAAAAGACGATGACGACGATGGCGTTAAAAATATCGACGATGATTGTCTCTTAACACCAACAGAAAGCATAGTTTTCGAAGATGGTTGTGCTTTAACGCAAATGGACACGGACAAAGATGGCGTCAATGATGCTGAAGATGATTTCCCATTGGACCGTAATGAAACGTCAGACTTGGACGGAGACGGTGTCTCTGATACCTATGATTACTATCCTGCAGATCCTGCCCGTTTTGAACAGGACGAGGAAGGGAGTGGGTTTGGACTTCTTTACGCCATTCTTGCCCTCTTGGCACTCTGTGCCCTTGGTGCCCTACTCATTGTTCGAAAGAACCAGGGAGCCATTGTAGACAGTTCCCCATTCGCTGCTCAAAATTATACTGATTCAGCGACTGATTCAAACATGGGATTCGAATCAACGAAGGAACTACCTTCGATTGCGCAAGAACCTCAACAATGGGAAGAAAATGGCGTGAATTGGTCCAAAGCTGCTGATGGAAGTTTGACGTATTACGATACGACATCAGGCACTTGGATTGCTTACCAAGGCTGATTTTAACGTGTGAAGCACATCGATGCAGAGAAAAGTCTCATCAACGACGATTCAGTCCAGTTGTATGATGCAACGGCGAGTTCTCCTCATGCGGCACGCCGAAAGCAGCAGTGATGGTGCTTCATCGGACCATCAAAGACCACTTAATCCAAGAGGAACAAAAGATGCTCCTCGAATTGCACATACTTTGCAGCGTTTGAATTGGATTCCAACTCGGGTATTTGTCAGTGATTCAAAGCGAACGTTGGACACGCTTGAAGGCATGAAAACTGTCTTTGACCAGATGGACATCCAAACGATGGAATCTCTCTATCTTGCACCTGTAACCACACTTCTTGAATGCGTGCAAACTGCCAACGAAGAAGAAGTCCTCCTCATTCTTTCACACAACCCAGGGACAGAACTTGCATTGTATGAACTCACAGGAGAATACCATGTCATGCCACCCGCAGCATGTGCTCTACTCGTCTACCAAGATGGTAAATGGCATTGCCAACGCATACTGCGACCAAAAGAACTTGATTAGTATGAATCAGAAATTGGGCATGTGCTGTAACCCAATGCCCGATAAATGTAGCAATTCCCTGAAATGGCATTGAACAAAAGAGCCCCTGCAGTAGCCAAAAGCACAACCCCTATCATGGAGGATATGTCTACACTGATTGCTAGAATAATGAGAACGATACCAACGATAGCACGTATTTTTCGGTCTTTACCGCTTTGATTGGTTACAATAAGATCCATAGTATCACTAATTCAAACGACGCCATGAGCCATCATGGCTTCAGCGACTTTCAAGAAACCAGCAACGTTTGCTCCAAATACATAGTCACCAGGGCGACCATACTTTTCGGCTGTTTCAGCAGCATTCTTGTGGATATTGACCATGATATTGTCGAGCTTTGCATCGACTTCTTCTCGAGACCATCCATAACGAAGGGAATTTTGTGACATTTCAAGACCGGAGGTAGCAACACCACCAGCATTACTTGCCTTACCTGGTGCAAACATGACACCACTGTGTTGGAACAATTCAACTGCTTCAGGGGTGCACGGCATGTTGGCACCTTCTACAACAGCAATCACATTGTTATCAATAAGCATTTTCGCTTCTGCAACATTTATTTCGTTTTGTGTAGCGCATGGAAGAGCAACATCGACATTTACGCCCCAAATCTCGTTTGTAGAGGGCTCAGGTGCAGAGGCTGTGAAGGTTGCACTGCTGAATTCAGCAACATATTCCGAAATACGGCCGCGTCGGTTATTCTTAAGATCCATTATCCAAGCCAACTTCTCCCGGTTGATTCCTTCTGAGTCATGAATGAATCCACTTGAGTCCGACATGGTAACAGGTATTCCACCGAGGTCGAGAACCTTTTCGCAAGCGAATTGTGCAACGTTACCGGAACCGGAAATTGAAACGGTTATACCGTCGAAGGATTTCCCTTTTGTTGAGAGCATTTCACGAGCAAAGTAAACTAAACCGTAGCCAGTTGCTTCAGGTCGAATCAAGGAACCACCATATGAATGGCCCTTTCCAGTTAAGACACCTGCTTGGAATTCGTTTCGGAGTTTCTTATACATCCCAAACATGTATCCGATTTCACGTCCACCAACACCGATATCTCCGGCTGGAATGTCACAGTTGTGTCCAATGTGCCGCCAAAGTTCCATCATAAAGGACTGACAAAAGCGCATGACTTCTGAATCAGATTTTCCTTTCGGGTTGAAATCAGCACCACCTTTGCCGCCACCCAATGGAAGGCCAGTCAACGAATTCTTGAAAATTTGCTCGAATGCAAGGAATTTCATGATTGAAGCATTGACGCTTGGGTGGAATCGAAGTCCGCCTTTGTAAGGGCCAATAGCACCGTTGAATTGGATTCGGTATCCACGATTTACTTGGACATGACCTGCATCGTCGACCCAAGGAACTCGGAAATGAATGAGGCGTTCAGGTTCAACAATTCGTTCAACAATTGAACGGTATTCAGGGTGTGCTTTGATTACAGGCTCAAGCGATTCTAAGACTTCCCAAACGGCTTGATGAAATTCAGGTTGGTCAGGGTCTCGGGCAACCACTAATTCATAGATTTCTTTTGTTACACTCATATTAGCACCATTTACGTATTGTATGAGCCGTGCCAAAGAAAGGCCCTTTCTAAGTATTACCATTCAAAGTGCTCCTTACAACACTGGTTTGAGGGCGTTTGATATCCTGCAACAGTCAAAAAGGGCAAACTGTATTGAACCGCTTCAATCGTTCAAGTCGTCGAACACCGTTTGAATCAATCTCTGCCATGGCGTGGATTGCTTCTTCTATCATGGCATGCTGATCTTCTTGAATCCCAATAAAAGTTCGAAGTGCAGTGAGCATAGACCATTCATCTTCTGTGATGACTTCATCATCCAAAGCGGCGATGAGAGCTGATTGGTACGTCGTCGCATCACCAAGATGGTGTCCTGAATAATCAAATTCAGTTCCATCGAATGGGTTGGTTTCCTCTCCACGAACAACTGCAAGACAGAATGCGGTATCGCTCGGATGGATACCAAGAGCAACTGCAAGAACATGCAAGATGCTTGCTTCATCATCAGTTATGATCGAATCTTCCATCGCACTGGTGAGCGTTCGTAAGTAGAGATAGAGACCTCGGGATGGTTCAAGAGCCATGAAGGATGCTGAAGTCGCCCGTATTAGAATGTTCTACTGCAAACTCAAGATTGTACTCAATACCAATATATCGTCACTTGTATACAAAAATACCCAAGCCTCATGGTAAAAGTCCTTTGAATAGGGCACTGTAAACCATTTCACGGTGTAATCACCTGTTAGTCAAATCGTCATCAATAAGAATACATTCATATACCGTCCGGCCTACCCACTGGATACGGAGGAATCAAAATGACAACCCAAAGCAATCTTGTCTCACTCAGAATAACTGAGGAGGACCTTGCATTAATCGATGCTCGAGTTGGTCTTGAAGGCGCCCGTAATCGTTCCGATGTCATCCGATTAGCAATTCAACAACTCCTCCAGGGTCAACCTCTGCTTACAGGTATGGACTCCGTCCGAATCCCTCTCGGCTATGGTGACAAGATGGCCCTCGGCCAATTATACGAACTCCAGGGCACTACGCCTGAAACTGCTGCCCAAGAAGGGCTTTCACTTTACATAGAACGTGCCATTAAGGCTCGTTCTGAATTAACACAACAACTCGAAGATCTCCTGGCCAATGCCAAGAGTTCAACGATACGACGCGAAGAATACCACGAATAGTGGGTGAGAGTGCAGGAGGGGATGGAAAATGAATTGGCAAAACGATGTTAGCGAGACTCGTGATGCCACCTTCAATGCCGTACGGGATTTGTCCAATTCGTACGGATTTGCCGCTTTGCGTCTGCGTGCCCGTCTTGCACGCGCTGGACTAAAAAACCCAACACACCTCCCCTCGGAAGACGGGCGGGGGGACTCAGATTCCAATCCGGTGAGTTAAACCGGATGGTTCCCACGTGCTCAGGACCCCCACATGCCTGGGCACAATGATTCACTGCAGTGCAACCGCTGCAAACAAGAATTCCCCCAATCCTTTAGAGGGGTCGACACTGAACCATCATTATGACAGAGGAGGGGAGTCACGAAAAGGGAGAAGTGTTTACCTTTTTAGCCCATGAAAAGCCCCGACCCGGTCAAATAGAAATGATTCAAGAATCGACTGAAGCGCTCAGAAGTGGAGGGTATCATTTGGCAGCAGCACCGACAGGTATTGGGAAAACTGCTGCTGCACTCGCAGCGGCCCTTGAAATTTCACAGAACTCTCCAAACAAAAAACATATTTTCTTCCTTACCTCTCGACAAAGCCAGCATCGTATCGTTGTTGATACGGTTCGGAGAATAAATCAACGCCGAGTTGGCAAAGCCCCAATTACATTGGTCGACATGATTGGGCAAGCCGGAATGTGTGTTCAGCCCTTTGCCAAGGAATCACCACTTGTATTCTCAATGATGTGCAGTACTGCACGGAAAACTAAATCTTGCCGCCCATGGATCACCAGTGCACCTGGACTGACCAAGAGAATTCTTGACAGCCCACTTCATGTTGATGAATTAGTTGAATTGACCAAGATTCATCGCGTTGGGGGTGAAATTACCCAAACTTGCCCGTGGAAGGCTGCCAGAGAAGCTGCTGGTCAGGCAGATGTTTTCGTTGGGGACTACAACCACATCTTCGATGAAGGTGTGCGTAAATCAAGTTTAGAAGCGATGGGCATCGCCCTTGAAAATATTATTGTCGTTGTCGATGAGGCACATAATCTTCCGAACCGAATTCGAATGACAATGGAACGAACGATTACACCAACCATTGCTCGAAACACAACCATCGAATTAGAAGAATATGTTCAGGAACTTACCAAAAATTACCTCCAATCGAACTCGGTGCCAATCGCTCTTGAACTCGACGTTGCCACATGGGCATTTGAAATTATGAAAATTGCTCGCACCAAATTTGCTGATTTATTTCGCCAACTCCACTCCGATTTACCACGTGATTCCGATGAATCACGGGTTGAAGTTTCTCGATTCTTAGACATTCTTCATCGGTCATGTGATGAATATGAAGGCTTGACAGGACAAAAGACATTGGCTGACAACCCTGACCTGGCTGATTTATCGGTAGAAAGGAGCCACCGATTACCTCGGATTTCTGATGTACTCCTCCGGGTTGAAGTCGATTTGGAAACAGGAGATGATGAAGATGCTATGGAGCCTGATGCTCATCGTATGGGGCACATCCTCAAATGCATTGAAGCGTTTGGAGAAACGACGGCATTGAGTTTAGTATTCAGTTCGAAAGGGAAGGAAGGGAAAATCACATCCCACCTCTTGGACCCTGGTCTTGTATCCGGCCCTGTATTTTCTTCAATAAACGGTGCAATTTTGATGTCAGGCACTTTGTATCCCCCACAAATGTATTCAGATATCCTTGACCTTCCAAAAGAAAAAACTACGAAAACTGTGTACACCTCGCCTTTTGCTGGTGAACGTCGTCCGGTTTTGGTTGCAGGTGATGTCACGACCAAGTATAGCCAACGAACACCAATGATGTGGTCAAAGATTCGTAACCACATTCAGGCGCTCATCGATGGAACTCCGGGTCATATTGCAGTTTTTTCCCCCTCATACAAAATGATGGATGAGATTCTAGGAGATATTTCTTTCAAAGGCATTCGGATACTCATGGAAAGTCGAGATTGGACGAAAAATGACATCGATTCAATCGTCGAAACGCTGCGTAGCGAGAAAGAAGCTGGCAAACGAATCTTGTTGTGCGGCGTGCATGGAGCGCGTTTATCTGAGGGTATCGATTACAACGGTGGCATATTAGATGCCGTAGCCTGTATTGGTATCCCGAATCCACCTCCATCGGTCCTATCGGATTCACTCAAAGCCTATGCTGGGGATCGTTTTGGGAAAAATAATGCTTGGCGTTATACAGTAACTCAACCAGCAGTTAATGCCATCTTGCAAGCAATGGGCCGGCCTATCCGTTCGGTAGGTGACCGTGCATTGATTCTCCTTCTTGACCAGCGACACACCGACAGAACCTACATCAGTTGTTATCCAAGTGATTTGCGGATGAATTCAACCAATGACCCGTTGACGACTGCCAGTTTTGCTCGTCGCTTCTTTTCCAAAGTTCACACACTTGAAGAAGTGTAAACAAAATACAAATGTTGGAGGACGAAGGTTCATGGACACCGCACGTAACCGAGATACCATGTCGACATGGGAAACGGTTCATCTGGAAACGGAAACGAGAGATGATGTGAGCGGAGAATCGATGGATGCAAGGACATTGGGCCTTGAGGCTGAACCTCAACAACTCCATGCAGAATTTCATGTTCAGGCCGGACATTTATCAGAAGCCCAATTGAATCATCAACGCGTCCTCGTTGCATCAGGAATGATTCCTGAATCACATCTCGCAGAAATTGAACCCGAGCGCCGATTGGCTTGGATGGTCGACCAATTACACGGCACTGTCAATCCTGATGGCCTCACTATTCCCCTTCATGGAGCAGATAATACGGATATCGAAATTTCAACTCTTCACGATGAAACACAACGCCAATTGCGCATTGTCGTAAAAGAAGCGGGTCATGATGACCTTCTTCGCATTCTTCCAGTTCCGGCAGAAGCGGGTGAAATCCGAGCACACTTCATCAATGGCCGACTTCATCTACGATGGTGAGTCGTGTCATCGAGAAGGAATCCCAGCAAGAGTTGAGATTTCTTGTGCCATTCGTTCTAAAGCATGTTGGGCAGCGACTTGATGTTGTTGACCCATTTCATCACGACTGTAACGTGCCTGTTCAAACATGTTATCGAGAGCAAGTAACGCTTCCTCAGAAATTTGAGGCATTGCTTGACGAATCGCCATCTCGAATTCACGAACTGTTTCGAAATCACGACGCAAGAATCCATGTTCTTGGAATGAAGCACAAAGATTCTGGTAACAGGTGAAGATTGCTTCACGAATCGAGTCACCAGCGGCTAACAACTCCGCAGTATAGGCAAATATCTCTGCTGCTTCTTTCATCAACTCAGAGGATTGGCGTCGGCGGTAGAGTACTGTACCTGCACCTGCTAATCCAATGATGAGAAGGGTGAGAATGTAGGCCCATGCAGGGATTTCAGTCGCTGCTTCTTGATATTCATACGATGGTGCAAACGAGTCACTGGATTGCACAGCAAAATCAGCCAACGTTTGTTCCGAGAGACGTGGATCATTGATGATAATCTCCATGTATAATTCGCCCCAAGCATCTGCATCACCGTATGGAGGGTCCGAATTGAAATCAAATTCTGCAACACCATCAATATTGGTTCCAGTGAGAGGTTGCTTTGGATCTGAGAGTTGAGTTCCATTCTTATCATAGAGATAAATCGTCACCGTAATGCCATTTACCTCTTGGAGGGTATCTTTTGCTGTGATTGTGATACTGCCTCCGATGTTCTCTTGCTCTCCTTCGATAATATCGTCGAGTGAGACTAAAATATCCGCATTTATCTTAACAAAGATAAGATGATAGACACTTGCAGTATTAAGGAAATGTGTATCATGCCGAGGTGTTTCCAAATGCAAGTATTGAGAACCAGGATTCAGGAAAGCAGGCGCAGTCGTCGTGAGTGAAAAGTTTCCATTCGACCAATCAATAACAAGGTCTTCAAGACAGCGGGAACCATCCTTTTGAGCCATACAATTCGAGCCGTTTCCAAGATACAGCGTTACGTTGTCAAACACTTCACCCAGTCCGCCAATTTCAGAGACTGAACCCGTCAATACGATTGGAGCAAAGGTTGAATCGGAACGGACGACGATGTTCGAAGAGGTTGCATCGATGGTGATTTTGACATTTGCCCATACCGTTGCAGTACCCGTTGCTTGAGCCCCTAGATGTGCTTCAGTCCCTTCAAAGTAGATGGTAAAGATATGATTGCCACGAGCTAAATCCGAAGTAGCCGGCACAAGTGTTGACCAACTACCATCATCTCCTGTAATGAGTGTAGCAATCTCGACATCATCTAAGCGTAGGCTGAGGTCCATTCCACTCAAACCGTCGTTATTGACGGAGTCAATGTCAAACAGTCGACCAGACAGTGTCCAGAGGTTACCTCGAGTTGCGTCTTTGCCATCATCAAAGATGAACGTCACATCAGAACGATGAGCCAAGAAGAAAGATGTGTTACCCGAGTTCGAACGGTAGTATCCTTGAGCATCAGCGTTTGCAAATAAGGTATGGTTTCCAAAACCAAAGGTGTCAGGTACATTCCAGTCAAAGGTGAATCTACCTTCAGCGTCAGTCTCAATGGTAGCAATGATGAGTCCTTCTACTTCCAAGTCCACGATGTGGCCCGAAACTCCAGTGAGTTGGTTATCGACAACGCTACCAGTAATGGTCGTGTTTTGACCAACAGCAACTGGGCTTTCCATAGAGACGGTGATAAGAATTGGGCTGTATACAGTCCATGTCCCTGAAGCATTACTCGGCAGATAGAATGTTGTGCCGGTGAAGCGAATCTCAAGGGTGAGAGGGCCAAGTTGTGCATCAGCAGGTACCGGATAGACTGCAGTAAAGAGACCTGTTTCATCGGTGCTGACGTTGGTCATCCACTGTCCATCAAGCCAAACTTCCACAGTGAGGTTTGTCAAAGGTGCGTCAACCAAATCCAGTAGACGACCTTGTAGGGTCATCGTTGCTTCCCGGTCAACTGTACCACTTGGGGTCAAAAGAAGAATCTTGGTTGGAACGCTGACATTGAAGTCAACTTGGGCACCGCTTGGGAGATAGAAATCTGGGTTTGCAGGGTCACCAACACCAACTGGGTCAACCCAATCGCGTCCACCAAGGAACCGAACTTCAATCAAGTGAGCTCCTGCAGAAGTTTCCTCAGGCAAAGTCCATCCAATCGAATAGTTCCCAGTCAATGCGTCAGTTTCAACACTGGATACTGGAATTCCATCGACAAGAAGATGGACAATGGCAAGCGAAGAGACGCCATCAATGGTCAGCGTTTGGTTGAGGTCATCCAACAATGTTCCTTGAACTGTGAATGAGTCGCCTGCTACAAGTGTCGAAGGAGATGCTGTAATCACCATATTTGTTTGTGCGAGCACAACGAATTGTGTCGATGCATTCGAACCGATCAAACCTGTTGTGCCAGGCGTTCCCGCAAAGGTGACTTCAAGGTCGTTGAAGCCAATACTTTGGTTACTCGGAACGGTAAGAATACCAACTGCTGTTCCGTTGGCAAAGGTCGTGAGTGTGAGACTTACATCAGTTCCAATGAGTGTCACGACGACTTGTTGTGCTGCAACTGCAGACATGGTATTGTCGCGCAGTAGAATTTGAATCTGAACATCGTTACCACGTTCGGTTCGGTCATTCAAAGACGGCGAACCAAGGCCATCGAGTGTCGGTTGAACAAATATGAGTGTTGTGAATCCTCGACTATCGAATGTCGTATTATTGGTCGAACCAATATAGTAATTGACGTTTGGAACATAAGAGGCTTCGAGTGTATTGTTACCGGCTGCGAATCCTTCTCCAAGGAGAATTGTCGCTGACCAGAATCCACCTGCTACGACTGAACCGCCTGTTACAGAAAATCCGGTAGGTTGGCCATTAAGACTGAACAATATATTCGAGGGTAAAACGCTTCCATCGCGCTGTTCAAGTCCACTTCCATTATCGCTGAACACGCTACCTGTGACGTTGAATGAAGTTCCAGCAACTGGATTCGCTGCAAGAGGGTCAACAATCATGAACGTAATTGAGCGAATGGTAATCGATGAAAGGTTCACTTGAGTATTCAACAAGTCAGATGAACCATTGAAGACCAAAGAAACGACAATCAAACCAAGTGGATGTGTCATTGGAATTTGATGGCTAAAATTTGCATATCCTTCGCCATCCGTCTGGGTGCCTGCCAACCATGTTTCATGGAATTGGATGTCAACATCAAATCCAGATAATGGTCCAAAGCGATTGGAGGATTCGAGTAAACGCCCCGTGAGGTTGATGGTATCTCCACGATTAACAGTCACTGGATTGAGTGGTTGAAGATTGTCAAACTGACTTACACCCATCACCAAAATTCCGTTCTGCGAAGATGCTGTAAGATAGAAGGGTGATGAACCTTCATTGACGCTCAATACCAGAATTTTGTTACCACGTTCAGTGCCGTTGCCGGAAGTGTCGGTTGGAATGCTTATGTTGAATGTACCATTCGAAGAGGTAAGATAGGATGTTACCAAAATTTCATCAGGGTTATTCAACCAGAATGCCGACATTTCAACCGGGGTTGTAAGAAGGCGTGAGGTATTATCTCCGTCGAGGACTTGACCCAACACATTGAAATTCAATCCTGCAGTTGTGACGGTTGGAATACTATCGATTCGAATCTCACTTGGAACCTGAACGGTCACATTGACAAGAGATGAATTCCCTGTGCGGCGTGAGTTTCCTTGGCCAAGTCCGTCGGTCAAATCGTCATACACGATCACCAATACATCATAATAGCCGGGTGCAATGCCAACTGCGTTCCATTGAAGAGTAGAATTTCCTTCAGCATCTGTGATATCAAGACCCAGTGACACATTGGTATTCCCCCAATCAAAGATGTATTGAACAGTGGCATCCGATACATTTGATTTATCGGCAACGTCGGTAACTTTGGTATTGAAGTCGAGTGTCTGATTGACTTCGACGATCAATGACTCTCGATCTGGTTCGACGACAAACTCCGACTCAATCCCAACAAGTGTAGAGGGGAGAGTTGGAGTTGCAGGTGGAACGGCATTGTCCACCATTCGGAAATATGCGCCACCAACAGGTGCCATTGTGTCAAAATCCATATTGAGAATAAATTCGTACGAATCAGAAGGACGGGTCGTTGGTATGGAGAAATTCAGAACAAAACTTCCTGTCGAGTTGTTCAATAATCCTTGGGAAAGGTCAATTGGCATACCATCGGGTGTCATCATAATAATAGAAAGCATAGTGATATTATCGCCAAGAACGCTAATATTTGTGTACTGGGCATCGAAAATATCTCCATACAGGTAACTCGAATTTCCTAAGTGCGTCCAATCTTGGCCGAGGCTCAAATTCCAAGCGACTTCTGCCGCAACGCGCAACATGCTGTTGCCGGTCGATGACTGATACAGTTCTGAACCGTTGAACGAAATCTCAAACAAATAATCACCGGCGAAGAGGGTCGAATCAATCAACCAGTTGATGTTCATTGTTTCACTCTGTGGGTCGGCGGTTGTATTGACCCAATTCCCGTTAAAGAAAAAGTCAAAGTCACCGGAGAGGAGGAGGTCTGTTGAAACGCCACGATGGTCGATTGCAGTGATTAATACACTTGAATCGGTGCCTCTTAATTGAGCAGAGGCTTGAACTTGGAAATCGAGGAAGCCGCGTAGGAGGTAAGGCCCACCAGCAGTGACATTCGCATCATCGGTCGCCTCGATAGCGTTCGGGAAAAACCGAATCTGAATTTCGAGAATACCTGCCATGACTTGCGCATCAGCAGCAGTGAGTAAATATTGGATGCCAAATGGTCCGCTCACGCTGAGGTTAAACACTTGAACCCATTCCTGAGAAGTACCGTTTTCTCGAATCGAGAATGAAAGATTACCGGGCATGGCAACAGGAGATGCCCCTGTCGTCATTACTGAACCATTCACCCAGAGATCATCGTTCAGAAGGATGATACTTTTGTTTGTCAGGGGCCCCTCAAGAGTGGCCGTCAGATTTGGCGCATCACGAACATCAATGACAATCGAGAGTGACGATGGCCTCAAATGGAATTGAGTTGGTGTAATTCCTGGGGCTTGCGTATCTTGCCACCCAGAGAAGCCGAGTGTTGCAGACAGATTTGTTTTGGTTTCAAGAGGGTCAAGATTCAAATCGAAACTCCATGTACCATCGATGTTGATGAAACTACTCAGGTTGGTAAAGCCGTTAACTGATGAAGTAAACGACAACCAGACAGCTGGGGGAGTCAAATCATTGACGCCAATATTCTCAATATTATTCGTTGGGCCATTTTCCAAGGAGAGCACTCCTTCAATGATGGTCAAAGCACCGGCACCAGCAATTGGAGCATTGATGGCATTCGGGCCAGTGTGGTTGAGTACAGAGTCCTCTGTAACGTTGATGTATCCCTCATAAATTATACCGGATTCAGCGACATATCCGGATTGAGTGAGTTTGATTACCACTCGATACATACCTGGACCATCCAGTTCCGGAGGAGTTCCGTTGAAACTAAAAGTCCCATTAGGAAGAGTGATGCCTGAACCAAAATCAAAGTTTGGAATTGCCCCTTGCCCAGGTACTTCATTTTGTAGAGCCATAGGGACGAGGTATCCTATAAGTGGGAGTTCTGAAATTGAAGTCAAGTTTTCTGAGTAACGCAAATGCCCAGTCACGTTGAGTAATGTGCTTCCATCTCGGTCAAATGTCAAGGAAGAAATGGTCTGGTTGACTATTTCAATTTCTTCAGCAGGTGGACAAGCATCGAACGCAATCCAGCCAAGGTCAGTGTCTCCATTGGCTGGGTTTTGTTGCAATCGCACTTCACCCCAAGTCGAACGATGAGTTGGATAAACTGAATAACCATCACCGTTCCAGATACCACCGGAATAACCAGTCACTTTTCGAGCAGGTAAACCTGCAAGGCGAGCCATGGTCACGAATACTGTGTTAAATTCAGAACAAGTACCTTCAAGCACTGCTTGAATCAATGTTACGCTCAAATCCTCCGAAGATGGAATTCCAGAGCCGTTATAATTCCGCTTGAAATCAGTGGTTGCATTTCCGTTCGTTAGGAATTCTTGCAGAGCCGTTGCACTGTCATATGCATTGGTTGTACCTGCTTCAGTAATAACGGCGGTCGTGACGTTGAGGAGGTAGGAATGTGGGTGGGTGGGGTCATAGAAGGTGGTCGGTAAAAGCAACTCATAAACGGAGTTTGCCCCAGGAACCGAAGTTGATGCGAGTGTTGCCCAATCGAAGTAGTATTCAGGCTGTAGAACATACGCTTCTTGGATTGGTCCAGTGATCACTTTGACATTATGTGTGTCATTTGAGCGCTGTAACTCTCCTGCAAGGTCAACATAAAACGATAAGTTCGAGAATGAATCAGGAACGGGAAGGTTTCCCGAAATGGGCGGGTTCCGGTAAGTCATCATCCAGTCAAGTGTTTCATTTGAAAAGGTGATGTCCGCTAAGTGCGTCATATTGGATGATGGAAGTACCATCGTCTCGAAAGGATGAATATCTTCGAGGTGGGCATAAGTGGTACCGGTATAGAAATCGTTCGTAGTTTGGCGCCATCGGTGAACCAAATCAGTGTCGACGACACCAGAGGTGTTGTTTGCCCAAAATACGACTTCGGATGACATTACATCGTCGGTCGGGTCGAAAGGGTTGAAAGGAGAACCAATGCAACCGACAACCCAGAACTCGGGTAAGCATTCCAAACCATCGATCATTCCGCCACCATCGGTATCGGGGTTGGTCCAATCGGTACCGGTTAAGTTTTCTATCGCGTCCGGTATTTCATCGCCATCAAAATCGGCTGGCAATAAGTCATCCAGTGGGTTATTTTCAGGATTGGTACCGTCAAAGTATTCATCTCGGTCTCCAACACCACCGGCATCGGTATCACTCAATATATCATCGGTAACCCAAACATCTGTCGAGCCGTTAAGGATTCCAATCCACGAAAGGTCGCAACCTGTGGTCGTCTCAAAATAATTGTTTAAACCATCCAAATCATCGTCCAGGAGATTAACACAAGGTTCATTTGGATCGGTGTTATCGAAGACTTCATCGAAATCACTCACACCATCTGCATCGGTATCGGCAAGTGTAGGGTTCGAGAACCAACCGAATGTTCCGAGCAACTCTTGCCAATCTGCAAGGCCATCGGAATCGGAATCGGTATAATCATCATCACAATATTGTTGAGTGGTACCAATCGTTCCACTGTTTGTTGCCGATGTATGGCAGAATGAACCGTTACGATTTGAGGCTTGCGTCACCCCACCCGTTGGGCCGGAAGATACACCTTGTATGGCATTATTCACCACACCAGCATAAGCAAAAGCGACCCAAATACCCGAAGTATTGTACCATCCGACTCCACCACTTGGGTTGAAACCAGAACCATTTGCAACTTGGAGCTGATTGTTACCCGTACTCCAAGACACAATGGTCGTTTCGAAATTGATTAAGGAGTCACAAGGGTCTGTTCCGTGGGACACATTACGTTCATCACCATCGCTGATTCCACCGAAGTCGGTATCTGCGATATCCCACGTGGTGCAAGATAAGTTTTCTTCCCAATTTTGAATCCCATCATTATCTTCATCACCAGAATCTTCCATTCGAGTTGGGTCAGTTTCACCAGGATCCAGAACTCCGTTGAAGTTGATATCTTCCTCGCCATCATCAAATGCATCACCGTCTGTGTTGTTGTTTCGAGGGTTACTGGCTTGAGGGGGATTTCCGTAGGCTCCATTGACTTCAACACCGTCACTGATTCCGTCACCGTCTGTATCAGAAGCCGTTGGGTCGGTTAAGAGGGTCAATGCTTCATAGGAGTCGTTTAATCCGTCACCATCGGTATCTGCGCGCTGTGGATTTGTACTTGTGATTCCATCGACTTCAGCAGTAGAGGTAGCACAGCCACCTGGTCCAATTCCGGCAGCAGGATTGCACGGTGAGATCGTTTCGGTAACCGCTCCATCTGGGCCATTGCGGAAACAAGGTGATGTACCACACATAGTGGTCCATGATGGATTGACGTATTCCATGAGGTTGATGAGACCATCACCGTCAGGGTCACCATTTGGCCCATCGGCATTGGAAGGTGAAGTTGCATTGAGACCGTTTGCTGCTTCCCAACCATCGTCCATTCCGTCGCCGTCAGTATCCCATCCAGCCACGTCTTCGTCGGCAATACCGTCGCCGTCATCGTCGTTTGAAGAACAATCAGCGTCGCCGTCATTATCTGAATCTGCAGAATCTACAAAACCATCTTTGTCATCATCAAAGCCGTTTGCACAGATGTTTCCAACGGGATCTTCATCACAAAGAATCACACTGCCAGTTCCATCAGAGCCACTGTCGCCACAGCCAGGTCGGTTGTATTGCAGGGCGTTTTCTTCATCCCAGTCATTGACTGGCACTGTACCGTTCCACCAAACGCCGAGGTCAAGAACACCTGGAGTCGAGGAACTGTCCCAGTTTTGAGGTTGTAAGTAAGAATATTCTTGCAGGTTCGACATCCCATCTCCATCGGGGTCTCCAACTGCACCATCTCCACCGCTACTCGAAAGAGGGTCGAGTCCGTAGAGCCATTCCCAACCATCGGGCAATCCATCGTTATCAGAATCAGGGTCATTGGGAGCTGTATTCATGAGGTATTCCAAACCATACGTCAGACCATCTCCATCTTGGTCAGAAGCCGCTCTGACATCAATCGAAATATACGGGATTGCGGCGAAGGTCGAGAGGAGCATCAAGGCTGCTAACAACAATGATTTAGAGGCGTTACGATGCTGCAGAATCTGCAATTGGAAGCGCGGCTCGGAGGGAGAAACAGTCGTGCGCATAGGATTCACTGTTGTCGGGCTGGTTTGATGCCTCATAAGGGAAATGGTGCGATGTTCATACAATGCTTCATTTCGAGGGGGGGTGATGCACGTGGAAATTGGGAACATGAGTCTTGCAGCATGTCGTTTCTGGAAAGAAGTTCGCACGAAACTGTCAGATATCTTCAAGTTCATCTAAAAGTTCCAAGTCGTCGTCGACTTCGACCTCTTTTTCTTCAATGGCATCGACTGTTTCAATTGCCCAAGAGAGATCATCTTCAATCCAGTTCTTATTCGTTTCATGCATCACACCAGCATTTTGCCCTCGCCGATATACCGCAAATACAAGAACAAATACAAGACCAATTCCGAGAGCGAACGTTTCCGGTTCGGGGTCCATAACCTCATTCAAAAGGCAAGTGAGCCCTGAGCATTTAGTTTGATATGAGAACGGCATGGATTGTTTAAAATCATTATGCATGGGGGAATTTTTGTCCATCGGTGTAACAGTGAGGGTGAGTTCAACTTTATCGTTGTTTTTCAAATACGATGGCGGCGTAACTACAACTGAAAAATCTCTACTCGAGTAGGCAGGCAGAGTGAGGCTGAGGAAATCTCCACCAGCTTGGTCGGAGGAGGTTCGAATCATTGCATCCCAGCCATTTGGTTCATCGAAGGTGATGTAAACATCAAGAGGGATATTGTTTTGATTATCAATTCTGAAGTTAATACTACGCTCTACATTTGATTCGAACTGGATGATCTCACTGCTTGCATCGGTGATTTCAAGTTGTCCTGGTTGGACTTCTTCTCGAACTTCAACAGTAATTGGTAAGTCGAAGTAACGTGCCTCTTCGGAATCAACATTTTCTTCGATGACGCGGACATAAACAGTGTGAAATCCTGCCTCAACCTTGGGACTCAACTTCATGTCGAGTTTGATGTCTGCATGTTCATCTGCTTCTAAGTTTATGACAACGATGTTGGATTCAGTGCCATTGGAAAGTTCGTAATCCCATGTGCCATAATTGGTATCATTCCCATCTGAAGTTTCGTAGTTTCGTTCCAAATCAGCAGGGTTGATGATACGCCATCTGGTTTGGCCGAGTGTGTCACTGGAATCAGTGATTCGCATGTTATAATACATACTTGAATCGGGTGAAACTGGTCCGACTGTGCCAAGTGTACCTCCATCGGAATCTGCAATGACTTCAACTAATATGCCAAAGGTTCGATGAACTGTGAACGAAATTGATGTACTGAGTGCGGTATCGCTGGAACTTGAAACTGAAAATTCAACCAAACCAATATCTTGCGCATCTCGTTCACTGGGTGGGAATATATCCATACGAATTGTAAGAATTTGATTCGAGCCGATGTCTGGGGTAATTACATAGATTCCATCTTCATTCAATTCCATTCCCGTGTCGTTATCATAGAATTTGAATTGCCAAGCATCGGGTAAATCCGTCACTCGGAATCGGTATGAATCAGTAACGAATCCTGCATTAAAAACATCGACAAAGAATTCGCCTTTAGCGTCACCTGAATCGACATAGTGCGAAAGAGTCTCATCATACGCTTCAAGGCGTGTGGAGTCTGCGATTTGGATTTGATGTTCAAAATCTTCAAACACAGCGAGGCGAGGTGGTGCCAATACTTCGGATTCTTCAATGGACAAGACAATCGTCTTGATCGCAACTTGTTCATCGTTGGCAATTTCAGTATCTGCTTCTGCTCGTGCTTCGATTTCAATACTGCTTGGAGCGTTGGTAAGGTCACCATCGACGACGTCAAAGGTAAGAATCGGTCGTGCAAAGGTACCTCCGCCATTGAGAAGATATCCGTCGGGTTGGTCCCATACTGGGTCAGACCATGAAGAAGGGAAAGGTGAGCCAACCAAGCCAAACTTAACATTCATCGTTGAGGAAGTTGAGCCTGTATGTTCAATCAAAAATTCAATGCTGGAAGTTTGCCCCGGTGCGATAAGAACAATATCTGGTTGAGAAGAAGGAAGTGAGAGATATATATCATGCTCAATAAAAGTAATGTCTGAATGTTCAAAGACCAGTGTGTGACCTTGAACGTCATTAATTTCAAGTCGCAATGGGTAATCTCCTGCAACAATTCCGGAATCATAGGTCCATGTATAATTTCCAATCAAACCCTGATTATCCAACTTGAGGTCATTATCCTCGAATGATTTATCGAACACTGAATTTGCACCGTTTGGGGTACTCAGAATCAAATCAACACCTTGAATATCGTCACGACCGAAAGCGTCTCGGACGTCGACTGTGAATTGCATTGTTCGGAATTCTGGACGGTGATTTGGAGACCATTCAATGACTTCAGCGTCTGTAAAACTTGCACCTGGACGGTGGACACGGACGGACGAATCTGCTAATGCATTGGCTTTCAATTCAAGTTTAGAGGTTCCTGAAGTATCTTCGACATCGCCATAAGCCACATTGACTTCACAACTACCGCCACCAATGCCACCAGTGCTGCCTTCGCAGGTCGCTTGGGCATCGATATTCAATTCAAGTTGTTCACCGTTTTCGACAGTGAATCCAGTTGAAGGGATGTCAAATTCAATCGTAGTAGTGACCCAAGGGCAACTGCCAGCACCACCGAAACCACCAGTGCAAGGGTCATCTCGAGTTTCTGACTGTGAATCAATTTCACTGCCTCCGGATTCCAAAGAATAGGTGACGTCTGCGGTGGAACCTTCAGTTCCTCTGAATTGCATGAAAATTGTTAATGTCACCAAGTCAGTGTTACCGCGGCCGTAGACTAAGAGGTCGGAAATCATTTCATTACTACGGAATTGAATCCCACCCAGCGCACTTATTTCTTGGTGAGAGCCTGATGGCTCCTCAGTGGTGATTGTACCATCGCCGCCAGCCTCCGATGTCATTTCATCGAGATACAGGTCGTAGGATTGACACGTATTACAATCGCTTCCTGCGGGTAACACACTTGACTCATCCTCAAGAACAGAATCGACTGATGTCGAGGGTGATGAAGGTGCCGTCATAGGAAGAATTGAGCCGGCGAGTAAGATGACCAAAAGGACGGGTAAAAGGCGGTTGACGGAAGTTGCATGCGTTGAGGACACTCTGTTCACCATCGTGGCCTGTTCAACCGAGTGTTAAACGGTTTTGCATTGAATGTTCAACAAAACCC
>CAJJCM010000015.1 GCA_905182635.1 uncultured Candidatus Poseidoniales archaeon
TTTCAGTGAGTCTGTCAAGTTCTAACTGTAATCCTTCAGAAAGATTCGTGTTCGCACTTTCATCGATCAGTGCACTGGCCATCGACAAAGCAATTGGTGCTGTGCGAGATAAGGATTTGAGTTGACGACTCACGTTTCGGTCTTCTGAATCAAATCCACCAGGACAGTTCCCAACCATCAAATCCGCCATGTTTTCATCGGCGAAAAAGGAACGGGAAAAAGTAGCAACTGCACTCTCTGGTTGAGCAGGGTGGCCTGGGTATTTGTTGGCTGGCTTTCCGTTCTTGGCAAGTTCAGCGACGCATGCCCCGACACCGGAGACATCGACCAAGTGCGTGAGCAATCCAAGGTCAGCAGCGGTAGAAGCATCCATGAAGTTTCCAGCGAGGACTGCCCAACGTGCTGCTGGTATTCCACAGATTCGAGCAGGGCGTTGCGAGCCACCAAGACCAGGATAGATTCCAATAGAGGTCTCAGGGAAGCGGAATTGTGTTCGGCGAGTTCCAACTCGGTAATCACACGACAAGGCCAATTCTAGGCCACCACCAAGAGCAAGACCCGTTGTCAAAGCGACCGTTGTTTTGGAAGAGGATTCAAGTTTGTCAAGAACGGTATGTCCATTGGCAGTAAACTCGACGATGTCTGGAATAGCGTCTGCACGTATTTTGTCGACGAAGAACTTGACGTCTGCACCGGCAACAAATGCCTTGCCAGCGCCATCCAATACAATTGTGTGAACTGAATCATTCGCATTGACAAGGTCCAATGCATCACCAAGTTGTGAGACAACCGTTTCGTTGAGCGCATTCATCGCCTCTGGCCGATTGATTGTCACCGTTGCAATACCATCTTCAATTGAAGTATCAATATAGGAGAATGTCCACTTTGTATTACCTTGGTCAACAAAGAATTGTGGGACATTCCATGCACGAGCAGGGTCAGATTCAGCGGATAAGTCAGCATAGGCTTGAGCCATTCGACTTGAGGCTTCAACACCGACTTTATTCATCAATTCAAACGGTCCACGGGCCCAACGAAGTCCAACTTTAGCTCCACGGTCAACGTCTTCCATCGAACAGACGCCTTCATCAACGATTTGAGCAGCAACACCGAAAACTACGCCATACAAACGTTCTGAAATCACGGTAAATTGGTCATCGGAATAGGATTCATCTCCATCGAGAACCCATTGTTCGTTGGCATCGATTAAATCACGTAAATTTTGAGCACCGTTGTAACGAGGTGTCTTTAATTGCTCTGATAAATAATCCGTCGAATGGAGAGCAATCGGAGGTCCAGTAAGGTTCATCAAACCGAATGGACCTAGACCTATTCGGAATGCCTTACGGGCTACTGCGTCGATTTGTGCAGCCGAGCCAACGCCTTCTTCCAATAACAAACATGCTTCATTCAACCAAGGAACAAAGAAACGATTGACCACAAAACCAGGACGGTCTGCACAAACGATGACGACCTTGCCGAGCATCTTACAGTACTGGACGACTTTTTCAACAGTTTCAGGACTTGATGCGTGTGCAGGAATTACTTCGACCAATCGATTCTTTGCAGGATGGAAAAAGAAATGCAACCCGACAAATCGGTCTGCACGACCTGTTGCTTCAGCCAACGCATTGACCGACAATGACGAAGTGTTCGAGGCGAGAATAGTGTCAGGGCCGCACGCTTTGTCCAAAGTGTTGAACACTGCAGTTTTGATATCAAAATCTTCGAACACTGCTTCGATCACTAAATCTGTGTTCACCGCTGTGTTCTCTACGCCGACAACACCAGTGATTCGACCTTCAATCGCTTCAACCTGCGCAGGTGAAAATATACGTCGTTCAACGGCTTCTGAAAGGAAATTTGCGATGATACTTTGACCTCTGTCAACCCATTGTTGCTCACGGTCTACCATTTGCACATCGAATTCTTCTTGAGCTGTCTTTTGAGCAATACCGGAACCCATGTTTCCCGCACCGACAATCGCTACACGCTGAATAGGTTGCATGAACTTGCCAACAAAACTCCACTCAAGAACACTGCGGAGAGAAGTTCTCACTCAGCGGTAAGCATGGAATGACATTCGCCCTTGATTGATGGTCTGTCGGAACGGACCACGCCCAGTGAACATTCCCTTGATTGAAGAATACAATCGAAGAGGGAGTGAATAACGAATCCATGGGTTCTTTGGATACACAACTTCGACTCGTGAAAATCCTAGATCTTTGAGCATGCCTTTCATAGCGCCTACATTCGGAGCCCAGTAATTGGTATCGTCACTGTTGAAAGAATCGCCAGGATAGTAGACCATCGAAGGCTTCCAGCGATGCAAGTCATCAACTGCAGTCTCGATGATGAGCAGTTCTTTACAGACACTTGCTGCAACACGAAGTCCCGCCATTGGGTCTTGAAGATGATACAAAACGCCGAGGAACATGACCACGTCAAATTCTCCGACATTGTCTGGAGAGACATCCATTGCATCAATATCCAGTGATTCAACCTTTGAATTCAATGCTTTATGTGCATAATTAAAACCATCTTTCGTGCCCCATCCAGGGCCACTCCAACAGAAATTATCAGTTGCTAGGACCCGTTTTGCCCCGGCCTTTTCTGCTTGAAAAGAGAAAAATCCATCCCAAGCACCAATGTCAAGAACGGTCTTGCCAGTCAAATCTTCAGGCAGGCAGATTTGTTCTAATTTTGCCATCGATGCATCCAAACCAGGCGTTACACTACCATCATTCAAAGGAATTGAATGAAACCATTTGATTGAATCCATGCTCTGTGGTGAGTTGTCATCGGCCATGCTCATCGACCCTCTGCCCCGATATATGAGCATAATGGCCACGAATGACTTACAATGAATCGTAAACTTCAGCCATTCGAAGGCAAAATCGACTTTGGTCATATCGAGATGCAAATTCGATCAATCCCGAACGAGGCTTCGGCCAAACATGAGTTTCGTCCATTTGTGTGCGGCTCTGCCAATTAGAATACACCGAGAGTATGGCTTCTTTCCAAGCCTCTTTGTCATCGGCTTGAAGGCAAGTTTCTTCGGGCATTAACTCATTGTGAGAAGGGAGGTCTGAGCATAAGACTGGCGTACCACAAGCCATTGCCTCAAGAGGTGGATAACCAAACCCTTCACTGACACTTGGGAAAAGTAAGGCCTCACTGGCATGGCGAAGGTGCATAAGTTCTGTGCTGGAAAGTTCACCACCGTGCGATGTCCAATTCTTCACATCGTATTTTTGGGCGAGCGCTGATGCTGATGGGCCACCGTACGGACAAGTTTCATTGCCAACATGGTGAACGCGGATATTTTGCTTCACTTCTTCATCGAGTTCACCCAACAATTGACTGAGGAATTGCAAGCGTTTTCGAGGTGCATGACTGCCCACAACCAAGAGATGGCATTTCTTGGTAAAGAGTGATGCAGGTGCCATCACGTCTGTATGTTCTTGGCTCATAGGGGCAAAAGATTTGACTTCTAAACCAAGAGGGACACACACTGAATTCACCTTTGGGAAATGCTTCTGACAAGCTGATAATGTCGCTTGTGAGTCACACACCAAGAGGTCGGCTCGAGCAAGACCTGCACGCAATTTTACCAGGTCGCGCCGTCGATACCATCGGGGATTCTGTTCTCCAACCTCGACGGAGTCTTCGCCTATTTTGATTCGTTGTGGAAAGAAATGGAACAAATCATGCACAGTAACAACGACTGGAAGTGAACAATGTTCAGGGATAAGATGGGCTTGCTCTTGGTCAGTAACGTGAAGAAGGCTGTAATTGTGCTCTTTATCGAGCAATTTTTTGATTCGTTTCGGATGTGCATACCATCGTTTGAACAACCGTGAAAGCGGATTCATTCGCTTTTTAACTCGATATTCACACACCGCATTGCTCCCCCATCCCTTAATTTCACCTTGGGCAAGCGATGTGGCAAGATTGTGATGCGCACCACCAATGCCAGTATTGACTCCAAGAGCGCCGCCTCGTACGAGCAACACCTGTTTGGCCATACTCACCCGTAGCCGTGAGACTTCTTCAAAGGTGAGATGAATCCTTGATGGGTTCTTTACTTTGACCAGAAGAATGGAGTGGTGTTAAAATGGAATTAAGTAGTGGAACTGTTAGCATGCAAATAAGGAGAATTATTATGCCGACACTACCACTCAAAGTTTCACGTGAAGACTACAATGTGATTCGAACCTCGATAGAATCAGCCATCAATCTTGGAGGGGAAATTCGAACGCTTTTAGGAACTCAAAAAGATTTGAACCCGATGAATGATTTACATAATGAAGTCTGCCGAGCGGGTGAAGCATTGAGCGTTTTTGGTTCAAGGTGGACAATTGAAATTCTGTCAGCACTCTATATTTCAGGACCTCGAAGGTTCAATCAAATGAAAAATCTTCTCGAAGGTATTTCATCCCGTACGCTTTCTGATAAATTACGCTATCTCGCAGACGAAGGGCTTGTTTCTCGTCAAGTTTCTGAGGGTCCACCGATTCGCGTGACCTATCTCCTCACTGAACATGGTCGGACTTGTGGGCGTCTCCTCTCGCCTCTTGTCGCACATTTGAAAATTCATCTGGGCACGATTTTAGCGCATGATTAACCTTTATCTTTACCGATGCATCCGAGGGATGGATTAAGAAAGGAGAAGACCAACCTTGTTCTATGCCTCTGCTTGCACAATGGGTCCGTCAGCGGCCATGGTTGTCTGCAGGGCTTGCCAGTGCTGCAGGTGGTGTAGTGGGCATTGCAAGCGGCGTTGCTGCTGCTGCTACTGCAGTCGGTGCACTTGCCATTGGCGGTGTATCTACAAAAGCAAGAACATATGACCATCCCTTGCGTCTACGTATTCTTTCAACACTTGAACAGCACCCCGGATTGTGCTATCGTGAATTGCAATCGACACTTAATGCTGCAAATGGAACGCTACGCCATCATCTCGATATTTTACGAAGCCACCGCAGCGTGACGGTTTTACCCGTTAATGGTAGAACATGCTATTTTGCTGGAGCCCCCAGTCAAGTAGAGATCCTTCGTGGGATTGCAGTCAATGAAGAGCGGGCTGCCTCCGCCCTCCCAATCGGTTTGTCCCTGGTTCAGAAGTTGATTATTGAAGATATTCAAAAAGAAGGTGTGCCCCGTTCACAAGCTGCTCTTGCTCGACGAATCGGGCGTTCTCGAGCAACCGTTCATTCGGCTGTAAAAGTACTCCGCCGTAGAGGAATTTTACGTGAAGACCGAATTGAAATGATGCCCCATATCGACATGGATATCCAGTGGCATGGTTCGAAAGGTGTCGATTACGATTGGCATGATGACCGGCGATAGAGATACTATTTTTCGCCTCTTGAGAGGCAAATAATGCATAGTCTTCAAAGACCTCCGCTTGAAACCATTGCTGAGTAGCATGTTCAGTGTTCGATTAACAGAGGTTGCTTTACCAACCAGTGAACGCGAAATTGACAATTTAGTCGGTTGGTTCATCGACACATTATGCTTGGTTCGTAAACGCGGTGAAGCAACTGCTGACCAAGGAAGAGCCGGTCCAGTTCATCGCCTTTTGAGGGACTATTTGTTCGCTCAACCCGAGGTCAGTTGGGATGCTCAGATGTTGGCTGATGAATTAGCGCTTACACCTGCTTCGCTGAATCATCATCTTACTCGATTAGTCGAAGCGGGAATCATTGGATTTTCGAATGAAGGAAAGGGATGGCGTAGATACTTTCTACGCGGAGGTTCGTTGAGCAATGCAATCGAATTTTTTAGTTTGCAATGTGAAACGATTATCAAACAACGAATGGCGTTACTCGATTCTCTTTGGAACCGCGGTAACCCCAATCTTGGTTCAGAGCCTGTTGCAACCGAAACTCCAGCGCTCAGCATTGGAATTGTCGACCACCGACCATTACTCTCCGACAGTGAAGAGAATCTCTTGTCACAATGGATGGGGGACTTTGGACTACTTGGTGAACGACCTGGCAAGGAAGCGCATGCAGATTCAATTTCAGTACAATTATTTGAACTCCTTTTGAATCGAGATCTACCGCTTTCATTGGATGAAGCGAGTGAACTCCTCGATGAACAGAAACCTCGAATCGGACGTATTCTTGAACGCTTTCGCAGTACTGGAATGGTACAACGAGTGCCTCGGATTGACCGACTAAATGTGGCTCTGTGGTCTGCAATGACGGCCCAACACCAACGGCGTGGTGAAGATTGGATGCTGAAAAAGGGTGGGTTTCAACGTCTTCTCAACTCCAAGCAACAGTCATCGATACTCTCCAGTCTAAAGAAAGGCAAACTCAAGGTTGAAGAAGTCGAAAAAGTGGTAAAGGATATTTCGGCAGATGAGCAAATGTTGTTACTTAATCTTCTTGGAGGCAGACTGCCTTTGGGACATAGAATGGTAGGTTATACCTCTGAAAAAGTCCACAGCGAAATCGCATTGAGAATCGACAAAACCCTCCGAAGAATGCGCCGTGTTGCACAATTGCTTGAACAAGCAATGGCTTCCTAAGCGACAGTGCGATTCAAAAAACAGCCAACCCTTGAAAAACAAGGATTCTGAGGCAGTGATGATGAGCGAACATATTGGCGCCAAGCCCGGGCCGTGGGAAGGCGAAGCACGCCCACTGTTTCTTGCTCCAATGGCTGGTGTGTCTGACCTGCCGTTTCGATTACTTGCCAAGGATTGTGGAGCCGACGTAACCATCACCGAATTCACCAACAGTACAGCCCTTACTCGAGAAGCTGCTGTGTCTTGGCGGAAAATGGAATCGCATGCCTCAGAAGTCCCTTTCATTCCGCAAATTTTTGGCGGGGATGCAGGTGATATGGTTACTGCTGCGGAAATGTTAGCCCCTACGGCAGATATAATTGATTTGAACTTTGGTTGTCCCGCTCCTAAAGTGACAAAAATTTGTGCTGGTGCTGCTTTGATGGGTACCCCTGATGATCTTGTCTCCATGGTTGATGGAATTATTCAACGGGTTGATGTGCCGGTTACTGCAAAGATGCGATTAGGGACAGGGAAAGGCGCCAATAATGCTTTGGAAATCTGTAAGGAACTCGAAAACATTGGTACTTCTCGTCTCTGTGTTCATGGAAGAACCCTTCGACAACGATACTCTGGTGAAGCAGATTGGAACTCAATTACACGCATCGTAGATGCGGTCGAAGTACCTGTTGTAGCCAATGGAGATATCACCGATGCTGAAAGTGCTCGACTGTGTTTGGAAACAACTGGTGCCGCAGGACTCATGGTCGGTCGTGGTGCCATTGGGCGTCCAGCAATATTTGGTGAAATCAAAGTCGGATTGGGTTGGATGGCTGAGGAAGAATTACCGTGGATTAAGGAATTAGGCGAGGAGTGGTACCAGTTTTCTGATATTGGACGGGCTTTTGCAAGGCGGAAATGGTGTTGGGACAAGTACATTGAATATTCACATACAACTGTTGGATTGCAGCCTCGGTGGATGCAACGTCACGCCATTGCCTTTACCAAAGGGTTACCCGGGGCTAAAAAAATTCGTCATATGATGCATGGTGCACCGACGCCAGAAGATTTTGCGAATGGTATCTCAAATTATCTAGCACCAAATACTACCGATTGAACTCCACTTAAATCAGTTCAAAAGGCGATGAACCCAATTTCTTCGCTGTTTCAGCACCATCTATACAAGCCAAATAGTCACCATTTGGTATCTCCGATAATTCGTGTTCTTGCATCAAATTTCCATTTAGGTCAATGATCTGATAACCGGATTCAAAAAGAATCTGAAACACTTCATGGGATGTACGTTGAATCGAATTAAGAAGTGTTTCTTGCAATTCAAACAGAATATAATCTATCTTTTTATCTGCTAAGAGTGTACTTGCACCTTGAAGAACATCCGATTCGAAACCTTCAACATCAATTTTCAAGAAATGAATTCGCTCAAGTTTCAGTTCATCAAATACCTCGACAGGGGTTCGAACTTTGACTTGTATCTGCCCAACGGTTGGGCTATTGTCTACATCACCAAGTGAATGGTGACCATGAAAGCCTTTGACATGCAATTGCATTTCAGTATTTTCTTTGCCCAATGCAAAGGTATGAAGTGTGATGTTTTTGTTGTTTCTTAGTTTCATTTGAGATGAAATCGTATCGATGTTATCGGGATGAGGTTCAAAAGCATGAACATGTTCACACCGTTGAGCAAACCAATGGCTCACAACACCCATATTTGCTCCAACATCAAAGACCAAGTCACCCTTTCCAATCAACGGTTCAATTCGGTCGAGCCAAGGAACGGCATCACAAGCCTTCCCCGAGTTCAAAGTCCAATCAAGCCGTTCGCCGTAATTTAAGACACGCATGAGGCCTCGTTGTTTATCATGAACAAAAATTTCTAATTCACTTGCATCGATTTTTCGATCAAGCATAGGATAGAACACAAACCGATTGAACAGACGACTTGGAGTTCGAAGGCCATAGATGAAGGCACGGACTACGAAACTTCGTTTCTTATCAGGATTTGAAATTTTGAAGCCCCCTTATAGAATCGCAAAGCCTACTTGTTTATCAGTTGCATGTCAACGAAAGAGAAGCGACAAGTGTCAAAAGACATTCACTTCTCACTTGAGGTCCCCAAGAGGAACGGTTGGAAGCCTCAGAAGGTGGATTGCCATTCTTCTAAATCTTGAGCTGCTGCCCAATCTTCATCAGTCATTTGTCCTCGTGCCTTGAGAACTTCACGGGCAAGAAGCCAGTAAACCAAAGCGAGTGATCGGCGACCCTTGTTGTTGGCTGGGAGGGCGATATCGACGTTACGAAGGTTGTTGTTAGCATCGACAATGCCTACGATTGGCAAACCTGAGTTGACTGCTTCTCGAAGTGCTTGTTGGTCGGCTGCAGGGTCGGTTACGAACAGGATATCTGGTTCCACGTAAGAGCGAAGAACAGGATTGGTAAGAGAACCTGGGATGAAGCGGCCTACAGCTGCATTTGCTCCAATCGCTTCAGAAAAGAGGCGGGCAGGTCGTTGACCGTATTGACGAGCAGAAACGACCATGATTCGAGAAGGGTCATATCGGTTGAGGAACTCTGCAATCAAGCGAATTCGGGAGTCTGTAATGTTAACATCCAAGAGGTACAATCCATCTTCACGGACACGTTCAATGAAACGAGCCATGTCAGCACTCTTTTGTTGAGTACCAATATTGACAGCGTTCTCCTCATAGGATTCAAAGGGCAAGAGTAAGTTCATTTCCTCGGACATGGTAATTCCTCAGCAGTCGACCGACTTGGACTCCATATTAAACCGCTTCGTAGAGAGATGGGATGAATTCACCTTCGACCATTGGGTAAATTCAATGGGATTACCAAGGAAGAACTCAAAGCATAAATGCACTTTGTGAAGAAAGAGGGGGAGCTGTTTTGAAAGTTGATGTCAAAGAAAACGCCCTACTGAGTGCCACTCTCTCTGGAGATGATTTTTGGCGAGATGCCGATGGAGTTGCACTTCCCGTTAGTGCGAGTGATTTGGAACGCCACGAATATTGCCCATTGTCTTGGTCATTATCCCGCGAAGGAAATTCTGGCCAAGGGGAATCGCTCGTCGCCGGAATCAAAAGACACGCAGAAATCCACAACAAGATGAAGGATTTTCAATCGACTCAATCACAAATGCGTCGTTCAGTCACAATTTGGACATGGTGGTTTTCTGTCATCATCGCATTGAGTGTCGATGCTCTTGCTTTCAATTACATCGACGATGTTGTTACGCCGTTGCACATGGCCCAATATCTCGCTGTGTGGAGTGTTACTACTCTCTTCGTAGGGCTTGTAGCGATTTCAGTTCCATGGCGCTCAAAGATAGGTTTGACAGAAACGATTCCTCGGCAAAAAACAAAACTTTTACAAGCCACTGCTGATGATTTCACATATTTTTGGCAACCAAAGGGCTTCATGGGGGGGTGGTTCGAAGCAGGGCGTGTCGAAACCAGTTTGTTGTTTGGTTCAATTGTTCTGGGGGTACATGCCATTGCTTTGGCGGCGGCAAAGGATCGGGAACAAGCGACTTTTATTCTCTTCATCACTGCAATGGCTTGGACGTTGGCTGCATCTTGGCAACTGCAACGGATGCTGTTATCTGAAAATTCACTTCAGTCAATGAAAAAGGACATCGATATCGATGAAGAGGTTGAGGTTGCCTATTCCGATGATGATTCAACCTCAAATCTCCTTGTCGATGAACACTCGGGTTTACGAGGTCGTCCGGACCAAATTGTCATTGTCGATGGTGAGTTTATTCCTGTCGAGCAAAAAACTGGCAAAGTTCCTTTCAACCCACATGCATCTCATCGAATGCAGTTACTCGCCTATTTGCATTTAGTTGAGAAAAGCACCAAGAAAAGTGCACCTTATGGTGTTCTTCGGTATGGGAAAGAAAACCTCCACCAAATCCCTTGGAATGATGTAGCAAAGCAAGAATTACAGAATGCTATTCGTGAAGTACAGCGTTTGATGGTTGAAGGTGGAGCTGTGCGTAATCACGACCGACCTGGGAAATGCCGGAACTGTTCTCGACTCTATGCTTGCAATGATTCATTGGTGTGATTCAACAACCCTTTTCCAACGGATATTCAATACATGTTCGTTTGATAGTAATGTTGATTTCTAATTTATCTTGGATGGCTGAACTTGTAGTGCCTTGGCCTCGAGCGACGATTTCTAATCTCCAATTTCCTGTTTCAAAGGTAGGGTTTGGAGTGATGTCGACTGTGACGGGATCAAGGTTTTTGCATACGTCAATTGACCATACGGGTTCCACACCTGTTGGCGTGTAAAGTTCTGCTCGGACATAGCGTGTGAAGTTTTCTAAGCAGCCAAAAATATCGGAACCTGTAAGCGTTACTTGCCGCCAAATGACAATTTCTGAGACGGATTCGTCGATGTAAAAAGACGATGTGTTTTCATACACTTCAGGTGAGAAGGTGGCAAAGATTTTTTTATGGCTGATTTTTATTGATTCAGAGATGATTTCGGGTTCACCTCGCAAATCTTCCATCGTTTCACGCATTTGCAAAAGCCCTAAACACCCAGATGAACTACTCATGAGAAGAATCATGACCAGCATGATTGGTAAACCCCAACTCATCTTCATCGGTCGACCCTAAGTTTGCCCTACATATCAATTCAGTGTTGAATGATACAAGGGTTTGATACCTTAGAGCCATAGCATGGGTTGTCCGAATGACGCGAGAATGGTTGCCGAGCAAGAGCGATGACGAACCCTATGAAAGCTGACGGACATCACTCAAACTTTGCACCACAGGTTCCACATTCCGAGGCGTCAGCAGGAAGGTCTGCGCCACAAGCACCACATTCAGCCACATCGGATACTTGCTCCTCTACGGCTTTACGACGAGTGCCACGACGGCGTATTGGTTTGGCTGCTTGAGGAGATAATTCATCGACGATCCCAATTGGCGTATCATCGTCGATTACAGAAAAGTCAGAAGTCGTTTCAGATACTTCATTTCCTGCGAAAGAAGAATCAGTCAATTCCATTCCAACGTTGACCTTTTCACCCGGCATTGTTCCTTGTTCACCTGTAATTTCAAACAAGCGCCCGCGGATATCTGCATCGCTCGCAGAGAGCTCTTTACCATCGTCCTTATGGGCGATTATATCACCTTTCGATGCTAGAATTGAGTCAATGTCGTTGCTTTCATGCCCGAGGTCAGTCATGCTCTTGAGCGTCGGTGTAACGGTGTTTTGATATGCTTCAAGTTCTTCTTCCGTCATTTCTTCGCGTAGAATCTGTTCTGAATTCTTCCGATCGTAGGCTGCTTCCACTTCCGCTTCAGCACTCAAGATATTTGTATCCCAGTCATCTTCGAGTTCTTCCTCATCGAAACCAAACTCTTTGGCGGTCTGAGCGAAGTTCTCTGTTCCGGTGACGATGGCATCTTCATCGACTTCTTCAGGAAGTGCCACAACTGTTTTTGCAACTCTCTCTTTGCGTTCTCGCTGTTCGAAATAAGAGGATACATCTTGTTCAGCACCACAATAGGCGCAATTGTCAAGCAAATCAGGAATCGATTCACCACATTCACCGCAATCGTGGAACTGGCTGCGGGCTTTCTTGAGATTAAAGGAGCAAGACGGGCAACGGTTTTCATCGCCCTCTAATTCACCATCACATGAAGGGCAGTATTCGAAAATATCACGTTCGACTTCTTCTTCTGTTTCACGAGTGAGGAAAATTGATATGGCAAGTATTCCAATCAAAGCCAAAGCCCCGAATCCAATAAGTGTGAATGTCCCGAGTTCCGAATTGGAATTCAAGTCTTCAATGTCTTCAGCACTCATTGTCGTAGAAAAGGTCCGAGTAAAGGTGGTGGAGATCGTAGGGTCCGAAGGAACAAGGCGAACCACTGTTGAAGGGGCAGATGCGGTAAATTCACATGTGAGTGTTACTTTCTGGCCCAGAATGGTTACTTCCGAATAAATGGTCGTAAGGATTGTATCGCTTTCATCGAGGCAATCGTAAGTCAAATTCCCAGTTTCCTTACTCGTCAAATCAATTTGAAGCGTATATGTGTCTCCCTGTGTCATCGTCGGTAACTGAAGTAAAGTACCGTTCGAATCTGTAACTATGAGTGTTGCAAGAGCCCATTCCAATCGTAATTCAGCCTCGACAGAGACGACACCTGATGCTACGCTGTTGGTTGGATTTGAATCCCAACTGTTTGTCAATGCACCCCATTGGGATTCAAACGTTGCATCGTGAGCACCAATTGATGTTGTCAATTCCACGGACCATGTGAAATATTCACCTTTATCAAGATGGATAATTGGTGATGTTGCATCGACACCTTCCCATGTATAGTACAATTTTCCAGAAACGCTAATCTCACCGGTGTTCCTCATACCCACGCTCCAAACAACAGAATCTCCTGAATTAACGGAGGGAGACGATGCTATCGCATTTGGGTCTACGAAGACATCGGGGACTGCGTATTTGGAGAGTTGTGCTGTTGCAACATCGTTTGAAGTTGATTCTTGGATGAAGGAGGCCGTTCCGAAAGGATCAATTATCGCTGTCACAATATAGACACTCGCAGGCAACACATCCAAGTTGGAAGAACTGATTTCATGGCTCCATTCAGTTTCTGCATAACCTGTGCTTGTGCCTGTGAGATTGACGGAGAACGGCGCGGTGGTGATGAATCCTCCAGATGGTGTCGCAATCTGCAACCAAAGAGGTACAACTGAAGTTCCAGTTCCATTGGTGCGTCCAATTTTACCCGTAACCATCCATGGGCCTTCGAGCGCGCCTGTTTCCATTTCAATGATTAATTCCCCAATGTGGTAAAGGTCCATCCGTGTATCAACGACAAATGGAACTTCGACAATTTTATTGTATTCAGAAGATTCGTGAACTGCATTTTGATAATCTGGTGTGACCATCAAAGTATGTGAGCCACTTTGAGGTGCAGAAAAAGTCGTATTGACCCATTCAGTTAAACCTGCTGCAATTGAAGGTGTAGGTATCTCGAGGTCGTTTGCCCCTGGTAAATCGATGTGCAGGATGCTTGCATCCGCAGGCTCACTGCCGAGATTACGCACCAATGAGGAGAGGGTAACTGCATCACCTGCAAAGATTCCCGAAGATGGAGAAAGATGAGTTTCGGTCACTTTCAAATTAGGCAACCCTGTAACGGTAAATTCAACCCAAAATTGCACTTGGTTACCGGAGTTGCGAGGGTGTTCGAAAGTGATGTGGACTTCATGGTCACCTTCGACAAGGCCTTCCCATACCGCAGAAACCTCTACGTCAGCATCGTTATCAATATCAATCGTTGAAGACCGAATCAGTGCATTTGTTCCGATTCCATTTCGGTAAAATGCGTATGCAACACCATCTGCATAATTTCCGGTGTTTGATAATGTAAGATAAATTGTAACCGAGCCACCTGCTTCTGGTGCTGATGGCATGAGTGCAACAGTATTGGCTGACGCCTGTATTGAACCGCTCTGTTCGGCTGAAATTGTCATTGGTATCGCCGCGATACAGAGAAGAAGAATCGCAATTGCCGGCTTCCACGCACTCGCCATGTAGGTAATCGACTACTTGCAAAGCACTTGAACCCATCTCCAAACAACGAGAATAATTGACCCTCCTCGGGTATTTTTCTTTACCCAGCGAGTGAGGAATCTCGGCGTTGGCAGCATTTTAATCACGAGGAATATTCAACGAAAGGATTGAGAAGAAGGGGAGCATTGAAGGATAACCGCATCCGTCATGCCTTCATGGGCAGAACTTGGTCGAGCGTGATTCTCGTCGTTCTTCTCCTTGGCCTCAGTTCCTCTCCGATGATGGACAATCATTTGGATGAACTGGAACGCGTCACTTTCTCTTCCTCGAACTTAGCACTCACTTTCACAAATGGTCCGACTACAAATCAAAATATTACCGGCCTTCATAGCCTGACTTTCGGAATGTCAGGTGATGCAAATGTATCATCGATGCTCATTGAAATCTCAACTGATGGGTTGAATTGGACTACTGTAAACAACATCACTTCAGCCCCTTGGCTGACGTATTTTGACTCAACTGCCTACAACAATGGCTCCTTTACACTTCGAGCGACTGCATGGGACGATGATGTCAATGAAACGGTTGTTGCCTCCTCTGGGACATTCAACATCGTGAACCAAGTTCCAGTGATCACTCTTTTCACCGCCTTGAATGCTGCTGCAGGAACGGGTAGTTCAGCATCTGACCGTGCATGGTTTGGAATCGAAACTGATGGGACGCTGGCTTATCGATGGGGTGCAAGTGATGACGATGTCAGTTATGCTTCAATCACCAATGTCCCTGGGCCTGGAGCCCCTTCAAATGATGGCCCGAGCAGCCTTTCTTATGGATGGGATTGGAGCAGTGGAGCGATGTCTGAAGGAACATGGAACTCTCGAATCACTGTATATGATGGTTCAAGCCTCTCGGCATCGACAACCCTCTTCATTGGAATCGACCGCACAGGTCCAACGCTTTCAAGTGTCACCGTTGGCGATGGTGCCAATTGGCAGAAATCTACTCAAGTTACCTTGAGTGGCTTGATTAACAACGCAGATGATGGTCAAGGCAGTGGCGTAGATTATGCCGAATATTCGCTTGATGGTACCAATTGGAGTGTCGCTGCATCCGATGCCCTACCCTTGACTCTCGCTGAAGGAATCCATTCAATATCGGTTCGTTCAGTTGACCGAGTAGGAAATACTGGGGCCGCAATTCAAGTGGTTGTTCGAGTCGATGAAACGCTTCCTGAAGCAATCGGGTGGACGGTTGATGAATTGACAACAAGTCGTACCCAACCTGCGAACGTGAGTTTCAGTGTCAGCGATGATGGCTCTGGAATTGATACTTTCAATTCATATATCCAATTTGGATTTGATTCCAATGGTGTTGGTCAAACTCCGGACCTTTCAAACAATTGGATGCAACTTCCCACTTCAGGATTATCAGGTTCCGTTGGACTTGCCAGTTGGGCGACTAAATCCCGTCAATATTTGATGTTCCAAGCGGTCGTAGTTGATAACGCTGGAAATCAATACACATCAAGTCCGAGTTCGTACCAAATCCTTCCTGGCTTGGATTTGTATTGGAATACAACCCAAACCAACCTTGACCGCCTCATTGTCCGGCCAGGTGAGACCGATGGTAACGTCACCATCACAAGTGTGCTTGAGACCAACCAATTGTATGGTGGCAGTGTTGTTGTTCGCTTAGAATCTGCCCCTGCTGACCGTACCTCAACCGTAAGTTGGACCGTCATGGAATCTCGAACACTGGATTCAGGAACATTAGTAGATACCCAAGAAGAATTGATTTGGAATTATACTGTGCCTAAAACTGGACAGTATGATTTACGTTTGGTTATTGATTATTACAATGTCATCGATGAATACGATGAGGGGAACAATTACAATCACATGGTTGTCACTGGAGCAGCGATTGGCTCACCGGGATTAGTGCCTTCATTTGCCCCTTCAATTGTACTGTTAATATTGACCGGTTTTGCAATTACCATACTTCAACGCCGAACAAGAGATTGAAAAGAGGTCGGCCACAGGATTGGCCATGCGCCAACCGCTTCCTCGAGTACCCATGAACCGTATTGCGGTTCTTATTGGCGTCAAAGGAGCGACTGCTAAATCGTTGAGATTTGCTGCAGGGTGTCGAGAATTCAATATTGATTCTGAAACTGGGGATGTCGAAGTTGTATGGGGAGCGCCTGGTACCTACGACCCTGTGAAAGCGATGAAACTTCCAAACGTCATCAAAGCAATTGGCCGTGGAATGGCCCCGAAAGCAGCAATTCAGTTGCTTGATGACCACCATTTCTTTGAATTGGTAGATATTCGTAATTTTGTCGGGAAAAAGTCGGCTCAGCAACGCCGAATTCGAGGACGCATCATCGGAAGCGATGGAAAAATTCGGAAATTGATTGAAGGACTCACCGATACTCAAATTACAATTTATAATTCAACTGTAGTCTTGGTTGGAGAAGAAGAGGGATTAGCCGCTGCTCGTAAAGCAGTTGAGATGATTGCTGCGGGTGCAGAACACGGAACTGTTCTGAACTTCCTTGAACGTGACCGACGCCGCTCTCGTATTACCAATCGTCAACTCGAAACGATCGAAGTGCGAGAGGATATGGGCGCTTCTGTAACTGGGTTTGAGGAATTAGTCCCGGGACTTTCCGACCTCTCACTTCGCCTTTCTCGTCGAATGCGTGCCTCTCAAGTCGACCCCGAAGACGAAGAAGCGGTTGCAGAAATGATGAAACTCGCAGAGGATGAAGGCGTCAGTTGGGGCGAAGAGTGATTATTCTTCTTCTCCCAAGAGAGCGGTTTGATGCACATGATCTAAATTCATATTGAGTACTTCATACATTGCTTCAGCAAGTGTCGTTTTAATACCGTTTTTAACTGCCCATTCGACCAAGCGGGTGACATCTCGAACCAAGAACTCTTGAGCTTTCGGGTGCGTTTTGATAACCGCTTGCCCGACATCAATAACCACTGGACCTCCGTCATGCCAAAGAATATTGTATGGTGAAAAATCAGCATGGACGAGATTTGCTTTTTGCCAACAAATTGCTAAAAACTCGAGTAAATCATCAAACACTACTTCCGGATTATCGACCTTCACTTCGCGAAGTTTAGGCGATGCTGAAATTTTGGTTCCCAGATATTCCATTACCAAGACGTTCTTATGAATTCCAATTGGCTGTGGGACATTTAATCCCCAACGTGCTAATCTTGTGAGGTTACGGTGTTCTTTGCGCACCCAAATATCGACAAGGTCCCGATGGCGACGGCGTAAGCCTCCGAATCGACGGTCGCCCTCGATGTATTGAATCAAATTTTTGAACACGGCATTCGATGTATGGAAAATCTTCACTGCGACGGTCTTTCCATCGATATTTGTGGCATGGAATACGTGCGCTTCTTTCCCTCGAGCAATCGGGAAATCGAGCGTATCGATCACTCCTCCTCTCATCAATTTATACAGTGACATCAAAGTCATTCGATCAAACACTTGGTCGAAAACTCGCCGGTCAACCCAATCATATGTCCCTTCTCCAATCGCACCTTGTATTTTTGATTCAATGTCACGGAACATACGCTTGTAACGATCTTCTTTCATCCAGTTATACGCACCGGACTTTGCTTCGAGATTACTGAGGAAATGGTCTTCTTCTGAACGAGCAAACACATCGTCTTTACCTTGTTCGGAACTGTTGCTTTTGCGAGGTTCTCGGTGTTGACGGCGACGCTTACGCTGGCTTTTATTGGAGCCTAACTCATCATTCCATTCGTCTTCATCCGCCATACGCATACCTCATGGTCATGCATCCATACGGCTTCAACCAAATAAGGCTTCGATATCGTCATCATCGTCATCGCTATCGTCGGCTACGTCTTCAGCTGGATATTCTTCTACAGGAACATGAGGGGTTTCTTCAACCACTTCTTCAACAACCGTTTCTGTGGCTGTTTCATCTGTTGAAGGGGCTTCCTCGCCATCACCGTCGTCATCAGAACTAAACAAATCATCATCATCGTCATCATCAGAGTCGAATAAATCATCACCATCATCGTCATCATCGTCAGCAACTTCTTCCACTGCAACTTCAGGAGCATCGACCGTACCAAAAGTATCCGCAAATTCATCGTCATCATCATCGTTTGCAGTATTCATACCAAAGAAATCGAGTTCCTTCGGCAAGACGCCTTTACGAGAGAGGTACATTGCTTGAGTTTTGGAATAGCGATGTTTTACATCTGCTTTTGAATCTTGGAAATCCCAAGGCCAGACAATAATCAAATCGCCATCACGAACCCATTGTCGGCGACGCATTTTACCAGGAATACGGGCCATGCGAGTTTCACCATCTTCACATAGAACAGTTACTCGACGGCCACCAAGAATTTGCTCAGCAAATGCGAACATTTCGTTAATTTTTCGATTTGGCATTTTGACTCGGATTTTACCGCCAGAAGAATCCCCTGGAGATTCAAGACGAGCAAGCTCTTCTATGTCCACTTTTTCTTCATAACGTCGACCCAAACAGCCTCACCTATTCACCCCAACAGCCGACCCTTCTTGAATACAGCACCCTGAAAAAGCGTCGAATGGTGACGCAATAAGCCGTTTAACTGCTGTTCGTTGACTTCACCAGTTGTAATTGAGACTTTGAGCAGCCATTTCGCAGAGGCGGATAAGTGAGTCTCCTGCAACACCCACTAAGACTGTGGTAAGCACACAAGCAAGAATAGCAACACGTACTTGCCATCCTCTTGGAAGAGGGCCTTCACGTCCTTCTTCAGGTTCGTCAAAGAACATGACAACGACGACACGCAAATAGTAGAATACCGAAATGGCGGAATTGATGAGCATCAACAAAGCGAGCCACCATACCCAATGCATGTCACCAAGGACATAGATGCCACCATCAGCAATTTCAGCACCCATATCGCCGACAGCAATACGAACGATTCCCATGATGACGAGTAACTTCGAGAGGAAACCTGCCATTGGAGGAACGCCAGCAAGTGAAATCATGAAGATGAACATAGCCACGGCAAGAAGTGGTTCTCGCTTGGCTAATCCACCGAGCGAAGAGAGGCTGGATGCACCACCTTCAGATTCAAGGATCGACAGCACAAGGAATGCGCCGAGTTTGAAGGCGACGAGGACCACCAAGTGGAAGATAAGTGCAGTCATGACTGCAACGGCAGCCGCACTTGCATCGCCAGCGACTGCAGCATCCCAGTTCCAAGCTCCAACAGCGGTCAAAGCAGCCAACATATAGCCAGCATGTGCAACGGATGAGTAGGCAAGCATTCGCTTTGGATTATCACTGCCAAGTGCCGCAAGGTTACCCCACGTCATTGTAATCGCTGCCATAACACCGAGACAAACAAGCCAAACGGCACTGCCATCACTGGATTCTGGTGCTGCAATAATCAACAGCATTCGAATCAAACCAATCATTCCCATGGCCTTACTCGCTGTTGCAAGAACACCTGCGACTGGACTGGTTGCACCAGCGTAGGCATCAGGGGCTGCAAAGTGGAAGGGGGCTGCGCTCACTTTGAATCCGAATCCAACCAACACAAAGCCTATTCCAATCAATGGTAATGCAGTGGTTCCTGATTCAGCAAATGCAGCAGAGAGAACACTGAATTGAAGGGAACCCGCCCAGAGATAAAGCATCGAGAGGCCGTAAAGGCCAACACCAGATGCAACCGAGCCGACAATGAAATACTTCATTCCAGATTCGACGCCGACCTTCGACTCCTTTAGGAAAGCCACAAGGACATAGGTCGAGAACGAAGCGAGTTCAAGACCGATGAACAAAACAAATAGGTCTTGGGCAAGTGCGACAACCGACATCCCAAGCGCACAGGTGACCATGAGAATGTAGAAGTCAGCCTGTCTTCGGTTGTTATACAACTCGCGTTCACTAATTTTCGACCCAATCCCATTGACTTGGAGGCGATTCATACTCGAAAATGCTGCCAAGGCTAAAGCACCAAAGAAAATTAATTCAAAGATGCGACTAAAACCATTGATGAGAAGCAACTCTTTGCCAGACTCAGAGACGATGGACACGCGCTCAAGACCTTGACTGAAGATGTAGAGAACATCTAAAAAGGCGCCACCAAGCGTGAATGTAGCAATCCAAGCCGGCAAACGTGGGTCACTGGAAAGTTTGAATCGCTTTCCGCCCAAGAGCCAAGGAAGACGCAACTGAGTGCCTGGAATGCGGAATGTTCCTCGTCCCAAATTCGGAAGAAGAATCAACAAAAGCAAGCCGGCAAACAAGATCAATTCTGGACAAAGTGCATTGACAAATCCATCACCAAAAGGTTCGACTATGGTCGCGTTTGACATATCAGGCACCTCCATTAAAATCGCCAAGAATAGGTAAAATTAGTCCTTCAAAGATTTGAATCGTCCAGTCGTGCATCATATCTAATGCAATCCACGGCATGACACCAAAGACAATGGTGAACAATGCAAGAATGAGCATTGCTAACTTCTCAGGGCTTGCAATGTCTGGAACCGGTTGACCATTGAGGGAGGTTGGAGGCTGTGTTTCATCACCACCTTCGAAGATGGTGCGTTGCATCGACCAAAGGTAGTAGGCTGCTGTGATGGCCAAGACCAATGCAGGTCCAACCATCCAAAAGACACTCCATCCTTCGGCTGCAAGGAAATACCACAATGCAATGAGCATCATCAATTCCGCGACGAAGCCTGCTAAGAGTGGTAATCCAAGTGATGCCATCCATGCGAACATCATCGATGTTGCAAGCCAAGGGGAATGCTTTGCCATACCGCGCATAGCGCCAATTTCCATACTGTGATAATGATGCTTGAAAGCACCGCATACAGCAAACAGCATTGGACTAATGATGCCGTGAGCGAACATCATGAACAGTGCAGCAGCCCATCCCATTGGTTGCATGGTAGCAATACCGATGAGAATGACTCCCATGTGGGAGACGGATGAATAGGCAACCATTTTCTTGAGATTCGTTTGTCCAAGACAGACGATAGCACCCCACACAAGTGAGACCATACCAATAATCATCAAAGCGAGTTGGAAGTATTCTAAAGCATGTGGGAAAAGACTGATTGGGAGTCTGAACATTCCGTAAGCACCCATCTTCAACATGACACCAGCCAACAGCATTGAACCACCGGTTGGCGCTTGAACGTGAGCATCGGGCAGCCAAGTATGGAATGGAACTGCTGGAAGTTTAACAAGGAAACCAAGCATCAACATTGCAAACAAGACCTTCTGTATGTTCGTACCAAGGTACCAGTTCCCATTGCTGTTCTCCATCAATGCATGCTGCGTAATAGTTGGAATATCGAACGTTCGACCGGTCATCGAACCAGCATATTCCAAGGGATTAACAGGGTCTTGGAAGAAGTAGAGCGTAATCAAACCAAGCAACATAATCACGGAGGCTGTGAAAGTGTAGATGAAGAATTTCTGTGAAGCATACTTGCGGTCAGCGCCACCCCACATGAGAATCAAGAAGAACATTGGAATTAATGTCAATTCCCAGAACACATAGAACATAAACAAGTCGAGTGCAACGAAGACACCGATCAACGCACCGCCCATACCCAAAATGATCGGGAAGTAAACCGCCCCATTCTTTTCATTCCATGTAGCGATAATCGTCACTGGAAGCAAGAATGTTGTGAGCCACACCATTGGGAATGATAACGCATCCAAACCAACGGTCCAATGAATACCGAGCGATTCAATCCACGTATAGCGGTGTGTGAACTCGTAATTGTTGAAAGAAATTCCTTCCCAACTGGCGTTACCAAAATACTGGAAGAACATTCCAGTGGTAATGGCGAGGAGAACCAAGGAGAAAATCAGTGTAGCCATTCGAATCGGGTTCGACAAACGATTTCGCATCGATTCGTTGGCATTCGATACAAAGGCGAGTAAGACGATGCTTGCAACCAATGGGAATCCGACTAAGGGCATTGAAATCCAATCTTGCATTCAAGCCACCCCCCAAATCAAAAGCGAAATTGCTAATGTTCCAACGGCAACCATGAGGATGTAGTCTCGGGCAGAGCCAGTGGTCAATGAACGGACAATGGAAGAAAGCGATTGTGAACCGCTTTCAATTGCTTTAATGGTTCCATCAATCACTTCAGTATCAGCTTCAGCAACTTTGTTTGAGAATCCTGCAACGATATTCACCATAGCCTTGTCATAGTATTCATCGATGTAGAGTCGGTTTTCCAGAGCGGTCGCCAAACTCGATTCTCTAAACGCAGTGTTGTCGAAATGGAAACGCTTGTTGACCCATGTGTTGAGGCGAATAACTGGACGCATCCAAGGTTTCGCCTCTTCTCCGTCGGCTAATTTTCCACCATAGAGTGCCATAGCGATGCCTGGACCAACAACTGCGCCCAAGAAGATGACGACATAGGTCAGGATAAAGAAGAAGGCATCACTGTTTGCAAACGCGTGTTCCATTTCATACAGAATACCATTGAGGATGTTCTTTTCGGAAAGGAAACTGTATTCGGTATCGGCGGCCCAGTGGGTAAAGCCCATTCCGGCAAGAAGAATTGAAGAAAGTGTGACAAAGATTAGAATAAACAAGGGCGTCTTAATCCAGCCATTTGTCGGTTTGACATGCGCTGCAACCTCGGTATTTGGTTTACCTGCGAAGGTCTTCAACCACATACGTGACATGTAGAATCCAGTCATTGCTGCCCCGAGTAAAACACACATTGCAGGGAAGAGGAAACGTGGGTCATCCAGCGCAACTCGCCATGCGTTGGCAATAATGCCTTCTTTGGACCAGAAGCCACCGATGAAGGGTAATCCAATAATCGATGCAGAACCGACCAGCATTGCCGTGGCAGTGATGGGCATCTTGGAAGCCAAACCACCCATGTTCTCCATTGATTGCGCATCGAAATCGTCATCATCATGTTCATCGCCATGATGTAAGTGATGGTGCGCATGATGCACTTCATGAATCACTGAACCGCTTGCCATGAACAGCATTCCCTTTGCCATAGCGTGATTGAATAAATGGAACAGTGCTGCTCCGAAAGCGACAACGACGATGTAATGTGCATCACTATCATTGTGCCAGTCAAGTGTGTTAGCGAGATACAGAGCACAACCCAAACCAGTGAAGATGTAGGCGAGTTGACTCATCGTTGAGTACGCTAAAACTTTCTTCAAATCCATTTGAACAAACGCAATGCCTGCTGCCATCACAGCGGTAATTCCACCCACTGCAGCAATGATGAATGCAAGGTCGTCCAAATCTCCGTGCAAGGATTCTGCCCCAAAGAATGGGAACATACGAGCTACAAGATAGAGACCTGCGTTAACCATGGTCGCTGCGTGAATCAAAGCAGACACCGGTGTTGGTCCCTCCATAGCGTCAGGTAGCCAAACGTGGAGTGGGAATTGAGCAGATTTACCAACCGCGCCAATGAACATCAAACCAAGAGCCCATTGAAGCGTCCCTGCGGAATTCTCTGCAACAATCTCAATATTTTGTGTGTCAAAGACCACTGCATAGTCAAGAGAACCAAACAGGTCCCAAAGCATAACCAATCCAATCATCAGGAATACATCGCCAATTCGAGTCGTCAAGAATGCCTTCTTTGCAGCAGATGCGGCGCTTGGGCGTTCGTAATAGAATCCAATCAGTAGGTAGGAGCAAAGACCCATAATCTCCCAGAAGATAAACAACCAGAGGAAAGAATCTGCAAGAACCATTCCAAGCATTCCAGCACAAAACAAGACGAATTCTGCATAGAATCGATGGTTGCGGTTGTCGTTAATTGGGTCGGTGTTCATGTAACCAATGCTGAACACGTTGATGAGCAAACACAAGAATGCAGCAACAAAGAGCAACATTACAGTGATGTGGTCAACATAAATTCCGAATCCAAAGGAAACGGGTTCAGTGGTACTACCGCCGTTCCAAATGCCTGTGTTGACCCAAGCGATCTGTTCAAAAATTTCGTCAAGACCTGAATATCCTTTGAGGAATTCTGAAATCAAGAGCAAAGAAAGAATGAAACTTGCGCCCATGACGAGCAAAGCAATGATTCCTCCCTCCTTGAGGTTCTTCTTCCAGAATGGATGTCCGTTAAACACCCGGCCGAGGAATAAAATGACGGCAAAGCCCATCATTGGTAATAAAATAATCAATGGTGCGTATTGCATCCAGTCTGAGTGAACTGTTGTTGTAACTTCCGTACCTGACATTCAATCACCTCAGTTCTTTAGGACATTTACATCGTCCAATGATATCGTTTCGTGTTGCCCATAAACGGCAAGGAAAATCGCCAAACCTATCGCAACTTCACTGGCCGCAATAGCGATGGCAAAGAGTGTGTAGACCCATCCGGTTGTATCACCATGATGAACTGCTGCTGCTGCAAACTGCATATTGGCGGCATTGAGCATCAATTCGATACACATGAGGACGATAATCGCGTTCTTTCGTGTGAACGCGCCACCTAATCCAATGACGAACATCAAAGCAGAGAGGCCAGAAACCCATGCTGGGTCAATCATTCCTCTTCACCCCCAAATTCCCAAAGAAGATTTTCCATTCTCTCATCACGAACGAGGTAGGCTGCACCAATCATAGCCAGAGCCATGAGTATTCCAACAATCAATAATGGCAAGATCCAATCGCTGAGCAGTGAATCGGCAAGTCCGCTGGTGGTTGGATACTCTTCACTGCTGTTGGCCCAAACGCTGTCTGCGCTCAAAACTGAGACAAGAATCATACCGAGGGCTAACAAGCCCATACGAGTGAATAACGATACAAGTTTCATTCAAAATCCTCCTCTAAGATTTGGCGACGGGTCAACATGATACCGAACAGTACCACGAGACCAACGCTCGCAAGATAGACCAAAATCTGAATCGCTGCCAAGAATTCAGCACCCAGAAGGATGAAAATTCCAGACACTGCCATGAAGCAGAAAATCAACGAGAGCATCGAGTGTGCAACACGTTGTGCAAGAACTAAGCCGAGTGCGCCAAGAATGGCGATGGTTGCGAACAAAAAGAACACACCAGTTTCAGCAAAGCTTGCAATATCCATCTCAAGCACCTTCTTCCGCTTTGTTTGCAATGGCTGCCTTTGCTGCCTTCTTAGCCCGCTTGGTGCGTTCTTTGGTAGCACGCTTGGCGAGTTCAGTGTCAACTGCTTCTTGGTGAAGGGATGGCAAGACACGGGTTCGACTTGCATCAAACCACAATTCCTGGCGGGAAAATCCGGACATTCCATCGTATTCATTGGTCATGAAAAACGAGGTAAATCCACACGCTTCCATGCAAAGGCCACAGAACATACAACGGCCCAAATCAATACGTCCTGAGACGATTTGGTCATCAGCAACGCGTAAATCCGATTTGTCCAATACCGCTTCTTCGCCGGAATCATTCCAGCGAACAGTCGCAGTGCTGCCTGAAAGGTCAAGCACTTCTCCGAAGCGCCATTCATTTGGTGTATCTGTGTGTGCTGTAACATGGTTGAAGTCCTCAAGAGTTTCTGCAACTTCAGGAAGTAGAATTGCTGCATGACCGCCGATTTCGAAGTCTGCACCCATGCCGCCGTGTTCGCCATCTGCTCCATCCAATACGTCAACACGCAATTCAGTGGTCATGTGAAGGCAATCGTTTGGACATGCTGTTACACACAATTTACATGCGGTGCATGTCTCCCAAATAACTCCAATTCTGCCATTGTAATTTCCCGGAACGAAAAGCCAAGGTTCCATCTCCTCAAGTCGCTCGTAAGGGTATTGAACAGTTTGTGGTTTCCAAAGTGTTGGGAACAAGTCCGAAGTAACCCGGTCAGGGGCGAACTTTTGAGCGGTGATATCATTGAATTCCGCGGTTTTTGCAGCGCGAGCTTTACTCCCTGCATCGAGGAATTCTGGATGTTCGGAGTTATGGTAGCCCCAATCCAGCCTCTTGCCAAGCAACTTTCCAAAGAATGGGAAAGTACGAAGTGCGGTGACCAATGTAATCTTAAATGGATACCAGAAGAGATTTCTAAAGTTCGGTTTTGCGTGTGGATGCATTGGCATGTTAAATCACCTCAGTCCTTTCCCGGAGTGTGCGTTCCCGCGGGCTGTAATGTGTGAACGTGATACATTCGATCTGGCGCTGCGTCTTTGTCTTCATCATTCAGAAGAACATAGAACACTGCCAACCAAAGTACGGTTGTTGCAAGTGGGATGAACATTGGAATTCCCCAAGCGTCCCAAGCGCTTCCACCTTCTGCGGTGTAGGACATGTTGTCTGGTTGGAAGAGATACAGCCGGTAGACGACTGAAAGAATCACTTGAACGACAGCTAATGGCAAGAGCATTCTCCAGCCAAATTCGAGAATCTGGTCAGTTCGGATACGGGCAAGAGAGAATCGTGCCCAAACGAAGACAACCAAGAAGACCAACCAGGTCTTCAAGAGTACCACAATTGCGCCAGGAATTAAGACATAAGCATCACCAAGCACTGGGATCTGGCTGATGGTGCCTTGGAATGGCAAATGCCATCCTCCGAGGAAGAAATGTGTAAACAGGAAACAGGCAGCATAGGTGCGAATGTACTCTGCCATGAACAACATACCGAAACGCATTCCACCGTATTCAGTCCACCATCCTTCGACCAATTCAGCCTCGGCTTCCGGCATATCAAAGGGGACACGCTCAACTTCTGCAATCATTGTGACCAAAAACAGAACTGCACCCAATGGCATCAAGAACAGGTTCCAAGAACCGGCAGCATGCTGGAAGTGAATGCTCTCGATGATGTTGAATGTGCCTGAAAGAATGGCGACGGAGAGCAGTGTGAGTAGCAATGGAATTTCGTAAGCGGTCAATTGAGCTGCTGAACGAATGCCTCCAATCAATGTGTATTTATTGTTGGAAGACCAACCGGCAAAGAATACGCCAATTGGAGCGATGCCAAAGATAGCGATGGCATAGAGAATGGAAAGGTCTGGATTTGTCGCATAGATTCCGCTCGATAACGGGATGATTCCAAGAATCAGTAACGTCGAAGAGACGATGAGGAAAGGGGACACTTCGAAAATGAGTTTGTCTGCACGCCGAGGTACCATGTGTTCTTTGAGTAAGAACTTCATCCCATCTGCTACGTTTTGAAAGAAACCGGGGAGGATTGAATATCCCATCCATGAGCGGTTGTTGACTCGGTCAACAGTCGGATTTTTTGGATCGCGATTACCGAATCGCTTGTTGAGGAATTTGTTAATGGCTCCGACGATTCCGCCACCGAACGGCAACATCTTCCACCATTCGCCAGCGGTGACGCCGTTTTCTCCAACCCAAAGCGAGCGCAGAGCAGTCGTTGCACCACGGCGGTCGTTCATCCGAGCGACGGCTTTACGTTCAATCCAAAGAATCGCGAATTGACTGAAAAACAGCATTAAGAATACAATGTTTACCACAGCAAAAGTACCAACTAAGAACGACAGGTCAGAAGCGCTGTCTTCCAAAGCTGTGCCTTCAACCGCTGAAGTAATGAAGGATGTGACAAGACTGTCTTTACCGAGGAAAATACCGCGCAAGTCATAGATGTCATCCATAGCAATCACCTCAACGGTCCGTTTCTCCAATACACGGGTCAAAACTACCCATAATCGCAGGAATATCTGCAATCTTGTAGCCAATCATTGTCTTTGCAACATAAGGAATTGTGATGAACATAGGTGAACGAATCGAAACTCGGTACGGATTCTTCCCCCGACCTTCGCCGCCACCTTGAACATAAAATTGCGATGCACCACGGGTACATTCGTAGTTACTGAAACCAGTTGCACCTTCGGGAGCACGGGTCGGTGCCTTGGTAAGAATCATTTCATCGCCGTTGGCATAGTTGGTATTCTTCCCACCAGGAATCTTGTTGAGTGCATCGAGTACCATTCGGCATGATTGGCGCATTTCTTCCATACGGACACGGTAACGGTCGTAACAATCGGCGCCTTTGACTGAAGTTGGTTTTTCGACCGATGGCTCCCAATCAATTTCGTCATAGACGGAATAGGGATGAGCCCAGCGAACGTCATAATTGACACCGGCAGCGCGAACGTTTGGTCCTGAAACGCCTGCATCGACCATCGATTCTGCATTGGCATAGCCAACGCCTTGGAGGCGGACAAGCCAGATGGTTGATTCGTCGAGCATCATTTCGTATTCATCAAGGCGCTTCTCGAACAACTTGGTCTTGGCGATAACACGGTCAGCAAATCCAATCGGCATATCGCGCTTGACACCACCAATACGCGGGTAATTGTAGTGCATTCGAGAGCCTCCGAGTTCTTGAAGTAAGTCGAGGAACATTTCTCGGTCACGCATACACCAGGTCATCAGTGTCAAGTTACCAATATCTGGCCCAAAAGCACCAAGCCACATCAAGTGAGAGGCAAGGCGTTGTATTTCAGCCGAAATAAGTCGAATGTATTCTGCACGAGCGGGTACTTCGGCTTCGAGCAAATCTTCAGCCGCATAGATGTAGGAGTTGGCCCATGTCATTGCGCTCACGTAACAGAGACGGTCGCAGTAGGGTGTGATTTGCGTGAAATCACGAGCCTCGCATATTTTTTCAACACCGCGATGGATGTATCCGAGTTCAGCCTCGGTATCGACGACGGTTTCTCCATCAACTTTTACCCGTAGCGTCCACAACCCATGGGTCATTGGATGCTGAGGTCCCATTGTAATCCACATTTGAGCCATGATAATTCCTCACTTAACACGACCCTCGTCGGCAGGTTTACGCATGAATCCTTGCGGGTCATCGTACATTTCATTGTGGTCATGATAGCGAAGTTTGTGCTGCTTTTGCAGTGGGTGGAATCCTTCTGGGCTGTCGTTTGGATTCAACACGCGGTGCATGTTGATGTGTCCTTCAAATTTGATACCGACCAAATCCCAAGTTTCCTTTTCGTTCCAATCTGCTCCAACCCAAATGCTCTGGATAGAGGGCACCGTAGGAGAGTCACCTTGGGGCAGTGGGATGAAGACTTCGAATTCCATTGGAATATCAATGCCTGAAAGCGCTTCGACATCGTGAACAGTGCAGGTGTTTGGAGTCTGGTCCTGAACGGGTTGGCGGAGGAAATGGTAAGCAACTTCCCATCCACGCTCTGGTGAGCCATCAGGGAAATGCGTTCCCGTCACCATCGAACAGTAGTTGACGCCAAGGTCATATTTCATCCACTTTGAAAGGGCGACCCAATGTTGCGGCGGGCACACGATTCGAACGAAAGCGTATTTCTTAGCGTTCGAATGGTTTGGAATGGAAGTTTCAATGCCGCTTCCACCGAAACGGTCGTTGATAGCAGCCATGCACGCATCAGCAGCCGTTGCGTTTTGCTTGGGGGTAATCGAGCCAACCATCTCAGTCATCCCCTACAATTACTGGCTTGTCACTGGCGCGCTCAGCACTTGGAGCGGCACCAATTCGAATGATTTTCTCACGGAGCAATCCAAAACCGTCGATGAGGGCTTCTGGACGAGGGGGGCAACCAGGGATGTAGACATCGACTGGGATGACCGTGTCAACGCCTTCGAGGATGTTGTATGACTGGAAATACGGACCACCGGAAATCGCACATTCGCCCATTGCAATGCAATATTTTGGCTCAGGCATTTGTTCCCAGAGACGGACCACTTTGTCTGCGAATTTCTTTGAGATTGGCCCGTTGATCAACAATACATCGGACTGTCGAGGGGATGACCGGAACAGAACACCAAATCGGTCACCGTCAAATCGAGGGGTTGCTGCTGCAGCCATCTCGATTGCGCAGCACTTGATGCCCAAGTGGAGGGTGAACAGAGATTTACGTCCCGCCCAATTGAAATATCGGCCAGCAAGAACACTGAGGAACTTCTTGATTCGGGTTGCTTTGAGGGCTTCGTCGGTAACTCCACCGACCATTTCGACCAAAGCGCGACTGTTGAAAGCTGCGAAATTATCTCCTGCTTCTGTCATAAATCCACCTCAAATGTAAATGCGTCCTCGCTTCCTGAACACATACCATACGCCCAGAGAGATAATGGTAAAGAAAACTCCGAGAAGCATAAGTGCGCTCTTGGCTTCTTCGACTGCTCCTGCACCAGCACCGGGTGATGTGGCGTCAGAAGCAACCACGCCCCCAAGGACAAGAAACATGAAAGCAACATCGAAAACAAGAAAAATAATAGCATACCAATAATACTGGAAGTGGAATTGAATCATTGCATCGCCAACAGGTTCGCTACCGCATTCAAAGGTTGTTAAACGACGTGGATAGAGGCTATGGTCCCGCTCATAGCCCTCCAATAAATACGAACGAGTAATGTGGGGTCGGGCCGGGTCTACTCGAGGACGGACAAACCATGTGATGACGAAATTTGTCAACGGCATGATTATTCCAAGTACTGTCAAAAAACCAATTGAGAGATACGCACTCGGAACCGATTCGAGGCCGGACATAATTTCACCCATGTGCAAAGCATACGCTCCGCAATCTTTCCGACTTGAGGGACCCCCATAAGTATTCCCAAATCAAACAGTAGAAAACGAATCGGATGAGATGGAGAAAACCAAGCCACTGCAAGATAAAAACTCAAATCTCAAGAACGAGGGCGTTTGATGAAACTTCGGTAGACAATACCGACGAAGAGGAGTACGAAAAGGCCGTACAATCCAGTCGTCATATGTTTGGCCTGAATTCCAAGGCCGAATAATCCCTGTTCAACATCACCATTGACAGTGAACTCGATGTTTTCACGGTCGACGACTCCAGTCTCAACGGGTTCTGCGGAGAGCGTGAATTTGTAAGTGTCCGCAACCTCTGCACCATCCGGTGTTCGAATACTCACTTCAATGCCGATGGTTTGACCAACTTCGATTTCACAGATGAAATCCTTAATCTCAATTTGACAAGTGTCAGTTCCATCGGCTTCATCCAAAAGGACGCTCCATCCACGGAAACTTTCAGACGAGAAAACCAGAACTTCGGAATCGACGTTTCCGGTATTGGTGATGAAGATTACAAATGTTTCCTTCATTGGATAGGTGACGTCAATTTCTGTATTGCTTTCGCCGAGGTCAAATTCAAATTCATAGATAATTTGGACATCGAGTGAAATATCGAAATGACCAGAACGGTTGGCTGCGTTCTTGCTACTCAATACGACCAATTCAAGAATACCACCATCGCCGGTTTCCGCACTTGGGTTGACGGTCAATTTTATTTCGAAATACAATTCAAATGGTCGTGCATCATAGCCGCCGGCACAATGGCCAAGTTCACACATTTGAGTTTCAGCAACATCTTTTGTCGAGCCAATGATCGGTTCTCCAGAAGCATCAAGCAAGAACAAACTGTTGTTTTTATCCCAAATACCGAATCCTACAGGAATTGTAATGTCAGCATCAATTGGAAGGCCATAGAGGGTTATTTCTCGGGTCGCAAGACCTTCAAGCCCAGATACATCGAAGATGGCCCTGTCGTTACCATCGCCAGTGTTTCGAACCCAGAATCCGTATGTTTGAGACCCAGAAGGGGGGAGTATTGCATTGCCTGAACGTTGGTCAAGTCCACCATCCACAAGGTGAACATCCATAGCGAAAACACGGTCCGAAAGAATTGCAAGGAAAAGGATTTGCCGTTGATTATCTGGCACTCCATCGTCATCTTCATCACCTGAATGTGATGTGTCATCTTTGTTGATGATTCGAACCGTCAATCGACTGGAGGAGAGTTCTTCTTCACCATCAATACTGACCACCATGAACACTTGCATGGAACTTTGTGGTGCAATTGCAATTCCTTGGGTCGATGAAATGAGGTTCCCATTACTGTCTTCACAGTGCACATCCCATTTTGGAGAAGCCGTTTGGTCATACTCGATACATCGATAGTTGTCTTCTGTATTTCCTGTATTTTGAATGGTAACAGGGAATTTTACAAGTGAGCCTGAACGACCTGTTTGTTCAAGTGCTGTGGCTTGAACTTCGATTCCATGAATGGCTTTGACCGTCACGGTAAGCGTGACTTCCGCATAGGCAGCACCGCCACCCGCAGGTAACACGGAGAAGGCGATTTGAATTTGCTCAGTCGCCAAGGCATTCGCTGGAACATTGATGGCAAGTTCGACGTTCTCGGCTTTTTCAGAGCCGTGCTTCGAACCAACAGATACCGTGGTCGAATCGAGTTGCACGCTCCAACCTGAAGGAGGCGCTGAAGAAGAGACTCGCAGGTTATCCAAACCGTTTCCTTGGTTGGTAACGGTGAGCGTAGCGGTGCCGTTGGAACCGGGTTCTATATTGGAAAGCGTTGATGTTGAAAGTGAAAGACTCGCCCCAAATGATTGGCCGACAATTACTCTCAATTCTTCCGAACATTTGACTGTGTTTCCATCTTTTGCGATGATTTGGATGACCGATTCATCTCCAGCAGTAACGGAGTCATCAGGTGTGACGATGATATCAAACATCCGAGTACCTTCGCCATCGGCATACGGCAGGAGGCCTGAAGACGCTCCATCGTAATTGACCCAACCCGCACGGCTACCTGTTTTTGCCATAGTTACTGACCAATCGCTGTTTCCAATGTTGGTCAAAGTGGCCGTGAGGGTCCCTTCGCCATCAGGGTCAACGGTCATACTCGACTTCGACAACACCATGCTGCATTCATGCAACTCTGGCACCGTCAAATCAAATTCTTCGACATCAGAGGCTTCTTGCGATACGTCGTTTGTTACAGTACCTGTGAGTTCCCAGCAGTATTTATTCGCCTGTTGGCCTGCTGGAACTTCAACTGAAACTGTAACCGTTTCTGTTTCATTTTGGTCAAGGGTTACCGTTTCTTCATCTAAATCGACTGTGAGGTCATCTGCATTTTGACAACCGCTTCCATCTGCTTCAGTAAGTGCAAGGGCGATTGTTTCATTGGTTTGACCCGTGTTTTCAACGACAATATCGTATTCCATGACCGTTTCGCCTCCCCAGTCTTGGTGGCGTTGAGACTCGGATGCCATTGAAAGGTCTACTCCGAAAACAGCAGAACCTGAGCCATCTCCAGCGGTCGTTGTGACGATTTTGGTTTCTGAAGCAGGTTGACCAACGGCAGGTGGAGCCTCGTTTGCATTGGCTGTGATCGTGGTGTCACAAGTTCCTTCAGCGTTTTGAGTCAATGTAACGGTCATTGTAGTTTCACCGTAATCATTTGATTCGATGACACCTGGGATTTGTTGAATGGATGATGTATATGAGCCACATTCCGGAGTTCCTTCTTCACTGCTTGAAAGGGACAATGTGATCGACTCTGGACCTTGATTGTACACTCTAACCGTGTATTCACCGGATTCTCCTGGATTGACTTCAAGACCGTTTCCAGGCGTGGTTTGGATGGTGATTGTCGCATCCCGTGCCCCGTCTGCAGCAACACCCGGCGTCACCATTGGTAGAATGGAAAGCAAAAGAAGCCCTACAAGGAAGTAGGCACGTTTTAAATCGTGCGTATTGTCTGTTTCTCGGGGGTCCATGACCCCCGGTGGCGGCCTTAGTATCAAAAGACTGCCCTTGTATGTATCAAGGAAAACAAACTTGGTTATCAACTTCATGCTTCGACGAACGACGAAACTGGAGTTTGACAATTCTTGCATTGAGTGAGTGAATCCGAAGTACAGGCTGCGAAATCAAGGCGATGGTATCGAGCCCCACACCCTGGACAACCAAGCATTAAACCTGAGATTTCATCGCGACATGACCAACACATCGTACCTTGCTTTTTTGGTTGTTCAACTGGAACTGGTGCGAACGGTTGAATCGATGGAATCATATCCCCTGCCGGCATTTCTAGTCCAGTAAGTGTGAGCCGGGGTGGGCTATCTTTTTCACGTCTAGAAAGGAAGATGCCACCGATGAGTAATGCAACAATAAGCAACCCAATCAGCATACCTGCAAGTGGAAGCGTTTGTCCCGATGTTCCAATCGGCTCTCCAACCGAAGTAACTTTCAATTCAATTGAAGCGTTTGTCATTGAATCAGCACCTTGTAAACCGAGTGTAAGAGTTCCATCTCCCGGTCGGTCGGCACGCACCAAGAGACGAACGGTCATCGATTCCCCTGGTTCTAAATTCGCAATATCATTTCCATCAATACTACCCGTCCAATCCTTGGATTCTTCGAGTATTAATTTATGTGAAAAGGCAATGTTTCCGGCATTCATCAATGTAACTTCTAATTGCTCTTGAGTTCCTGTCGTAAAAGAAGTCGTTCGTTCTTGAACCCATGATGATTCGAGAACCGTAGCGACTAAGAGACCAATTTCTTCTGTGTATTCAACATCTCCTCCCTCGAGTTTCAACACGAATGAGGGTTCGCTCAATGGAGGCATTGTCGTCGAGATAAGGATTGTACAGGACACCGGTTCAAGGTTACCGAAAGGTATTGGTTCGATAGGCGAACAGTCACCAAATAAGCCACTGCTCAAATATACCGAAGCGGTTGGTTGCCACTCTACATTCGCCTCGTTTCCAATAAGCCATGTGAACAATAATGGAACACCTGTTGGATGGGAGCCATCTCCAAATGGCGTGTTCCATGATGTGCCATCCTCCAATTCAAGGCTAGCAAAATTAAGCGTTGGTTGAGCAAGCACTTCAACATTGAACTGCCCGATCCAAGAGATTCGGTCCGAGTCACTGTCAAGATGGAATTTAACTTCCCCAGATGTGCCGGTTCCATCACCTGAAATGCCGAACAGCAGATTCTTCGAAGATGCCCATGTAAGGTCAAATGGTTCATTACCTGAAGTAACCGACCAACCAGAAGGTAATTCAAAAGATGGCGTTAACGAGAGGTCAATATTACCTCGGTGCTCCAATGAGAACAGCATACTGAAGTATGAATCTGGGCGGAGAACACCAATGTTTGTTTCCAAATTCACATCAACGTCCGTTACTGTTTTGACCTTGATCGGTATATCAAATACCCAACTTTCTGTGATTTCAGTTTGTGAAATTGCAGTCAAACGAACCATTCGTTCTGCACCAGCGATTGTCATCATTGGTGGAGGTGTGAACGACATCCCAATGACCCGATGTGTGTCTTTTGAAATAAGGCCTGTCGAACCAGAACTGGCACCGGGTACGCTTGAAAGTGTATCAAATCCAGCGCCCCAACCAGCAGGTGCTTCGAGGAATAAATCATAACCGATGTTGGCGTTACCGATATTGAATAAGCGAATGTCAATACTTGTCGGCTCAGTTGGAGATACCGGAACAATTTCATAGTTATATTCAAGACGTAAATCGGGTAATTCGGGAACTTCAAGATACAGCATATATGGATAAGTCACTCCATTATCTACATCGATTCCCAGCAAATCAATACGGTATATTCCTGGCTCGGGCGGAGCGGGATGAACAAGCGTGACTACGATTTCTGCTGAACCTTGACCATCAAGGGTGAAATTTGATTCTGATGCTCCGACATACCATGATTCCGTTTGGCCCGTTATGTCATTCATGACATCTTGAGTAAAGAGACTTGCATTCGTCGAGACCAGAGCAGTGTTGGTAAGGGTAATGTTCCATGATGTCGTTGTCCGACTTGTATTCAATAGCATAATCGATTGAGGTTCAGCAGAAAGTTTGACTCCCGGTGCTGTGACGTTCACCAAGACATCATGCCGATTGTTATTCTCAAGAATCTCTTCGATTTCGTCGTTCGGGTCGATGATGAAGGAGAGCGTCGATTGGCCTGCAATTTGCGGCGTCCAATCCCACACTTGCGTCTTTGATGCACCAGAGCCCAAATCGAGCGTCTTTGTTTCAATTTCGATACCATTTGCTTCAAAGGTTATGTCGAAGAAGTCAGCTCGGACATTTCCGACATTGAATACTTTTGAAGTGACTTGTAATTGGTCCTCAACTTGAGGAATGGTCACGGACATTGTAAACTCTTCTTCCACGATTGAAGGGTCTGGACGCAGGTCATTGACGCCGTACCCCAGGACTGCAAGAGCAAATGGTTGCGCTTTACTGCCACCATGGTACACGTCCTTGACGACGACCGTCCAAACGCCAAGTTCGGTATTATCGATCAATACAACTTCGACGTTGTTCAAATTGTCCGCCACCCCTCCCGTAGTAGAGCGGCCATTCGCGAAATCATTACCAAGGTAAATTTGACCGCTTGGATTGGTGACTTCGATATCGAGGTTATTGACTAATTGTGTACTTGAGAAGGGTGAGCCTCGTTCATCCGACCAAACAAGGACCGTTTTAAACTTAGAATTTGCTTGAGTGATGTTGAAACTATATGTTTTTGAATTGCCTGTTCCTGATAAAATTGAACGGTCATCAACCCATATTCCACCGAATGATGGAGCGAGGGTCTCAAGTAAATTGAGGCGACCCCATCCTTCATCGTCGTTTGGAATATCTCGAGAGCCAATATCTTGCGCCCCTAATATCAGTAAGGCTTTGACTAAAGCACCTTGAGGAGAAGGGCGTAGTGCGATTTCTTCAAGGTATTCACGAACCATTACAGCAGCACCTGCAGTATTCGGTGCCGCCATTGAAGTTCCAGTATATTCAACATAGTAGGCATTCGACCATGTGGAACTACCGATATCCGTTGCTTCTTGAGCTCTACATGAACGCACATAGCCGCCGGGTGCGAGAATATCTGGCTTAATGCGCCCATCATCTGTCGGTCCTCGTGAAGAACCAGACATGATTGAATCCGGACTTCCTGAATAACGGTTTTGGTGATTGCCGACGGTGATGGAATTCTTGGCTGTTGAAGGCGCACCCACGGTTCCGGTGTCTGGACCGTCATTGCCTGCGGCAAAAAGGATGGTCAAGCCGTCATGGCCATTGTAAAAGCGGTCGTAATAATTCGCACGGTCATCAACGTCTTCGCTCTCTGAAGTATACTTACCTTGGTCACTTGCCAAGGTGGACCCCCAAGAATTCGTATGAGTGTGGGCACCTGCAGAATAAGCGGTGTTGAGAAGATAATTCAATGAAGGGGATTGGAAATTACCGGTGTTATCGTTTTCCATGGCTTGGAAATAGAGTTCCGTCGAGGTTGCTACTCCTGAATAGCCCCCTTGTGACCCATCGCCAAGAACCGTACAGGCAACATGCGTGCCGTGACCTGAATGTTTGTCAGCGGTCGAACCGTCTCCAATGACATCATGATTACCAACGACGCGAGTACCAAAATCCCCATGGTCAGCATCCAAGCCTGAATCGGCAACAGCTACAATTTGTCCAGAGCCATCTAAATCGGTGGTGAAATAACTGGTCACTTGAGACGTCTTCATGTGGGTACGAGCCTGGCTGTTGTCCGTGCTAAAGGTCGGTTCAAAGCGGAAGATTCGCAGTGAGGGTTGAGCAACAATGCCAATCAGGTCATCGGTCGAGAGAATTCCTTGGTAACGTCCTGAATCCCACTGGTGAGATTCTGAAAAAGCAAGTGGGATGAGTTCTGCAACTTTCTGGACCAATTGCGAACCGGAAGCATCTGTAAATTGAATTGAATCCATTGGACCTTCGTCATTTCTCCAACCTTCTATTCGCATCGATACACCTTGCAGTGCTTCTTCTCCACCTTCAAGCATCAAGACATCGAGAACCGGGCCATCGATCAACAAAGCAAGCGGCACAGGGTATTGCGCCACGATGCCATCGAGAGAAGAAAGGTCCGACAATGCGTACGGTGTACCTTGGATAAGAAGACCTGAGGGTGCAATAAACTCACGAACTGCGAGACCTGGAATATCGTTGAGTGCTGTTCGCACATCCATCATCAAGACCTCATTGGAAACTAATACGAGACTCAAATCAAATCGTGTCACCATCCATTCGCTCGGAATGGGCCGGTCAAGTTGGAGGCCGTTGATATCGAACGTTCCGATTCGACTCGAGGCAATGATTTCTCGGTTTTCCGACCAAGGTGAATATTCATTGTAACCGGCTGCATCAGAAAAAACATCGTCAATAAGGTCGAATTGAACCCATTCAATTCCGCCTTCAAGTTCAATTTCAGATGAAACCACCCCTATGGGGTGGAACAAAGGCGATGTGCTTTGCAAGAGAAAAAGAGTGATGAGAGCGATTGCTCCAAGCATCGAACGTTTGACTTGCACAAGGCGTCCTCTTATCGCCCTGTTTTATCGCTATGGGTATTCTGGGCCTCAAACATTGAATTCACGAAATTGGCCATGTACTACGTTCTGCTTTGTCGTTGAAGTGTTCACTGCTCCAAACTCCAACTGAATGGGACCATAATTCCGACTGTACTTTGCCGTTGTAATCGGTATATTGTACATCGATGGAAATAAAGTATTCATCCCAAACGGTATACCCAATCACGAGCATTTCCAAATCGTCACCTGCTAATGAGGAATGTGAAGCAATTCGTTCAACCTCGATGGACATCATCCCAAGGACTTCGCCATCGATTGATTGAAACTCGATTTGAACTGAAACATCCGTAATATCACGACTGCCGACATTGTGAATTTCAGACATTATCAAATGCCCACCTCGTTGAAGATACTGAGTTTCGACATCGATTGCATCACGGGGTAAAGCCCAATACCAACCGCTGAAAATTACCCCGAGAAGGAGTAAGAAAACAATTCCTGCTAATGCAACGCGACTGGGGCTTACTTCTCCGCGAATCTTAACGAAGGCTTTCGAAGCCCTTTGCATATCTTCATAGGTTTCGATTCCATCTTCATCCAACGAATAACCAAGAGATTCGATTTTTTGAAGTCGGGCTACATCGAGTAAACCGACTGATTTGATATCATCTTCATGAACCAGCATATCTCCATGCTCGTCGACGGCTATGTGGCGTTCATCAGACATAAAATCACCATATCAAGGCCAAACCACTGGCAATAACCGTCGTAATTGGTTCAACAATCAACACGTGTCGTGTCTCAATGCTGTCACCCGTGAGAGAACCGATCAGTGAGAGGTCTGTGACCATGCCATTGACGCCAATCGATGAAGCGGTCGGCAATGGCCCAGTAAATTGGGCATCGAGTAAGACAGCACGGCCACTGAAGGAGTGCCCTTCAAGGAAACCGGTCGTATAACTCGGTTCAACCGTTGCTTCTGCACTGGCAACAATTCGACCATTGGTAATATCATCTAAAACGATAATTGGATACTGGAACGGGGCTGTATAGATTTGAATGGTCGCAGATTTGAGGTTTTGTCCAATCACTTCAATTCGATCAATGGTCACACCGGGCGAGGAAGGCAAGTCTGTTTGTTTGAGGTAAAGTTGTTTGACCCCTTGACCTGAAGATGCTACACGCATACCCCAATCATCTGTTGTTTCAAGCACGAAAGTTGAAGGAAGGTCTTCAGCCAAAAGTAATACATCACCTTTGGTATCCACCGAACGCCCTGTTGCTTCGAGATACAGGTCCATGTCATCGGTATTGGATTGGTAATCCAGTTCCATCATCCCTTGGAATGAAATATCTGCTCGCATGTCAAAGTTGTTATTCGGTTGAGCTGAAAGGTTCATCAAGCCTGGTAAATCACGCATAAAGGCGGTAGCAGGCCACCAGAATCCATCGACGTAGCGCATTTGCTGAATCATCAAGGATTCTGCCGAATGACCATCGATTTGATATTGAGGAGGAACTTTGAGATTGATGAGGAAAATATCGCCAATGGTTGTTGAGAAGTCGGTCGATTGAGGAACGCCAACAATCAACGATTCGACTCGACTCAGAGCACGTCTATCGATAAAAATAGCATGCGCAGAATCAAGGCGAGTACCTAAATCATAGTGCATATCAATCGAAACTCGGGGCACTGTAAGGTTGTCTTGGGTTGAAAATACTGCATTTGCTTCGACATTATGGGGACCACTGGTGTCAAGGCCTGAAAGAACCAATTCAATGTCTCGGCCTTCTAATCCGTTGACAATGACACTCAATTGTTGCCGCTTTGGAGTCCACTGTTCAAGATAGAGGTCCAATTCATACATGGGTATTTCACCCGCCATACGGAAATCATATTCCAAGAGTATTCGACCTGTCGGCATACTTGGCAACCAAGAACGAAGATGCCAAGAACGACGGATTTCGTAGGTGATGCCTTGCTCTTCCCAGATACTAAGATTGACTCCTTCCATTTCGGAAGCCAAAATTATTCCATCCTCGAGGGCCGTCAAAAGTTGGTCGATGTTGGTGACGTTTGCTGCATTGAGTGCGTCAAACACCCCTTGATATTCTTCTAAATCTATTCGATGGTCTGCTAAGGCTCCATTGACAACACTTCGGCTCGACAAGGTATAATTCGGCATTCGTGACAGATTGAAAGTCACTACTGTGGCTTCGAAAACTTCCATACCAAGTCCATGTGACCATTCAGGTTGTTCAACAACATTCGTACCTTTTTGAATATCCATCGTAACATTGAAAAGTTCTCCAGTCACCAAATCAAGACCCAATGACATGTCTTCATTACTCGTTTCAAGTCCACCTAAATCAACAACAGTTGAATAAACAAAGTCATTGACAAGTGAACCGAAATTCACCAAATCTCCAAGGAAAAAGGAGAGCGCTTGGACGCCATTCCCTTCATCGAAAGTTGGCAACTCAAGCCCAGTTGAATCGACATCACTTGGATAGGCCACAATAATATTCGCTGGTAAAGGATCGATGGTGATTCGACCGTTCATACCTTTGAATTTGTCTTCGTAATCAGTTTCATCTTCAAGCAAAATGTTCATCGGTGAAGAATCGGCTCGAATCAACTCGATTCTCGAATTGCCTTCTGGCCCGATAGCACCTGGGTCAAGTGGCGAAAGTCGGCGGATACTTGTCACGTCTGAAATTGCAGTGCTGAGGCTGGTTTCTCCAGTCGCTTCATCGACCCAGAATCGGAAATGGTCACCGTCCATGGTGAGTGGTTGCGTTGCATTGGTCAATTGAACTTCAATCGAATCCATCGGTATTGAAGCTACATAACCAATTGTATCACCCAAAATCAATTGGAATGAAGAAGGTAAGCCGCTGAGGCGTATTGCATTGCGTTGTCCATCGCCGTTTCCGCCATAGGTAATGGTACCAATTGGGACGGAGGCTGAATAGGTCAAAGCCTCTGAAGTTTGGGTGACGTTGAATGTACTTGGTCGATTGGAAAGGGTAGCAGACTGTTGATTCGCAGAAAGTAAATCGCCATCATCATGCAAGATGTGCCCAATCAATAACGGGCCACCGCTCACACCATGCAATTCCATGTGACGAATATCGTTGATTGGGTCATACTCATGGCTGATACTGGAAATTCCACCTATTCGAGCACTCATGGCAATGGGGACGAGTGGGGCTTGGGGGCCAAGCCGCCCATTGACCGTTCCAATATTAGCATCCTCGGACAGTAAGATATGGTCGATTTCAGGTAACCATGGTTGGTCGCTGCTTGAGATTGCAATTGAAACAGAACCAATTTCCATTGGCCCGCGAGTTGAGGTTGGTAAACTGAGCCGGACTTGATTGTAACAATTCAAACGAATCGCTCCGCCTGAAGCACCGGCCGTTCCAACAATCGATTCAGGAAGACCATTGACTACATCGCCAATATCGAGAACCACTTCAACAATGGTCAACAAAGCATTGTCAAATATTTGTGCAATACTGTTGAGATTTGGATTGTCATAATTAACGCGGCTTAATCCGCTTTCTGGAATTTCAAAACTTCCCGCTACAATGATGACCTTTGGTACATTGGTAATGTTCATGACAATTGATGAGGAATCGGAAGCATAACCGCCCCGCATGAATGTCGATTTGTACTGCAGTTCATCGATGGATTCAGTTGCAACAATTGCAACCAGCGTAGTTGGAGGCGATGCTGGGTTTACTGGAAGGGTTGGGTCATCGACATTGTTGTCCTTATCGTCAGTGAAATTCTTGATGGCGATAATCATTGAAAGGCGATTTGGGATTTCTCCCGGCAGATCAGCACCGCCTGGCTCTTCTCCAATCATGGTAAAAACAGCGGCTATTTCATCAGGATGAAGTGTTCCAGAAGGTAGGCCTCGAATCCAAGTGCGAGAGTCCGTTATGTTGCCAAAGAGGGACTCTCCCTCCGATGTGTTGGAGCGGTCCTCGAAATAATGCAGGTACATATCTGCTCCATAGTCCGAATAAATCTCTACTGTGTCGAAGGTGTTTTGTCCGAGATTGTCGTTTCGCAAGGTAATATCAATTTCGTTTGGCAATCGAGTATCGCCAACTTCAGGGTGGAATCCCGCATCGATATAGGCAGTTTCGAGTACTTTGACGGTCGTCCCTCCATTGTCACCTTCGAACCGGATGAAACCAACACCAAGGCCAAAGCCACATTTATGTTCAGCACTTTTAGCATCGTGATCGAGAAGTGGGTCATAATAGGTCGAACCATCATCGCAATTTGATTGACGGTTCGAACTGTCAGCATCTGGATTCGACGCACGAATGGCATACGGTGCCGAAATCGAAGTGAGGCTTAAATCTGAGGAATTCACTTCCCCGGCGAGGAGGGAGGCGACAAAATCTAAGCCAGTGGAAATCACGCTATTGACGCTGAACGTCATCTTCTGTATACCAACACCGAGTGTGAAGTCATGTGGGGGTTGCGTGAAACGTGTATCGATGACAAGTGCATACGATTCAGAGTCGTCAAGCGTGACATCAAAAGCAAAACCTTTCATCAAACTTACTTCGAGATGCGACAGATTATCCCACAATAAATCGTTTTGATTGAGGGCGGTTACTTTCCACTGGAACGTTGGACGAATCCATAATTCTTCGATGCATGGAATGGTCAATGGGGGCACGCCACAATCCCCAAATTCCAATCCAAAGCCATCATCTTGAGTGGCGAGGCCTTCAATGGTCAAACCAACCTCGAGGTCATCAACAGAATCACCATCAATATCAATCTGATTTGTGAATAAAGTGGGTTGCGTTCCAACAAAGAGATCTCCGGTAAATGTTGCTGTGACCCATGCTTCATGTGACGGACCACCTGGTCTTGAAGTGAAATTGACATAGACGGCATAGGTGTTGATCCCGATGGCCAATGGGTCAGTTAATCCCAATGATTCGACTGAAAATAAGGTCTCAAACAAGTTGTAAGGCCAACCATTGGGTTGGGTAGAAGAATCCAAGAGAAATTCATACGGCCGTGGATGGTCAGCAACAAAAGGAGAAGAGTCTCTCAACTCCAAACTGTCAAGATAGCCGCTTGCTTGAGACAATGGATCGCTTGAGTCAACTGGTCGTTGGGCGAGGTCAACGGCATTGAGTGCAGCAACAGCCCCGAGTGCAGCAACACTTGCTTCATCGTTATCAGTACGCTTCGACAAGATTTCGTCTAATTCATCGAGAATTCCGAAATCGTTTCGAGAAACTGAAAGTTCTGCGCCAACGGGTTGGGCCAAGGAAATAAACATCAACAAAACCATGGCCACCGCCATTCGTCGAGGGTCGGAACTTTGTGGCAAACCAACACGAATAAGACGCGGTTGGCTCTCTACCATGTAAGTATCAAGAATCCAAACTATGAGAACCCATCCCTTTGTTGTATGAAAAAACCACACTCTTTGCGACCCGCCCTATGGGCGGAGGATTTCAAGCGGTTACAGTAGCATCCAGAGAACACGTTGGACAAGCAACAACAATTGAGTTGGCGCCTTCTGGAATTCGAATGGCGAACACGCTTGAACAGCCTTGGCAAGTGACTTGCTGGGTTGCTGTCTCTAATGCCGCGGTTGTCTGGG